>DASYYN010000187.1:0-15977 GCA_035933815.1 Acidobacteriaceae bacterium
ACTGAGAAAGAGAGGTCCCCAATGGCCAAAGCTACATTTGCCGCCGGATGTTTCTGGGGCGTCGAAGCGCGATTCGCGCAGCTTCCCGGAGTGACCGCCACCGCCGTCGGATACGAGGGCGGCACCAAGCCGAACCCGACCTATCAGGACGTCTGCACCGACCGCACCGGTCACGCCGAAGCGGTCGAGATTGACTACGATCCCGCGAAGATCAGCTACGAGCAGCTTCTCGACGCGTTCTTCTCCCTGCACGACCCAACGCAGCTCAACCGCCAGGGTCCGGACTGGGGCACGCAGTATCGCAGCGTCGTCTTCTACCACACGCCCGAGCAGGAAGCCGCTGCGAAAGCGACGATCGAGCGCCTCACCGCCGAGAAGCGCTTCTCGAAGCCAATCGCGACGCAAGTCGTCCCGGCCTCGACCTTCTGGCGCGCCGAAGAATACCACCAGAAGTATCTGGAGAAGCGCGGCGCCGCCAGCTGCCATATCTGAGAACAGGAATCAGGAGTCAGGAGTCGGGAATCAGAACCCAGTGATCAGAAATCAGAAAGGCCGCACGATTGTGCGGCCTTTTCTATTCCCTATTGCCTATTGCCTGCTCCCTGCTCTACTGCGGCGGCGGCACGCCAATCTGATCCGAGTCGAAATCGGGGATGCCGAAGTGCCCGCGCAGGTGCAGCAGATCCAGCGGGCTCAGAAACGCATCAACGTAGATCACGTTGACGTTCTTGTCGTTCGCCAGCAGCACCACCGCGCCTTCCACGTTGTTGTGGACCATGTGGATGAAGAAGTCCGTCCGCAGCGGATCCCGCGGAGCCTGCATTTGCGCGTCGTAATACTGCTGCTGCGCGGCCTCATCCCCGGGCGGAGGAGGAGGCGGAGCGACCGGCCGCCGCTGATCGGTGCGGACGTGCATCCATCCCGCCGCCGAATACTGCTCACGGACCGCATGCAGGATTCCCGGGTCGTACATGCCGGGCTGCGAGAAGCGGTAGGTGTCCACCGTGATGCCGCGCAGCCTGGCCACGATGGGCTTGTCGGGATCGGGCAGGTTCTGCCCCATCCTCTGCAGCGTCTGCGGATTGAAGGTGAACTCCGTGTGGAAGCTGGCGTCAGCGGCCAGGCTGTTCAGCACCGGAGGCGGCGTCCACACCGGAGCGGGCGACGGCGCGTACTGCGACTGCGCTCGAGCGATGGGGACCAGCAAAGCGGCGAGAGCCAGGGGGACAATACGGCGGCACGGCATACAGGATTGGAACGCTGTTCCGGCGAAAAAGTCGCTCGGCTACGGATCCGGGTGCCCCATGTCTCCCGATTTTGGAGACATGGGACGGGGCCCCGCTCTACACCCATTCCCCGCGACGCAGCACCGGCTCCGCTTTTCCGCTGGCACTAATCCCATCCACGTCAATCTGTTGCGAGCCGATCATCCAGTCCACATGGATCAGGCTATCGTTCGCTCCCTTTGCCGCCAACTGCTCCGGGCTCAGCTTGTCGCCGTCCTTCAGGCAGCTCGAGTACGCCTGGCCCAGCGCGATGTGGCAGGCCGCGTTTTCGTCGAAGAGCGTGTTCAGGAAAAGCAGCCCGCTGGCCGCGATCGGAGAGGAAGCCGGGACGAGGGATACCTCGCCGAGCCGCCGCGCGCCGTCATCGGTCTCGATCATCTTCTGCAGTACCTGCTCGCCCTTCGAGGCATGCGCCTCGACGATGCGCCCGCCCTCGAACCGCACCCGGATGTCCTCGATCAGCGTGCCCTGGTAGGACAGCGGCTTGGTGCTGCGGACGGTACCGTCCACGCGATCCTTGTGGGGCGTGGTGAACACCTCTTCGGTGGGCATGTTGGGGATGCAGTAATTCCCGTTGCCCGCCGTCGTGCCACCGCCGAGCCACAGATGATCGTCAGCAAGGCCGACCTTCAAATCCGTTCCCGGCCCTTTGAAGTGCAGGGTCGCGTACCGCTTCTCGTTCATCCGATCGGCCCAGGTATGCAGCTTGTCGTCGTGCTTCTTCCACGCGCCCACCGGATCGGCCTGGTCCGCGCGGCTCGCCGCGAAGATGGCATTCCAAAGCTTCGCCAGCGCCTCGTCTTTCGACAGATCGGCAAACATGGCCGCCGCCCACGCCGGAGTCGCCGCCGACACGATGGTCCAGTTGATGTCGTGGCGCGTGATCAGTTCCAACGCGGGACGGTAGGCCTTCGACATCGCCCGGTTCGCGCGGCTTACCTTCTCCGGATCCTCCTTCGACAGGAGCGACGGATTGCCGCCCGTGATCGCCAGCCGCGCGGCGCCGCTCTTGTAGGCCGCGGCCATGCCCTCGTAGAGCCATCCCGCCGCCCGATCGAAGCCGTCCCCCTGCCCATGGCGATAACGCAGCAGCGTCTGCTCGTCGTCGGTAAACAGCGTTGTCACCAGCGATGCGCCGGCCTTGTACGCGTGCTCGGTGATCTTTCGCGCCAGCGGCAGCGCATCGGTCGAGGCGGTCATCACCAGTTCCTGACCGGGCGCGAGGCCCAGTCCCGACTTCACCGCGACCTGCGCAAGGCGGTCCAGTTTCGTCTCAAAGTCCTCAACCAGAGGAGGCGTTTCGGCGAATGCAGTCACTGTGCTCATACAGCCATTGTCAATCGCCGCACTGTGCAATGGCAACGCGGGGGATGCCCTGCAGATCGGCCGCGAAGCTGACCGCGTCCCAACCGGTCAGCAACTCGGCCAGCGCATCGCGCTGCCCATGGCCGATTTCCATCAGCAGCCACCCGCCGGGCGCGAGCGCGTCCGAGGCCTGCGGGATCAGGCGGCGGTAGACCTCCAGCCCCGTCGGCCCGGCGAACAGCGCCGCATGCGGCTCGTAGTCCCGCACCTGCGGCTGGAGGGCTTCGTTCTCGGCTACGTAAGGAGGGTTCGCCACAATGGCAAAGAATTGCTGCCGGCGCACGGCGCTCAGCAAATCCGACTCGACCAGAAGCACCCGATCCGCGACGCCGTGCCGCACGGCATTGTCCCGCGCCACGTTGAGAGCCGCCGGCGAGAGGTCCAGAGCCGTCACCCGCGCCAGAGGCAGAGCATGCGCGAGAGCCACGGCGATGGCGCCCGAGCCGGTGCCGACGTCGGCGATCTCCACCGCGCGCTCACGCGGGACGCGCGCCAGAGTCGCCTCGACAAGATGCTCCGTCTCGGGACGCGGAATCAGCACTTCCGGCGTCACCCGCATGGCCAGCCCGTAGAACTCCTGCTCGCCGAGGATGTACTGCACGGGCTCGTGGCGTGCGCGCTGCCCTACCCACGCGTCGAACTGGGTACGCTGGTCGTGTGTGATCGGCGCGTCGGCATGCGTCAGCAGCCAGGCGCGATCCCGCCCCAGCACGCGGAGCAGCAGCAACTCCGCATCTCGCCGGCCGCTCGCAACATGCGCCAGCCGCTCCGCTGCCTGGTTGAGGACGTCGCGTACTGTATTGCCAGCCATCAGAGACTTTGTATCAGGCTCCGCTCTGCCGCGAGGGCCGCGCAAAACGAAAGGAGCGGCCAAAGCCGCTCCTCGGGGTGCGAAAGCTGCGCTAGCGCACGACGTTCTGAAACAGCGGCGACTGCAGCAGGCTTGCGAACTGGCTGTCCGAGGCCGAGAACTTCACCGAAAGCTGCGGGCCAGTGGAGTCGATGGTGGTCTCATCGATTGCCTGCTTCTCCACCGGAGTTCCGCTGACCTTCTCGTACATGGCGGCGGCATTCAGCAGCGAAGACATCGTCGCCGCCGTGAATGTGTCGGAGGTGGCCACGTACAAATTGAACTTCACGCCATTGTTGAAGTTCATCGTGTAGCTGGAGTTGAGCAGGCGCTTCTTCACCTGGTCGTAGTCGGCCAGTTGCGAGGCCTGGCCGAGCAGCGAATGCATCATGTACTGCGTGCCCTGCGTATCGAGGATGCTCCAGATGGGCTCCGAGTCGACCTGGCCCATGGCGCTCATCATCGAGTCGTTGGTGAGAAAGCTCGGGGCAAGGCCGTCACGGCAGTCCAGAGCAGCCTTGATCGATTCGGTCGAGCCGAAGACCATCGTGGTCGGATTGAGGAAGGTCACGAGCATGCCGCTGGCGCCCATCGGGTAGAGCCGGTTGGCGCGGATCAGGGTCGCCTTGACCTTGTTCTTGCGGAAGTTCGCCAGAATATCGTTGATCTGGAACTGCCCCTGCGCGATCCCCAGGATGCGGACGTTCTCGCTGCTGCTGCCGACGCGATAGGCCGCGAACGCGAGCTGCTCGACGTCCTGATTCTCGTTCATGCCGGAGTTCTTCAGCGCCGTCTCCAGCTGTTTCAGCTCGGGGGGCAGCACGCGCGCCTTCAGGTCCATCGCCGCGGGCGAGTTCTGCATGACGCCGTAATCGACGACGATCAGCTGCTGAACGTCGCGGGGGATAGCGGAGCGTGCATCGGTGGCGATTTGCGCCGCCTGGGCGGAGTAACCGCCAAGCGACAGGGATGCCAGGACCGCTCCGAAGAAAAGTGTTCTGCCGATTTTCACTGCCTGAATTGCTCCCTCTGCCGGAATCCGGCTGAGCCTTTGCTGCCGAGACCTGCTGCTCTATTGACCCGAAAAACCGGCAAAAGCTGCCGTACCTGCGGGCGCACTCTCATTTTATCCGGATTATCCGGAAAGGCCGCTGATTATCGGCCGTCCGGCCACGCCAAAGGATGCTCAAGGCGGCGCTCCAGAATCTTGTTGTCTGGATCGAATTCATGCAAAAGACGCACCCAGTCACTGTTTTGCTCGAAAGCCGCCTCGGGAATGAGTCCGATGAGCTCGGCACGGGCAGGCTGGGCGTCGTGACGGCGGGCCTTCTCCTTTACGGCAGCGTAGACCTCCCCGAGCGGCGTACGGGTGAAATCGGTGATGTTCATGGAGACCTGGGCCTGCCCCTGGGCGGATACACCCATCGCCTTGACTCCGGCCAGGCCGCCACCGGACTGGCGTATGTCACGAGCGATGGCCCGAGCGACGGCGACGTCGGGCGTGTCCAGGAAGAGATTGAAGGCGATCAGAAACTTGCGCGCGCCTACCGCGGAGGCTCCGGCGGTGGGGTGCAGGTTCGGGCCGCCCACGTCAGGACGCCGGGCAGCCTCTCGCTGCACGGCATCGCGCAGCCCTTCGAACTGCCCGCGGCGCACTTCTTCCAGCATGGCGCGGTCGGGTCTCGCAGCGGCAGCCTCGTAGAAGTACACGGGAACCTGGCAGCGATTCCAGATCTCGGTGCCAGCCTGGCGGGCGAGGAGCGCACATTGTTCGAGGGTAAGGCCGCGAATGGGCACAAAGGGGATAACGTCCGCGGCTCCGATGCGGGGGTGGACGCCCTGCTGCGTGGTCAGGTCGATCAGTTCGGCCGCACGTGCAGCGCCACGAACCGCCGATTCGACGACGGCCGCCGGCGCACCGGCAACGGTGACGACGGAGCGGTTGTGATCGCCGTCCATGGAGTAGTCGAGCAGGCGCACCCCATCGACGTGCATGGCGGTAAGGATGGACTGGACCACCTCCGGCCGCTGGCCCTCAGAGAAGTTGGGCACGCATTCGATAAGAGTGTCGGGCATGGACGGACCGGATTCTGAATCCCCTTTGGAAGGGTACGACCGCCTTGCATTTCGTCAATGCAGCTTTCGATGCAGGCGGTTCCGAAAGTTACGGACTGGGTTTGCGGCTCCACCAGGTGTAGCCGATCTGGAACTGAACGCTCGCGTTCACGCCGGGGTTTTTGTCGCCCAGCGACGCGCTGGAGATGTGGACGCCATTCACCGACAGCATCAGGGAATGGGTCGGGCTGAGGAAGTACTGCACGCCGACTCCGCCCTGGGGGCTGAAGTTGAAGACGCTGGTGCCACCGGGCAGTCCATGCGGAACCAGAACATCAGGCGGAAATTTATGCGTGGTGTAGATGAGCCCCCCCGCCGCCTGAAACCACGGAGCGATGCGGCCGTGCGGCTGGAAATCCCACCGGAGAATGATGGGGGTAAGGCTAAAGCCGGTGAACGTGCCTCCGCCAAAATTGGCGACGTAGGAAAACATCAGGCCGCTCGCCGGATCGCGGTACGTGACGGTCTGCTGGTGCGGCGCCGGCGTAAATGCCTGCCAATACGGCATCAGCTCGCCGGCATACTCGAATTGCCCGCGCAGGAAACCAGGTCCGAACGGGCCGGTGATGACTTTGCCGAGCCGAATGCCCGCGCTCGCGAACTTGTAGCTGCCGCGATCGCCGACGCCTTTCCCGCCCTCAAAAAACGGACCGTATTCCCAGGGGCGCGTATTCAACTCGGCCGCGGCCGGGCCGGACATCGCTGCTGCCGAGGATGAGGCTGAGGAACTTTCGATTTTGGGAGACTTTTGAGCGGATGCGGTAACGGCGAAAATCAGGGACGCGAGAAACAAGGCAAACGAAGCTTTCTTCATTCCTGCTGGTCCTTCTCCAGACTGCAAGTGCTGCGCCCAAAGGAAAGGCCGCCGGACGGCGGCCTGTCAGGAACTGCTGCAAACAGGCTTAGCTGGTGACTTCTTCCAGCTGCTTGGCGTCCATGTCGAAATTGGAATAGACGTGCTGGACATCGTCGTGGTCTTCCAGCGCCTCAAGCAGGCGGACCATCTGCGCGGCGACCGGCCCCTCGAGTTTCGTATAGGTGGAGGCGATCATCGTGATCTCGGACATCACCGTCTCGATGTTGGCTTCGCGAACGGCTTTGGCAACAGCTTCGAAGGACTGCGTATCGGTGATGATTTCCCAGGTATCGCCTTCGTCGTTCAGGTCTTCGCCGCCGTTCTCGAGCACGATGTTCATGAGCTTCTCTTCGTCGGCCGCTGTCTTCGGGATGGCGATGATGCCCTTCTTCTGGAACATGAAGCGGACGGAGTTCGGCTCGCCGAGGTTGCCGCCATGTTTCGCGAAGGTGTGGCGGATTTCAGAGACAGCGCGGTTGCGGTTGTCTGTGGTGGCCTCGACGATCAGCGCCACGCCTCCGGGGCCGTAGCCCTCAAAGGACACTTCTTCGTAGGTGACGCCCGGGATCTCGCCGGTGCCGCGCTGGACGGCGCGCTTGATGTTGTCGTTCGGCATGTTCTCGGCCTTGGCAGCAGCGATGGCGGTGCGCAGGCGAGGATTGCTGTCGGGGTCGCCTCCGCCGGCTTTGGCGGCGATGGTGATTTCCTTGATCAGCTGCGTGAAGATCTTGCCGCGCTTGGCGTCGAGCGCACCCTTTTTATGCTTGATGGTCGCCCATTTTGAATGGCCGGACATGAAGACCTCTGATTCGCTTTTGAATGGAAATTGTGGGGCAAAAGGCCGGAAAAAGAGGGACTTCCGGGGTATGCCCGCAACCTTCGAGTATAGCACTCCAGGAGCAGCGATAAAACGGACTGCGGTACAGCGGTTAGCGATGAGACGGTCAGCGACGAAGCGGTCAGCGGCGGCTCACTTCGTGTAGTAGTCCCACTCGGCGGCGCCTTCTGTGTCGAGGGCGGAGGCGTCTTCGGGGAGGATCCAGCGCTGGCGGACGAGATCGTCGACCGCTTTCCTGTAGCGCGCGAGGTAGTCGTCGCGGCTGGAGTAGCGCTCCGCAATCGAAGGCCGCGGATCGCCGGAGGCTTTGCGCTCGGCTGCGGTCTTCGCAAGGGGGAAATCTGAGCCGAGAAACGAGACGAGCTCTTCGGGCGCTCCGGTGGAGGGCGCGCGGAGGTTCCATCCGGTGTAAGTAGCGAGAGGCACGCTGATCTCCGGCAGGTGGATGCCGGCGCGCTCGTTGCCGTCCCCATCGACTTGCGGGACCAGCACCGGGAACTGCGGCCCGACAATGGGCGGCTGGATCGTGAGGATGCGTGTCGTGCGCCAGTTGGGTCCGAAGTCGAGATGAAACGCCTCGCTGATGTTGTTGGGCGGATGGGCACCTGGGATCGCTGGGAATGCGAGCTTCTGCCTGGGAACCAGCGTTCCGTCTGCGACATGCGGATAGCTCGAAGGTGGCGGAGCAATGCCGTCACGGACCCAGGCATTCATGTTGGTGATCATGGCCCGCCAGAACCAGTGGATCGGCAGCGGCGTCATCAGATTTTGGCTGGCGATTTCGCCGGCGCCGCGGACCGGCGGGAAGGGGCCGGAGAAATGCTGCAGCCCGGTGAAGTAGTAGACGCGGATATCGGGTCCGATGGGCATGTCGCGCTGGCCGTCGGCGGTGGTGGTGATGAGCGAGACGGCGCGTCCCCAGTATTCGAATGATGTGTGGGAAAAGAAGACCTTGGGCGCGACGCGGTCGGCGCGCGCGCGGTCGAGCAGGCCCTGGGGTGCGGCGTCCGGGTGGGCCGGGTCGTGCTCGGGCTCGTCGGTGAATGGGAAGATGTCGGTCGGCCAGAAGAGCGATGACATGGGCTCCGCGTCGCGCGAGGGCTGGGCGAACCGGTAGTTGAAGTCGCCGCGACCGGCGCCGCCTACGTGGGCGAGCACACCGTCGAGCGACCTGCGGTTCGACTCGTCCTGATTGAAGCCTTCGTAGAGGAAGTCTCGCAGGAAGCGTCCGCACTGCGAGATGCCGGCAGCGTAGGCGCGCTGTACGGGCGCGATGGGAGCGGGCGTGGAGGAGGACGGCGATTTGAGCCAGGAGACGAAGTCGCGGACGGCGGCAAAGCCGAGTCCGGCGACAACGGGATCCTTGACAACGTAGACCAGTTCGTAAATGCGGCCAGGCTGGAATCCGGAATTGAGATGAATGTCGCGGTCGCTGGGCGTGAGATGGCCGTCGGCGGATTTCGCGAAGGACCACTCCGAACGCGGAATGACGGTGCGCTGGCCTTCCGGCGTATCGCGGACGGTCAGGGCATTGCGGGGGTCCGCTGGGTCGGCTACGGGATATTCAGTACCGCCAACGCGCCCGACGATGATGTGGCCGAGCGGCCAGTCGTTCGTCGCGGCGACAGGAGTAAAGTCGTCGCGCAGCAGCCCGGTGATGGAGCGGCCGCGGTCCGTCGCAACGGGTGCGTACAGACGCAGGCCACCGGGAGGTGCGTCCCACTGCCAGCCGAGATCGGCAAAGGTATATCCCTGACGGAGAAGCCACGCGTCTCCCCAGGCGGACGGACCGGAAGCAGTCCCCGCGAGCGCGCCTCCGTCGACGAGACGCAGCAGGCCTTTGCCGCCGCGGTTTGGGATTTCAAGCAGCAGCGCGCCGTTGCCGCCGTGGACCGGCCGCAGCAGATACACGTCGGAGGAGAATTCGACTTCGCCGGAAGCGTTGCGCGGAGCTTTGTCGAGGTCCACGATGATGCGATTGTGCGGATCGTCGGGGCGGACCGCGAAGTACAGCCGGGCGGTGATCTCTTCGTAAGCGCCGGCAGAGCCGAATGGCTGCCCGTTGAGGACGGGCTTGCGGCTGAGGATCTCAATGCGCACCACGCGCGCGGAGGCTGTGGCGGCGAACGCAAGAAGACTGAACAGCAGCGCGGCGCAACGGCGGAATTTCATGGTCTGCCAGTATAGCGGCGTGCGTTAGCCGAGGGCGGGATCGCAGGCCGGAGCAGGCTGGGAAAATCTGAATCGCGCGAGGCAATACCAGCCGACCCAGAAGACGCCGGCGAAAGACATCGCGGGCGACGCCCAGACGCGGGTCCATTCGAGCGGCAGCAGCGTCATGAGCGACGCGAGGATCACGCATTGACGGACTTTTTCGGTGGCGGGCAGCGTGAGCACGGCAGGCAGAACGAGCGCGAGGTCGTACGTCCAGGAATAGGGCGACAAAACCGCGGACAGGCCGATGAGCAGGGCCCCCTGCGTGGACCATTTCCAGTCCGGTCTTCTCGCATACCAAACCAGGGCCGCGACCAACCCGACCAGAAAAGGGATGAACTGCACCCAGGGCAGGCGGGGGAAAAGCAGGAAGCGCAGCTCCGCGGAAACGTTGGCGAGAAATTGCGTGCCGATCCCCTGCTGGTTCATGGCGAGCCGGTACTGCGCCCAGGCATGCGGATCGAGGCAGAAGCTGACCGCCGCAAGCGCAGCGGTTCCTGCGAGGACGCCGGCGGGGACTTTCCAGTCGCGGCGCCGGATGCAATCCAGCGCAAGCACCGGCCAAAACAGGAGCAGGAGGTGCGGCTTGATGCTCGTCAGCGACAGCAGCACGCCCGATGCGACGGGCCGCTTCCGCGAAAAGCAGAAGAAGAAGGCAACCGCAAACAGCACAATCGTGGTCGACTGGCCGTTCCAGAGACAGATCAGCAGAGGCGCAAAGTAAATGAGGAGGTCGCGTTTGTCCGGGCAGTTGCGCGTGAGCATCCAGCAAGCCAGCGAACCCAGCGTCAGCATCAGTCCTGCCCACAGCAGAATGGCGACCTTCAAGGGGAAACACGCGAGAGGCGCAACGAGCGGAAGCATCAGCGGCGGGTTGCGCATGATGAACGCGGGGCCTTGCTCGGCAAATCCCAGTGCGCGCTCGATTTGCCGAATCGCGCTCGGGTCGTAGGGATTGTGTCCGGCGGCCAGCAGTTGCGACGAGGACCAGTAGCAGACGAAATCGTGGCGGGGATAGTCGCGCAGCGCAAGATAGACGAACACCGCCAGAAACGCCAGCACCACGACGATCTGCGCGGTGAATCCGTTCAGCAGAAGCTTGCGACAGCGGTTGAACATCCTGAGGCCCCTAGCACGTTCAGCTTAGGCCATCTGCCGGAGGCTCTCCGATCCTACTTTTGAGGGACCGCGGCCGGGAGGTGGGCCGCGGCCGTCGCTTCACACTGCCGGAGGATTCCGGAAGCTGGTGCCCCGCTGGTGCCAGTAGGGATAGGTCAGCTTTGTTTCGCTGGCCGCATCGAGCTTCTTCACCTGCTCGGGCGTGAGCTGGAATGAAGCAGCCGCGAGGTTCTGCTTCAACTGCTCTTCGTTGCGCGCGCCGAGAATGATGCTCGAAACCGTGGGCCGCTGCAGGAGCCAGTTGATCGCGATCTGCGGGACGGACTTCCCGGTTTCCTTTGCGATAGCGTCGATGGCGTCGACAACGCGGTAGAGGTACTCGTCATCGACCGGCGGTCCCTCGGCGGCGGTCTTGTGCAGGCGACTGGTGGCGGGCAGCGGCTGGCCGCGGCGGATTTTGCCGGTGAGGCGTCCCCAGCCCAGCGGACTCCAGACGAGCGCGCCGAGACCCTGATCGATCGCCAGCGGCATGAGTTCCCATTCGTATTCGCGGCCCACGAGCGAGTAGTAGACCTGATGCGCGACGTAGCGCGTCCAGCCGTAACGGTCGGAGACGGCGAGCGACTTCATGAGGTGCCAGCCGGAGAAATTCGAACAGGCGATGTAGCGGACTTTACCCGCGTGGACGAGGGTGTTGAGCGTGTCGAGCACCTCTTCGACGGGCGTGAAGGCGTCGAAGGCGTGCATATGATAGATGTCGATGTGGTCCGTCCCGAGGCGGCGCAGGCTGGCGTCGACCTGCTCGAGAATGTGCTGGCGCGAGGTGCCCAGCTCGTTGGGGCCCTTGCCCATGGGGAAGAAGACTTTCGTCGAGATGAGGACATCGTTGCACTTGCCTTGCAGCGCTTTTCCGAGGATCTCCTCGGCAAGCCCGTTCGAGTACCCGTTGGCGGTGTCGAAGAGGTTGATGCCGGCCTCGATGCAGAGGTCGACGAGGCGGCGCGCTTCATCGACATTGGTTTGTCCCCAGGCTTTGAAGAATTCGTTGCCGCCGCCAAAGGTGGCCGCGCCAAAGCTGAGCGCGGAGACTCTGAGCCCCGAGCGTCCCAACAGTCTGTATTCCATGGATGAAGAGATGCGGGAGGCAGGGCACAGGAATCAGAAATCAGGAGGAACGAAATGCAGGTGCCTTCGGCTGCGCTCAGGCCAGGCTCTTCCACTCGCGCCTGCGGCGCTTCGCTCAGGATGACAGGTGTAGTGAATCAGTAAAGGATCTTGTTTGGCGACTCGATCCAGAGCTGGAATGATTCCCAGGCTTCGTCATGCAACAGGCAGGCGCCGGGGATCGCACGCTGGGCGGGGGGCGTCGCCACTTCGCGGTAGAGCTTCGCGTCGTCGAATGCGGCGCGTGCGGCGTCGGCGCTGGTGTTGCCATACCAGATGCGGTCGAGGTGCGCCCAGTAAATCGCCGACAGGCACATGGGGCAGGGTTCGCAACTGGTGTAGATTTCGCAGCCATGCAGCATGTAGGTGCCGAGTTGCTGGCAGGCGGCGCGGATCGCGGTAATTTCGGCGTGGGCGGTCGGGTCGTTCTTCTCGGTGACACGATTTGTACCTTCCCCGACGATCACGCCGTCGCGGACTATGACGGCACCGAAGGGTCCGCCGTTGCCGCTGCGCACGTTTTCCGAGGCGAGCGCGATGGCGCGGCGCATGAATTCCGGGTTGGGAGCGACACTCATCGTGCGGGATTCCTGAGTCAGTATAGCGATGCGCTGCTTCGCCGCCGCCCGGTGATATGGTGGGACGTTCCACTGAGGCACATCCTGCAATGCGCGCTTTCATTCGGACCTTTCTGCCAGTTCTGTTCGTTCTTCTTCCTGCGTTTTCCTTTGCAAAGACCGTGGTGTTTTGGCAGCCGGGATTTCCGGCGGCGGATTCTCCTGCTCCGAGTGAAGCTGGCCTGCGGGCGGCGTTTGCGGATGCGGAGTTCGTCGATGCGGCGGGTCTGGGTCAGCCGCTGGCGAGAGCGGATACAAATCTGCTCGTCCTGCCGTATGGATCGGCATGGCCGGAGGCGGATTGGGACGCGATTCTCGCATACCTCGATCGCGGCGGAAATCTTATCGTGCTGGGTGGTAAGCCGTTCACGCGCGCGGCTTATCAGGACGCGAGCGGATGGCATCTGCGGACGGCGAGCGTGGCGCAGTCGCTGGAGCTGTTCATTCATGACTATCAGCAGACGCCGGGCTCTGCGGATGGGCTGAAGTTCGCGGCCAATCCGGATGTCTTCCCGCAGCTGCCGTCGTTTGGATGGAAGCGGGCGTTCAGTCCTGTGGTGCGGCTGAGCGTGGTGAATGGCGACACCAGCGGCGGCGCGACCGGCTACGAGGACATGGATCTGACGACGCTCGCCTGGGGAGAGCGCGAGGGGCGCAAGCTGTCGGCTCCGGTGATCGAACTGGACCACAACACGCATCGTTTTGTGGGTGGGCGGTGGATTCTGGTGGCCTGCGAACCGGATGCCGATTTTTTCAGCAATTCGAAGCTGCTCCGGATGCTCGCAGAGATCGCGGTGCGGAAGCAGGATCGGTTTGCGCTCCGTCCTCGGGTGCCGTTGTTTTTGCCGGGGGAGGCGCTGGAGTTTCGGTTGACCTGGCCGGATCCCTTGCCCACCCTTTCGCGCGGAACACCGCCGCGCGAAAAGGATGGGGCACCCACATCTGTGGGAGAAAAGGATGGGGCACCCAGTTCGTTGCACATCCGCGTGAGCAGCGAAGACGACGCGGTGCATTATGACGCGACTATTCCGGCCGACGCAGAACATCCGGTCACGCTGCCGGCGAGTGCGGCGGAAGGACGCGGATTTCACACCGTCGAAACGACGCTGCTGCGCGACGGAAAGCCGCTGCGCGTTTATCGCTCCGGATTCTGGATGCGTGACTGGAACTACTTGCTGTCGGGGCCGAAGCTCACGGTGGGCAGCGATTATTTCCAGCTCGACGGCAAGCCGCTCCCGGTGGTGGGCACGACGTATATGTCCGGCGATGTCTCGCGCATGTACCTGATGAAGCCGAATGCGTACGTGTGGGATCGCGATATGGCGCAGATTCGCGGGGCGGGGCTGAACATGATCCGCACCGGCTTGTGGACAGCGTGGAAGCAGGAGCTGGCGCCGAACGGGCAGATGAGCGAGGACGCGCTGCGCACCATCGAGGCTTTCCTGATGTGTGCCCGGCACAATGGCCTGCCGGTGCAGTTCAATCTCTTCGCGTTTTATCCGAATGAGTTCGGCGGTGAGAACGGCTATCTCGATCCCGTCTCGCTGCACAACGAGGAGCTGTATGCGCGCTCCCTCGTCGAGCGCTTCCATGCGGTGCCTTTTCTTGCGTGGGATTTGATCAACGAGCCGAGCGCCAACCGCAATTTATGGAAGACGCTGCCCAACTACGATCCTTTCGAGACGGCGGCGTGGCGCAAGTGGATTGCGGAGCGATACCCAGACAAGCCGAAGCTGTTGCACGACTGGGCGGAGCCCTCGCTCGGCATCGGGCGCGATCTGCAGGCGCAGCCGACGGCCAAATCGCCCAAAGAGGCCGCGCAGGATCCGCTGGCGCTCCCGAAGGCGCACGCGTTCGAAGGCGACGCGGTACGGAGCGGCTTCAATCCGCTGAAGGATTATGACTACAACCTGTTCGCGCAATCCATCTTTGACGGCTGGGTGAAGCAGATGCGGGCGATGATCCGGGAGACGGGTTCGCAGCAGCTGATCACTGTGGGGCAGGACGAGGGCGGCGTCGCGGGCCGTCTTTCGCCGGCGTTCTATGGGCCGGATATCGATTTCACCGCCGATCACACGTGGTGGGATTACGACGCGATCCTGTGGGCGAGCCTCGCTCCGAAGTTTGCGGGCAAGCCGCTGCTGATTCAGGAGACCGGTGAGCAGCGGCGGCTGACGATGGACGATCATCTGCGGCTGAGCGCGGAGATCGAGGGCGATCAGCTGGAGCGGAAGATTGCCATCGCGTTTGCCCAGGCCGCGGGCGCGCTGGAGTGGGTGTGGAACGTGAACGCCTACATGGCCAACGACAATGAGATTCCGATTGGCGCAGTCCGTCCGGATGGAACGGAGAAGCCAGAGGCGGAGGTGCTGCGCGGGTATGCGGCCTTCGTGAATCGGAGCCCGCAGAGCTTCACGAAAATCCAGCCGCCGCCAGTGACGATGGTGACGTCGCAGGTGCTGCAGTATTCGGTGCTCTGGGGGCTCGCGCTCGATACGCAGAAGAAGGCATTGCGGGCGATGGCCTATTGGGATCACCAGCCAGTTCGCATGCTGCCGGAGAATCGGATTGCGGAACTGGGGTCGCCAAAGCTGGTATTCCTGCCGAGTCCCCAGGGGCTGACGGATGCGGCGTGGAGCCGGCTGATGGATTATGCCGCGAAGGGTGGAACGGTGCTGATCACCGGGCCCGTGGATCGCGATGAGCACTGGCAGGCGGTGGATCGGATGACTCCGCTCGGAGCGAAGGCCGAGGTGGGGCCGCTGGTGGTGCGCGGTTCGACGATGGCGCTGCCGGATGGAAAGACTTTCCAGCTCGGATTTCCCGCGGCAGTGCAGCAGTCGGAGACGCTGACCATGCGATTCGCTGATGGGAAGACATTTGCAGTGATCCGACATGGAAGCGGGAAAATTCTATGGACCGCGGATCCGGTGGAATTCACGGAAGGATACGACGCGACCGCCGCCCTGTATCGCTGGGCGCTCGAGCAGGCGGGCGTGAAGCCGGCGTTTCGGGAAGAGCAGCCCCTGGCGCGCAGCGTGCTGGCGTTCCCGACGATGCTGGAGGACGCGGTGCTCTACACCTTCAGCAACGAATCGGCAGATGCGCAGCCGGTCGATATTGTGGACGCCGCGACGGGAGCGCACATCCGCTTCACAATGGGGCCGCAGCGCGGGGCGGCGCTGCTGTTGGGACGCGATGGCAAGGTGCTGTCGAGCTATGGCGGGGCGGCGGTGGCCGGGCCTTAATTCACTTGCCTGCAGGAGGCTTGGGAGCTACCGTCATGGCATCGCGCGAGGAAGCCATGGTGCAAGCAGAGACACGTTCGTTGCGGGTCCTGGAAGCCGGAGTGTTTTTCCTGGCGCTTGCCTTAGGGCTCTCGATTGCGTGGATGGATTCGCGTCCTCACTGGGACGACACCGGCATCACGGCCGGTTCCCTGCTGCTCAGCGCCGGCCTGTGCGGGTTCCTGACAGGACGACGTGCCTGGGTGTGGGGATTGGTCGTCGGCGTATGGGTTCCGCTGACGGTCGTAGCAAGGCACATCAGCCTG
>DASYYN010000250.1:0-11013 GCA_035933815.1 Acidobacteriaceae bacterium
CTACTGCGTGCATGAGTGGAAGCTGCGCTCGCAGCCCGCCTACCTCCGCGATCAGGTCCTCGCGCGGGACCGCGGCCTCTGCGCCGGATGTGGCATCGACACGCTGGCCGCCCTGCGCCAGCTTCGCCGGTCGCGCGGCTCCCGCCGTCACGAACTGCTGCAGCACTGGGGGATGCGCAGCCTGCACCGCAAGAGTCTCTGGGACGCCGACCACATCCTTCTTGTCAGCGAAGGCGGCGGTGAATGCGACCTGGAGAACATCCGCACTCTCTGCCTCCGCTGCCATCGTGCAGCGACCGCCCAGCTTCGGGAACGCAGCCGCCGCGTTCAGCAAGCAGTCTCCTGAGCACGGCCCAGGCTGCGACTCCAGCGCGCTGCATCGCAAATCTCCCCTATGCTTCGTAAGATGCGGGCCTGCTGCGCTACGGGCGAGGCGCTCGGGCGCGCGTTGAATGACGTTGCCGTGCACGCCTCATGAACAGGCGTGTTTCATCCCGCCCAAAATGCGCAAATCTTCGCGCATTTGCCCGAACAACCCCGATCAATACGGCGTGAATTATGGCGAGTCACGTGTTGGACGGGTCAACTGCAGTTCGATCCGTGCCATCGTAGTGGATATGTGGAGAATTTCAGCACTCCTGTGGTCCATCGTGGAGTGGTGTGAGGAGCGGGCGGCCCGGCGGCGCCTCCTCTACTGCCTCACGCAGCACCCTGTCACAAATTCTTCCGCATCCGAACGCGCCCGCGCCGCGTTCAATCACAAGCTGCGGGCCATGGTCGCGTTTGTGTTCCTGGTGCTCGCCGGCCGTCGCTAGGCCGCCTACCAAAGAAAATGACCCTCCTTTTCGGAGGGTCATCGCGTTCTGCTCCAGTTTTAGATATCCAGGTTCTTCACGTCCAGCGCGTTGTCTTCGATGAACTTGCGCCGCGCTTCGACGTCCTCGCCCATCAGCGTGGTGAAGATCGTCTCCGTCTCGGCGATGTCCTCGAGCCTGACGCTGAGCAGCGTGCGCCGCTCGGGATCCATCGTCGTCTCCCACAGCTGCGAAGCCGTCATCTCGCCCAGGCCCTTGTAGCGCTGTACCTGGTAGTCGCGCCGGCCCTGCTCGATGACGTACTCGAACAGGTCCCGCGGCGTCTGCTTCTCCACCGGCTCCTGGATCTTGCCGCCCCGCTTCGTTCCCGGAGCAGCGGCCTTGCCCACCTGGGCATCGGCGCCTTCCGGAGCTGATTCGACGCCTTCCGGCTCCTCAGGTTCCGCGGCTGCCCCGGTGGCCTTGCTCGCATATTCGATGACGAACGGCGGCTCCAGCATCTCTCTGATCTGCCCGTGCTTCGACATCATCTGCCGATACTCCGGTGTGGAGGCCAGCAGCCAGTCAACCTTGCGCTCCGCGCCCTGCGCGTCAACGAAGCTGAGAGACCAGGTCTGATGCTCCTCGTCCTGCACCGGCTTGCTCAGCGCCTTGAACTGGTACTTCTTCTCGATCTTCGCCAGGTCCTTATAGAGCGCTTCCAGCTTGCTCACGCTCTCGAAGTCGGCGCGCCGGATCAGCTCGTGCTTCGCGAGCAGATTCGTCACCTCTTCATTGCGCAGCCGCTTATTCACCTTGTCGAAGAAGCCGAGATACTCGTTCAGCTGCCCCATGAACTTCGTCAGCGCCGCACCTTCCAGCTTGGCCGCGCCCTCGCCGTAGCGAATGATCATGCCCTCGGCGGCGCGCTTCACCATGACGCGAACGAACTCGCGCTCGTCCTTGATGTACTGCTCGAACTTGCCCTTCTTGATCTTGAACAGCGGCGGCTGCGCGATGTACACATTGCTCCGCTTGATCAGCTCGTTCATGTGCCGGAAGAAAAACGTCAGCAGCAGCGTGCGGATGTGCGATCCGTCCACGTCGGCGTCGGTCATCAGGATGATCTTGCCGTAGCGCAGCTTCGTGGCGTCGAAATCGTCCTTGCCGATGCCCGTGCCCAGCGCCGTAATCATGGCGCGGATTTCCTCGTGCCCCAGCATCTTGTCGTAGCGAGCCTTCTCCACGTTCAGGATTTTGCCCTTCAGCGGCAGAATCGCCTGGAACTTGCGATCGCGGCCCTGCTTCGCCGTTCCGCCTGCGCTCTCGCCCTCGACCAGATACAGCTCGCAGCGATCGGGATCCCGCTCGGAGCAGTCAGCCAGCTTGCCGGGCAGTCCACCGCCGTCCAGCGCGCCTTTGCGGCGCGTCAGATCGCGCGCTTTACGCGCTGCCTCCCGCGCCCGCGCCGCCTCGATCGCTTTGTTGATAATCTTTTTCGCGACCGGCGGATTCTGCTCCAGGAACGCGCCCAGCCGCTCGTTAACCAGCGCCTGCACGGTTCCGGCGATGTCCGAATTCAGCTTGCCCTTGGTCTGTCCTTCGAACTGGGGCTGCGGCAGCTTCACGCTGATCACCGCCACCAGGCCTTCGCGCACGTCGTCTCCGGTCAGGTTCTCCTTCACGTCCTTGAAGAGCCCCAGTTGCTGACCGATGTAGTTGATCGTCCTCGTCAGCGCCGTGCGAAAGCCCGACAGGTGGGAGCCGCCGTCCACCGTATTGATGTTGTTCGCGAAGCAGAACACCGTCTCGGAGTAGCCGTCGTTGTACTGCAGCGCGATTTCCATGTCCACGCCGTCGCGCAGTCCTTCCATCACGATCGGCTTGTCGTGCAGCACGGATTTCCCGCGGTTCAGGTGCTTGATGAACTCCGCGATGCCGCCCGCATAGCGGAACTCGTTCCGCTTCGATTCGCCCGTTTTCGGATCCGTCACGCGCTCGTCGGTCAGCGTGATGGTCAGGCCCTTGTTCAGGAACGCCAGCTCGCGCAGCCGCTGTGCCAGCGTGTCGTAGTTGTACTCGGTGGCCGTGAAGATCGACTTATCCGGCAGGAAGTGGACCTTGGTTCCGCGCTTCTTCGATGTGCCCGTCTTCTTCAGCTTCGAGGTCGGAATCCCCTTCGCGTACTCCTGCTCCCAGGTGTGGCCGTCGCGCCATATTTCGACGTTCAGCTGTTCCGCCAGCGCGTTCACGCAGCTGACGCCCACGCCGTGCAGTCCACCGGAAACCTTGTACGTCGACGTATCGAACTTGCCGCCGGCGTGCAGCTTCGTCAGCACCACCTGGACGGCCGGCATCTTCTCTCCGTTGTCCAGCGTCATCTCGTCGACCGGAATGCCGCGCCCGTCATCCACCACGGTGATGGAGTTGTCGTCGTGGATGGTGACGTCGATCTTCGCAGCGTACCCGGCCAGCGCCTCGTCCACCGAGTTGTCCACCACTTCATAGACGAGGTGGTGCAATCCCATTTCGCCCGTCGAGCCGATATACATCGCGGGCCGCAGCCGTACCGCTTCCAGGCCTTCCAGCACCTTGATGTTCTCGCCCGTATACGAGCCGTTGCCGTTCGCGTTCAAAGGGATTGCGCTTTCAGGGGTCAGCTCTTTGGTAGCCATGCAACTCCGGTCCAGATTTCGGGGAAACTTGCTCAGCCCTCGCGGTCTCGGTGAGGGCCGCGTTGCCGCGCTTTCGGCGGGGCACTTGATCCGAAAAAACTCTCGAAAAACGAACGCTTTACGCGCTTCGTTTCCATCCTTATTTTACCATCGCGAACCCCTCTCCCGCTGCACCATAGCAGGTGCAAAAGCGGGTACCAAATCACTGCATTTCGTCACATTCCTGAGTGTTCCTGCTCCCCGGATGCGCGCCGAAGCGTCTGAAAAGGGCGGGCGCCAGCGGCTGTCGATAAATTTGGTTAAAATCTGAAGAGGTTCGACCACCCCTGGTCCCTTAATTCCCAGATCGAAGACAAAATCCGGCAACACTTTTTTGGAGGCAAACGTGACCTTCCGCAGAGTTTCCACTCTGGCAGTCGCGGCTTTTGGTGTCATTTTGGCCGCTGTGATCCTGGCCGTCCCCAGCGCCCAGGCGCAATCCACTTCAACCATCCAGGGCACCGTTACCGACCCCACGGGCGCGGTTGTCCCCAACGCCACCGTAAAAGTCGCCAACACCAATACAGGTGACGTCCGCACCGTCCAGACCGACAGCTCTGGCAATTACCAGGTCTCGTCGCTCATTCCCGGCACCTACAACGTTACGGTCAGCGCCAACGGGATGCAGACCCATCAGGTCAACGGCGTTACGCTCCCAGTCAACGTCACCGCAACGGAAAACGTCACCCTCTCGGTGGGCACCACACAACAGGTGGTCAACGTTCAGGGCACCGCGCCGGTCGTGGATACCTCCAGCATCACCATCGGCCAGGTCGTCGATCAGAAGACCGTGCAGCAGGCTCCGCTCAACGGCCGCCATTTCGTGGACCTCGGCACGCTGATCCCCGGCTCCGTTACGGCGCCAGCGAATGGTTTTCTCACCCAGCCGATCCGCGGCCAGGGCGCCCTCGCCTTCGATACCGCCGGCCAGCGTGAAGACACCGTGAACTTCATGATCAACGGCATTAACCTGAACGACATGGTGCAGAACCAGATCACCTTCCAGCCGACCATCAACACAGTCGCTGAATTCAAGGCGGACAACTCCACCTTCTCCGCCGAATACGGCCGCTCCTCCGGCTCTATCGTGAACATCGCCACGCGGTCCGGCACGAACACCTTCCACGGCGAAGCGTACGACTACATCCGGAACCAGTTCTTCGACGCCCGCAACTACTTCAACCCCCAGTTCACGGTGAGCGGAACGCACGTCCGCCAGTCGCAGTTCATCCGCAACCAGTTTGGCGGCGACGTGGGCGGGCCTATCTGGCGCAACCACACCTTCTTCTTCCTCAGCTATGAAGCCACGCGTCAGCGTCAGGGCGAAACCGTGAACGCGGGCGTTCCCCCCAAGGGAGCGGTCGGCGCCGACTCCACCATCCAGAAACTTCTTACGCTGCTGCCCGCGCCGAATTCCGGCAGCAACTTCGTCGGATCCGGAAGCGCGCTCGTCACCATCGACCAGGGCACCGTGGACATCCTTCATCAGATCGGCGTCAACGACCGCCTCCACGGCTACTACGCGATCCAAAAGGATTCACGCAACGAGCCGCTGGCGCCGACCGTCGCCGACACCATCCCCGGATATGGCGACGCCCGCCCCGCGACGCGTCAGTTGCTCACTGTGGTGGAGACGCACACGTTCGGCTCCAACAAGGTCAATGAAGCTCGCCTTGGGTTGAACCGCATCTTCATCACCTTCACGCCAAGCTTCAAAGCCAATCCTACGACCTACGGCATCAGCAACGGCATTACCGCGAATGTCGGCCTACCCCAGATCACCGTCAGCAACATCGGCCTCACTTTTGGCGGGCCCTCCGGCGAACCCCAGGGCCGCGGAGACACCCTCGGCGTTCTCTCTGATACCTTCAGCGTCCTCCACGGCAATCACTCGTTCCGTTTCGGTGGCGAGTACCGGCGCTTCATCAACTCCAATTTCAGCGGCGACACCAGCCGGTTCACTTTCCTCAACCTCACGGCTTTCCTCAACGATCAGCCGACTACCTTCATCGTGACGCCCGGCTCGCCAGCCAGCCGCATCTTCACCAGCGCGGTCGGCGCCTATGTGGTCGACTCATGGAAGATTCGGCCCAACCTCACCGCCGAAGCCGGCCTCCGCTTTGAGTGGAATGGCAGCCCGACCGAAGGCCAGAATCGTTTGGTCTTCTTCGATCCCGGCAGCGATTCGCTGGCGCGCGCGAACACCGACGGCCGCGGCCGCCTCGCTTATGGCCAGAACTACCTCTGGGAGCCCCGCCTTGGCATCGCCTGGGATCTCAACGGCAAAGGCACTACCGTCGTCCACCTCGACTACGGCATCCTCTACAACCAGCCGGAGACCAACCTCGTAACCGGGCTCGCCTCCAATCCACCCTTCTCCACGCCCGTCTCCATCAACCACAGCGCACCCAGTCCCACGCTCACCATGCAGAATGCCTTCTCCCAGGCAGCGGCCGCCGGCAGCGTTTCGCCTTATAACGTCACGCCGAATTTCAAAGATCCGCAAATGCAGAGCTACAACCTGATGATCCAGCACCAGCTCTCGAACACCATGGGATTCCAGATCGGCTACGTCGGATCGAAGGGCACCCATCTGCAGATGTATCCGAACGAGAATCAGCCGGTCGGCGGAGCGCCTCGTTTTGCGAAGCTCTCAGCCACCAGCCCCATCGATCCGGGCAAGCCGCTCGGTACGCTGCTCACCAGCGCGAGCATCGGGAACAGCAATTACAACGCGCTGTGGAGCACGCTCAACAAGAACTTCGGCGCCAACCTCCAGTTCAGCACCTCATATACGTGGAGCAAGTCGCTCGACTATAACTCGTATAACCTGGCATCCACTGCCTACAGCACGCCGCAGAACAGCTATGATCCACGCGGCGATTACGGCCCCTCCGACTTCGACGTGCGCGACCGCTGGGTGTTCAGCGGCGTGTACACCGCGCCGTTCAAGGGCAATCGCCTCGACCGGGGATGGGTCTTCTCGACGATTACCTCCCTGCAGACCGGCAATCCATTCACCGTACATACGACGCTGGCCAACAACGGCATCGCCGGGCTCACCCGGCCGAACGTGAACAGCGCCGTCCACTATGAGTACCTGCGTGCCGGCAACAACGTGCAGTACATCCCGCAGGCGATCTGTAACGCGCCAACCAGCAGCTGCGTCTGGTCCAGCCCCGGTGCCGGCTTCGGCAATGAGCGCCGCGGCGAGTACACCGGCCCCGGCTTTGAGGACGTCGACCTCGCCGTTGAAAAGGACACCAACATTACCGAGCGCGTCTCGTTCCAGCTCCGCACCGACGCGTTCAACATCATCAACCACCCCAACTTCGGCCAGCCCGCCTCCACGTTCACGCCGGGCGGCTCTGCCGGAACCTTCGGCCAGCTCACCACCACCCGCTTCCCGGTAGGCGACTTCGGCTCTTCCAGGCAGCTGCAGGTCTCCGGCAAGATCGTCTTCTGACGATCGCAACCGCAACACAAAGGGATCGCCCTGGGCGGCGATCTCTTTGTTTTGCCTTACCGTCGCTGCCCCAGATTGCGCTCTAGTAACGGTCGCGGATCGCCCGGTCATACCCCTCATGAAAGCCGCGCCGGTATTCGTTCCGCAGATCCGGCGGCACCGGAGGATCCCGGAAGCTCTCGTGGTCGTCGAAGTCCGGCCGACGCCCGTGACGCATGTCCCAATGCGCAGCGCGGACGCCGTCTTCGAAGCCTCGCCGTGCCGCCATGCTGTACGCCGGCGGCGGACCGTATGTGACCACCTCCCGGCCGGCGCAGCCAGCCAGCGGCAGCGCTAATGCAATCAGCCCGATGCTGAGAAGCCTCTTCATCCCGTCTCTCCTTGTAGTCCCTTGAAGGCCCGCGCCGCACAGGGCCTTCTGTATTCCAGAACCCTCACAGGCCGTCTGGGTTGCGCCTGAGTGATGGACGGTTTTCATCCGCGAGCTATCGCCTCTGCCGCAGGCCGATGCGACAATGAGAGGTCATGGACTTCGTCGACCTCCGAGCCCAGTACCGGCGGCTCAAACCGCGCATTGACGCCCGTATCCAGGCGGTGCTCGATCACGGCCGCTTCATCCTCGGTCCCGAAGTACAGGAACTGGAGCAACGCCTCGCGGCGCGGGTCCGCGCCCGGCACTGCATCGGCTGCGCCAGCGGCACCGATGCCCTGCTACTGGCGCTCATGGCGGTCGGCATCGAGCCGGGCGACGAAGTCATCACCACGCCTTTCACCTTTTTCGCTACGGCCGAGATGATCGCACTCCTCGGCGCCCGGCCCGTCTTCGTCGACATCGACCCGGTCACCTGGAACATCTACCCCGCCGCCATTGAAGCAGCCATCACGCCGCGCACGCGCGCCATCCTGCCCGTCAGTCTCTACGGCCAGCCCTGCGATATGGACGCCATCAATGCGATCGCCGCGCGCCACGGCATTCCGGTCATTGAAGATGCCGCCCAGAGCTTCGGCGCGCTCTACAAAGCCCGGCACTCCGGCAACCTCTCGACTATCGGCTGCACCAGCTTTTTCCCCTCGAAGCCGCTAGGCGCCTATGGAGACGGCGGAGCCTGCTTCACCAATGACGACGCTCTCGCCTCCGCCATGCTGGAGCTGCGCAACCACGGCCAGACAGCGCGCTACCGGCACACGCGGATCGGCATCAACGGACGGCTCGACACGCTCCAGGCCGCGATTCTGCTGGCCAAGCTGGAAATCTTCGACGAGGAGCTGATCGCGCGCGCCGAAGCAGCCGACCGCTACACGGCACGGCTGCGAGACACTGTCGTAACGCCCCGCATCCTGCCGGACCGTACCAGCGCCTGGGCGCAGTACACGGTTGAGGTAGATGACCGCGCTGCCGTCGAGCGCAGTCTGCACGCGGCCGGTGTTCCCACCGCCGTGCACTATCCGATGGCGCTCCACCAGCAGCCGGTCTATGCCGGACAGGAGCTCTCATCGCAGAGTTTCCCCCATGCAGAGCGAGCCGCCGCCCGGGTGCTGAGCGTGCCGATGCATCCATACCTCGAGCCGAAGCAGATCGAGCAGGTCGCCGAAGCGCTGAAGGCGGCGCTGAGCGCAGCACCGGCACGGTGAACCTGCGGCGATACTAAGCGGACGCCGGATTTCGTTGACATGCCGCACCCGTCTAACGAGAATGGCGTCAATTGACAGCCGCTGCGGGCCTCTGAACGCATCCAAGCGAACAGCGGCTCCGGTGCCTGCTGAGACGCCGCCTGTGATGCCCGAGTCACGTTCGAGCACGACCAAGGCCGACGCAGCAAAGCGCAGCAGCTCTCGCGCGGCGAAACACGCCATCCCTCCCCCTGCTCACTTCTGCCCGCGCGCATTCTTCCGCCATACTCAGTGCACGGATCCCGGGATGATCCGGTTCGCAGGCAGCACTCTGCTCATTCGTTCCGAAGGGAGGCCGATCTAAGCCAGAAGACGTTGCACGCGCCCGGTGAATGTATTGCCGTAAACCAGCACAACTCAGGAGGGAAAGAATGCAGCAGGAGCTACAAATGCTTGATGAGTGGATACCGGAACAGATGGAACCAGGAACGCTCTTTGTGCTGGAGAACGCGGCTCCCCTCGGCGACGCGCGTAACCCTTTTGTCGCGGTGCTGGCCTGCCCGCGATGCGGCGCTCTCGGCCTGATCACCAAGGCGCAGATGCTGGGACTGGAATCGATGATCTGCGGCGGCGACACCTGCTCGGCCGAGTACTTTCTGCGCGGCGAAGAAATCGAATACCGCAAGCCGCACTGAAAGCGGCTGACCTTCTCAGCGAAGCGTGCCTGCGTTGCGGGCACGCTTTTCTGTTGTGCGGAATGCCGGTGTGGAGTCAGATACGATAATGCCAGCGCGCCCGGATGGCGAAACTGGCAGACGCAGCGGACTTAAAATCCGCAGGAGCTAACCCTCCGTGGGGGTTCAAGTCCCCCTCCGGGTACCAGATAACTACATGAAGACTAGCCGGTTAAACGCTAACTTTTCTGGATCTTTGCTTCAGCCGTTTGCCCGCATCTTCTGTCTGGTGGCTGTTCTGGTGGCTGTTGGTTTCCTTGGCACCTCTCCGGGCAATCCGGTCAACGACCGACTGGGTGTGCTGTGGCGAAAGATGGGAATACCTCGCGGCCTGGCTCATTGTCTTGTGCCCTGCCGCCTCCATGATCTCGCGCGTCGTCGCCCCGGCCATAGCGAGCCACGAGCAGAAAGTGTGCCTCAACCCGTGCCAGGTGATCCGTGGTATTTCAGCCTCAATGACGCAAGGCTCGAACCAGGACCGGTTGTCGAAACTCTCCTTCTTGCGTTTGCCTTTCTTCTCCCCAAGCAACCGGTCGTGGTCTTCGCGAGGGAAGATACGATCTGACTGTTTTTGATTCGGCTTGAGCAGTGACTCAATGACCTCCACGGCATCTGCGTTCAGGTGCACGGTGCGGGAGTCCCCGTTCTTCGTCCGGTCAAGATCGATAGCGCGGCGGCGAGCATCGTACTGCCCGCGTTCGACGGTGTACTGTTCGCTGAGGCGCATCCCGGCGTGCGTCCCGACAACGAACTCTGCCAGGTGCTCAGGGAACCGTCGTGCGATCACCTCGTGGAGTTTGTCGTACTCCTCTTCTGTGAGGTACCGGAGCCGGCCCTTCGGCTCCTGTCGCATCGGGATAAACTCACCTCGCGCAGGATTGTGGCTTACTTTCTTCGCTCGGACGCCGAGCTTATAAGCAAGACTGAAAAAAGCCTTGTAACGATTGAAGGTCGCAGGTGTTTTGCAATGCTTCCCGAGCCAGCCCTCGATGTCCTCAGCGGTCAGGGTCTCCGCGTCGCGATCGCCGAGGCCCTTATGAATGACGACGCCCTTTTTGTCTCTTCGACCATTGCGGATGATTTTGCCTCGCGATGCGTACGTACGCTGATCCTTATGGCCGTGCGTCTTGACATATTCGAGCACCAGATCGACGAGGTCTCCGATTGTAACGGGAGCGGTACGTTTAAGGGTCGGCAGCTTCTCGCCTCGCCGTATCGCGGTCTTGCGATCTCGGTATGCGTCGATCGCGTCTGATTTGCGACCGATCTTCTCGCGGTGGCGAACACCGTGGTCCCAGTAAACGATCCACCATACGTTGGATCCGGGCGGTCGCTCGAAGATACCCCGGACTTTCTTCTGATCCTGCTTACGCCTCATTCTGCTCCGGCGACCGATCGAGCGGCCGATTGGATGAGTCCTTTCCTCATTGATCAAACTCAGTATCTCTTGCCCTTTTTGCTAGGGGACGACCGATCGATGGCGAGCACCTGAAGTAAGTCTATGAATTCCGGGGTTTTACTGCAGTTTGCCATCATGCCTCCAATGGTTTTCCACAGGTCGCCGTTATACTAGCCAGCCCGGAGCACAGACCTCTTCCTCCCAGCGGAGGAAATCCCGCCGACCACTTCTCCGGCCTCCCCAGCCACTGGCAACGGCGTCACCAAGGATACCGAACGTGGATACCCCCCAGAAG
>DASYYN010000256.1:0-6880 GCA_035933815.1 Acidobacteriaceae bacterium
ACCATTACCGACTGGGCCAGCATCGCCGGTGCCCCTGCCCTCTGGCCTGTGACGGGACCGATCACAAGTTCCTTCGGGCAGCGCGAAGATCCGTTTAACGGAGAAGGAGCCTTCCACTCCGGCGTGGATATCTCCGCCACGTTCGGCACTCCGGTGCGCGCCACCGCTGACGGAATCGTGGCCAGCGCGGGCAATGAATCCGGCTACGGCCGCGAAATCCTCCTCGACCACGGCAACGGCATCGAGACGCTCTACGGCCATCTCTCGGGATTCGCCGTCACCGTCGGCCAGCAAGTGACCCAGGGCCAGGTGATCGGCTACGTGGGCATGAGCGGACGCGCCACCGGCCCGCATCTTCACTACGAAGTCCGCATCCACCGGACGCCGGTCAACCCGCACCGCTATCTGCGCGAAACGGTGCAGCAACTGGCCGCCGTCGCATCCATCGAGTCGAAATTCGGCAACTAACCCGCACCGCCGATCGGACCGGGGCAGACCCCTCGCTGCAAATAAAGTGTCAGCCTGAGCGAAGCATCCGAATTGTTGCGCGCGTTCGCGCAACATCAGTTCAGTCGCGAGTCGAAGGACCTGCATTTGCTTTGTCCTTATAGGACAAACTACCCTCCGCTCAGCTCCACCAGCTTGCGCACCGTGTTGATGTTCCGTACCGTCCCCGGCTCCTTCCACGGAAGCCTGAGCTTCGACCGCCCTTGTCCCTCGGGGTAATAGATATAGATCTCCCGCTTGCCTAAGACGACCTGCTCGCCCGCCGGCCCGGTCAGCCCTTGCGCTTTCTCCGCCGGAGCGCTCCCGGCAAAGAACACCACCGCGACTTTGCTCCCCTCTTTGTCGGGGAACGGATTTGCCTCAAGCACCGCCCGCATCTCTGCCGGAGTGCGCACCATCACCGCAATCGGCTTGCTCATCTTCCCGGCAAGCGCCTTCTCCAGCGCTCGCTTCACAGCGTCTTCCTTCAGCTTCGACTCGAAGATCGCGTTTCCGCTCTGAATCCACGTGCGCGCCTTCTGAAAGCCGCACTCCCCGCACAGCGTGACCAGGTCCTTCATCGCCAACTGATTCGCGCCTACCACGTTGATCCCGCGCAGCAGTGTAATGTAGATGGCCATCGGCTTACTTCCTGTACGGCTGCTGATTGCTGATCGCCGGCCGCTCCGGCGACTCGGCCTGCAGCTGCTTCGCCGTCGCCTGCACTTCGCGGAAGAAGCGCAGGAAATTCTCCCCCAGAATCTTCCGGCAATCCTCGGCCGAATAACCACGCGCCATCAGCGCCGCCGTGATCTTCGGCAGATCGGCCGCCGAGTCCATCCCCTCCGGCGATGATGGAATCCCGTCAAAGTCCGACCCGAGCCCTACATGATCGATTCCCGCCACCTTCGCCACATGATCGATGTGATCGATCAGCATGCTTAGTGGCGGCTGCGGAATCTTCCCCGCCCACTGCTTATCCATCGCGTCCGTCATCTCGTAGGTGATCGGCTTTCCCTCGGCCTTCCACTCGGCAATCTGCTTCTCCTCGGCTGCCTTGCGCTCGGGAGCCTGCGCCTCCCATGCCTTCCGCCATGCATCGCTGATGAACGCGGAGTAGAAATTCACCATTACGACGCCGCCCTTGCTGTTCGGGCCGCCGCTCCGCGCCACCGCCCGCAGCATGTCGTCGGTCATGTTCCGCGGAACATCGGTCAGCGCCCTGGCCGCGGAGTGCGATGCGAACACCGGCGCCCGCGACGTGATCACCGCGCGATAGAACGTCTTGTCCGCCACGTGCGAGATGTCCACCATCATCCCCAGCCGGTTCATCTCGTAGACCACGTCCTTGCCAAAGTCCGTCAGCCCATCCTGCGTGTGCTTCACGTTCGGATCGTTGATATCCCCCGACGAGTCCGCCCAGTCGTTCGAGTTCGACCACGTCAGCGTCATGTAGCGCACGCCCAGCCGGTAGTAGTCGCGCAGCAACCCCAGCGAGTCCTCAATCGAGTGCCCGCCCTCGATCCCCATCAGTGCGGCCAGCTTGTGCTCGCGGTGCGCCCGCTCGATGTCTTCCGGCGAGTACGCCATCATCATTTGCGCGGGATGCTTCGCCGCCTGCCGCTGCACCGCGTCGATCAGCTCCAGCGTGCGCCGCGCATACTGGCCCTTGTAGAGCGTCGGCTCTACCCAGATGGAGAAGAACTCCGCGCCCAGATTGCCTTTCCGCGCCGACGCAAAGTTCAGATAGCCGCCGTCGAGCGGCTCCGTCAGGTCGTAGTTGTCGTCGAGCAGGCGCTGCGGCGTATCCGCATGCGTATCGATCACGATGGCCGAGGCATGCACGGCCGCAGGAGTGGCAGGAGAAGTTTTGTGCGTCACAGTTTTATGAGCAGGGTGAGATTGAGCAACAAGGACGGGCGGCATCGCAGCCGCAAGCACCAGCAGGGCAGCACGCAGAGTTTTCATCTGGATCGGAAAATTCCGGTACGCGGATTGTAGCAACAGAACCGAGGAGAAGGGCTTCCCGCGTCATTGACGCGGCGGCAGCGTACCCCTATGCTCGTTCCTAATCTCCCCCCAACACTCGGCTGACAGGAGAGTGCGCGCGTGCTCGATTCCGACGCTCCGACGCTGGGACCCAATCCGCGGCCCGATGTCCGCGCCAGCGCCCTCGTTACGCCTTCGCCCTTCGATGTGTCTGCGGGCGAGGCGGCCATCCCGTCCGTCGTCGGACGCTATCGCATCCTGCGGCTGCTCGGCGAAGGCGGCATGGGCGCCGTCTACGAGGCCGAGCAGGATTCGCCGCGTCGCACCGTGGCTCTCAAAGTCATTCGCGTCGGCTATGCCGACATGGAGATGCTGCGCCGCTTCGACACGGAAACGCAGGCGCTCGGGCGCCTGCAGCACCCCGGCATCGCGCAGATCTACGACGCGGGCACCGCAGAAACTCCCTACGGCCGTCAGCCCTATATCGCCATGGAGTTGGTCCGCGGCAAAACGCTGCTCGCCTGGTGCGACGAGCATCAGCTCACCGTGCGGCAGCGCCTCGAGCTGATGGCCAAAATCTGCGACGCCGTGCAGCATGCGCATCAGCGGGGACTGATTCATCGCGACCTCAAGCCGGCCAACATCCTGGTGGGCGAAGATGGCCAGCCGAAGATCCTCGATTTCGGCATCGCGCGCCTCACCGACTCCGATGCTCAGGCGACGCGCCAGACTAGCATGGGCCAGATCATCGGCACGCTGGCGTATATGAGCCCCGAGCAGGTCACCGGCGATCCCGACGAGCTCGACACCCGCAGCGATGTGTACACCCTGGGCGTGATCCTCTACGAAATGCTCGCCGGCAAAGCTCCCTATGAGATCGGAAAGCAGATTCACGAGGCGATCAGCACGATCCGCGAGTCCGAGCCCACTGCATTGCGCTCCATCCATCGCACCTTCCGCGGCGACATCGAGACGATCGTCGCCAAAGCCCTTGAGAAGGACAAGACACGGCGCTACGGATCGGCGGCGGACCTGGCGGCCGACATCCGCCGCTACCTGCACGACGAGCCCATCGTTGCGCGCCCGCCTTCCACCACGTATCAGCTTCAAAAGTTCGCGCGCCGCCACAAGGCTCTCGTAGGCGGCGTCGCGGCAGTGTTTGTCGTTCTCATGCTCGGCGTCGTAGTCAGCACCTGGGAAGCGGTGCAGGCGCGGCGCGCCCAGAAACGAGCGCAGCAGGAGACCGCCATCGCGCAGGCCGTGAACGATTTTCTGCAGAAGGATCTGCTCGGCCAGGCAAGCGCGTACAACCAGGCAAAGCCCGACCCGAATATCACCGTGCACACTGTGCTCGATCGCGCGGCACAGAACATCGGCAGCCGCTTCGGCAAGCAGCCGGACGTGGAGGCGGCAATCCGCGAAACCATCGGCAATGCTTATGTCGATCTGGGCCTGTACCCGGCGGCACGCCAGCAGTTACAGCCCGCGCTGGAACTCACCCGCCGCATCCTTGGCCCGGAGAATCCGAAGACCCTCGACATCCTGGCGCGACTGGGCGATGCCCATGCGCTCCAGGAAAAGTATCCGGAGGCCGAAAAGCTGCTGCTTCAGGCCGTCAGCAGCGATCGCCGCGTTCTCGGCGATCAGAATCGCCAGACACTTTGGGCCATGGATCGCCTGGGCTGGGTGTATTTCAGCGAAGGCAAATACGCAAAATCCGAGACGCTGCTTCGTCAGGTCGTTGACACCGACCGCCGCCTCTTTGGGCCCGACGATCCCGACACTCTCACCGCCCTCAGCGGTCTGGCCATGGACGTCAACGAGGAAGGCAAATACTCGGAGGCGGAAGCGCTCCACAAGGAACTTCTCGCCTACGACCAGCGGACATTAGGGCCCGACAGCCCAAAGATCATCATCGAAATGGGCAATCTGGCCACGGTCTACAACACCGAAGGGAAGTATGCGGAAGCGGAAGCCCTCGACCGGGATGCGCTCGGGCGGGCCCGCCGCATCCTGGGCCCGGATAACCGCACGACCCTCTCGGAACTGGAGGTGCTGGCCGCTATCAGCATGAACGAAGGCAAGTTTGCTCAGGCGGAGCCGCTCTTTCAGCAGGCCATCGAGGCGTATCGGCGCGTAGTGGGCCCGGACGCACCGGCAACGATACAGACGATGAACGCGCTGGCCGGGGATTACGAACAGCAGGGCAAGTACAAGAAGGCCGAGCCGCTGATGGAGCAGACCGCGGCGATTGACCGCCGCTTGTTAGGCGCCGACAATCCGCACACACTCTACGACTACTCCAATCTGGCGGAGCTCTACTCTGAAGAGAGCAAGTACGCTCAGGCTGCGGCGCTCTACAAGCAGGCGATCTCCGACGACACCCGCGTGTTCGGCCCCGAGGATCGCGTCACGACCTACACCATCTGGTCGCGCGGCATGATGTACCTGCACCAGGGCAAATATGCGCTCGCGGAGGACTCCATTGCGCAGGCGCTCGCCCGACAACGGCACGCCCTCGGCGATCAGCACCCGATGACGCTCACTTCAATGAGCGATCTGGCTCTCGTCTACCTCTCCGAAGGCAAATTCGCGCAGGCTGAGCCGCTGGCGCGCGAGGCGCTGGGATGGGAAAAGAAAGTCCAACCCGGCGAGTGGCAGCAGTACAACGCTGAATGCCTGGTGGGCGAGAGCCTGGCCGGCCAGAAGAAACTCGCCGAGGGCGAACCGCTGCTGCGCGAAGGCTGCCAGGGCATGCTGGCGCGCAAAGACCAGATCGACGCTTCCGACCTGTACCATCTAAAGCTCGCTCACGATTGGCTCGCCCAGCTTCGCCAGTCCGAAGCGCACCCAGGCTCACCTGCCGGTAGACCATAAACCCAGCCGCTGAACCGGATAGCCTTCGCTCTCGCCAGGTGTGAGCCCGTGTGAGGCTTTCACTGCACGTAAACCGGGCGGGACCGCCCGATGGTTGCGCGGTCCCGTACCGTCAGGGCAAAAAGAACTCCCGCATCGAAGGCGCACCCGCCGCGGCTCCCGGCGGATTCGGCAGGTTGAGCAGGTCCATGATCTCCCGCAGCAGGCTCGGGTGCTGGTAGAGCGTGCCCGACTGCTCCTGGTAGCCGGATTTCACGATGGGCCCCCAGAACGCTGTTACCACCTGGCCGCCGCCGTTGGTGGTATCGGTGTCCACCGCCTCGTCGAAGGCCACCGCCAGCACGCCATCTCCGCCTGGCTGGAACGCGGTGTCATTGGATAGCGGACCGACGACCTGACTCTGCAGCCACGCATCTGCTTGCGCCGGCGTACCGTCGTGCGCATCATCGTCCACGTTCGGCACGATGTAGGAAAACTCCGGCAGATTTCCGCTGGCCAGGTCCTGCGCAAATTGCGAGAAGGGGAAAATGTGCGCGTTGGCCGCCTGCGGATTATTTGCCAGGTCCGACAGCAGCGCAAACGGGTTGTGCCGCACCACGTACGCACCCGTATTCCCGCCTACATAGCCCTGCGTGATCCCCTCCGCGTAGATCCGGAACGACACACCCGCTGCCAGCATCCGCCGCGCCAGGTTATCGACGTTCCATACCTGCGTCGAGCTGTCGTCGTTCGTCAGGATCTGTCCCGTCGTCAGCATGAAATAGTTGCCGATCGACGGATGCGTGTTCGCGTAATAATTTGTCGCCAGCGCGCCATTGTTGATCAGGCTGTTCAGAGCCGGCCAGTTCCCATTGCCGGCCACCGTGGAATAGCTCTGGTTCTCTTCCATCACCAGAACCACATGCCGGCTCTGCGGCTGTGCACTCTGCACCGTGACGGTGGCCGTCGCGGTCATCGTCGTGTCCTGCACGCTCGTCGCCGTCACTGTGACGCTTCCAGTCGATTGCGGCGCAGTCAGCGCACCTGCGCTGATCGTGCCGGCGCTTGCTGTCCACGTTACCGCCGAGTTATAGCTGCCCGTGCCCTGCACGCTGGCACTGCACTGCGCGGTTCCGCCTGGAGCCACCGTCGTCGGAGTGCACGTCACGGCCACGCTGGTAATCGTCGATGCCGGGGCATTGACGACAATGGTCGCTGACGCGGTCTTGCTGGCGTCCTGCACGCTGGTCGCCGTCACCATCAGATTGCCCGCCGACGCCGGAGCCGTCACGAGCCCGCTCGCTGTGATCGAGCCTCCGCTGACGGACCAGGTCACCGCCGAGTTATAGCTGCCCGTGCCCTGCACGCTCGCACTGCACTGCGCCGTTCCGCCCGCGGTAACCGTCGTCGGGCTGCACGTCACGGCCACGCTGGTTATCGTCGACGCCGGGGCGTTCACCGCAAGGTTCGCTGACGCGGTCTTGCTGGCGTCCTGCACGCTGGTCGCTGTCACTGTCAGATTGCCCGCCGACGCCGGAGCCGTCACCAG
>DASYYN010000260.1:0-6201 GCA_035933815.1 Acidobacteriaceae bacterium
GTACTGCGCCTGCACATGCGGAGCGCTGAAGTCCGTCGCAGTGGCCGCCAGATTCACCTGCGTGGCGCCACTCGAAAGCTGAGCCCGATGCAGCTGGAACGTTGACGGCGTCGCATCGAAGACGGCGTCAAAGTTGTGGACGAACGGCCGATACGTGCCGAAGACCACGCGCCCCTCGGTGTACTTCAGTTCGCCCGAATACATCGTCTGCGGCTTGCTGAAGTCGGCGCGCAACTCAAGATCGTGCAGGTCGGCGGAGAGCGGCGTCGCTTCCGCGTTGTAGTAAATCTCGCCCCGGTCGAGCACGGTGTGGCGAATGCCGAGATCCCACAGGTTCGTGCTGCTCTTGCTGTTGCTCGGCTTGGATTTGGGAATGTTCGACACGCCGTTCTTATCGACGAAGACATGGACCACCGGGCGATCGAGCCGCACATCCGTCAGGTACCACTTACGCTGCACCAGCGAGGTGATCCCGATGCCCACATGCGCGTGCTGCAACTGCAGCAGCGGCGGGTTGGGATAGGGACTCGCGCCGTCGACAACCACTCCGTAGACATCCAGACCCAGCGGTGAAAAGTGAACCGCGAAATTCTGCACCGTCATGCGCGTATTCATGCTCTGCTCGACCGATGACTCCACCTTAGCCAACAGATAATGATGGAATCGCTGGCTGTGCAGCAGAGTGATCGCCACACCGACGACGAGCACAATGAGGCCCAGAACCACGATCCCCGCCCATCCGAGATATCGTCCCCACGGATGGCGCGGACCGCGTTTTTCTTTCGGAACGGGTTGTGGGCCGCGTTCCGGCGGCGGCTCCGGGGGGAAATAGGACCTGGCTGTACTCATAATGTGACCCTTTTAAAACGCTTGCCCAATGCTGATGAAGTAGTTCGTTGCCTTGATGCCGGGCACGGGATTCAGATTCTGACCGACATCCACACGAATCGGCCCGACCGGCGTGGAATAGCGCAGACCGATGCCAACGTTGTTCGAGTAGAGCGAGGTGAAGTCGTGGAAGCCGATCCGCGGAAACACGTTGCCGCCGTCGTAGAAGGGCACGATGCTCAGCCCCTGCTTGAGAGGCACCGGAATACGCGCTTCCGAGTTGATGATCAGCTCCTCATTGCCGCCCGCCGGAACCCGGATCTGCGCGGGGTTCGAGCAACTGGGCGCTCCGGTGGGGCAGATGAGCACGCTGTTCTGCGGGCCGGCGCCATCGAGCGGAAATCCGCGCAGGGAATTGCCGCCGCCGGTGAAAAACGCTTCGCTCAGCGGGACGAAGCTTTTGCTGAACGGCTGCGCCAGGCCAATTTCAATCCTGTCGGCCCAGACAATGTGATGAAACTTTTCGCGGTAGATCGCAGCCTGTGCCGTGAGCTTGGCGAAGTCGACATTCGAGCCGAGCTTGCTGCTGTTGAAGTCGAATTCGACTGAGTCCAGCCCGCCGCCATGCGCATCCAGCGGATTGTCCCGCGTGTCGCGCGTCAGGTTCCCGGCGAGCGTCGACAGGCGGATGTTGCGATCGCGCACCGGCACCAGCGCGCCGATCAGGACGTGGGTGATGTTCGTATGGCTGTAGCCGTAGCGAAAGAACAAAATGTTCTTCTGCGCCATATCAATCGCGCGCTGCGTCTGGAAAGTGGCCGTCTCCTCCTGTGAGGAGAAGATGGGGTTCTCTTCGTTCTTCTCATAAGAGATCGATACTGTTTCCTTCCACGGAGTAAAGCGCCACGTGGGGTCCAGATAGTACGCAGCCACGCGCTGGTCCAGCCGGCCGCCGAATCCGGTGAAAGAGAACGACTCAGCTTTGCCGCGGATATTGTTGCGCGTGTACTCGAACGTTCCGCGCGGCCCGTAGAAGGTTGTTTGACTGGTCTTGAAGTTCGACGGCAATCCGACCGGCGGCAGATTCGGCAGCGCCACGGTGCCGCTGGGAATGCTTCCGCCGCGGTTGATGACTTCAAAGCCGAAACCATACAGCAGCGTGTTGCGCTTCGCTTCGTGCAGCTTCACCAGAACGTCCTCGACGTTCTGCGTGGTGATCTGCCGCTTGGGATCGACCTCCGCCCAGTCAAAGACGCCAATGTGGTCGTACAACTTGGTCCCGGCGCCCAGCAGCGCCGTTTCGGTGAGCGGCTGCTCAGGCTTCAGGTCGGCGATGTCGTCCTTGATCAGAGTCTGCCGCGTGTGCTGGCGTCCCAGCGTGACCACGTCGCCAGTCAGCACGCGAGGACCTTCATAGATGTGGTAGACCACGTTGATCTGGTGCGGTTCGTTCTTTGAAACGGCTTTGGCGGTCTCGCGGAAGCTGGCCGTCAGATAACCGGCCTTCAGATAATTCGCCATGATCTGCGTGCGATCCGCGACCACATTCGATCCCGAGTACGGTTGGCCCGCTTCAATCTTCAGACCGTTCGGCGCGTACTTCGAAGGGGGAAAGCTGTTGGCGCCCTCAACCTTCAGCGACGCCACGACGTCCCGCGGGCCTTCCGTCACGGCAAAGGTGACGTACACATTGCCGCCGCGTTCTTTCACGTCAGGCGCAACCTGCGCGCTGCTGAATCCTTCCGACTGATAAACCGCCTTCAGGTTCTTGACGCTCTTCCGCAGCAGTTCCTGGCTGAACTTGCCGCGCGAAAGCAGGTGCTCCTTTTGGACCGCGACGTGCGGCAGAAGCTCCGAAGACTTCAGGCGGGTATTGCCGGCCACCTTCACGCTCTCCACCTTGTGCTTCTTTTCGCGCGTGATGCGGTAGATCACCGTCTCTTCGCTGTTCTTCTTTACCTGTGCATCGACTTTCACCTGGAAGTAGCCCTTGCTCTGAAAGTAAGAAGTGAGCGCCCGCTTGCCTTCCTCCACCGTCTCCGGATCGACGCCCAAACCCTGATACATGGGGAGGAGTTTGTTCTTGTCCCAGCTCCACACGTGCGCACCGGTGATCTCGACATGCTCTTTCGGCCCGGGGTTGACGGAGAAATGGATATCGGCACGATTGGTGTCGGCGTGATATTCGGCTCCCGCCAGCTGAACCTGCGCGCTCAGCCGTCCTTTCTTCTGCAGCTCGGTTTGCAGGTAGTTGGTTGCGTGGACAAGCGTGGTCTGGTGGTAGGTTTTGCCGGGCCGGATTGCCGCCTGCCGCGCACGGGCCATCAGTCCTTTCAGGCTGTCCTCGAGTTGATGCTGCTGGTCATTGGGTAGCCCGGTAATCTCGACCTGCCCAAACTTCGCTTTCCGGCCGAGATCGCTCCGGAACAGAACGTTGGCGATGCCGTGATCGTTGTCGAGCTGCAGTTGGCTGCTGGCGCTGGACTGGAAGTACCCCTGCTGCTGATAGAACGTGAGCAGCGCCTGCCGGTCGCGTTCCACTTCAGGCGCGCTGTATGGCGTCTCGACCGGGTAGTTGCTCACCTGCACGAGTCGCGGATACGAGAACACCGCCGCCCCGGGAAACTGATAAATCCCGAAGTAGTAGCCGGGCTCAAGAACCAGCAGGATGCGCACGCCATTGGGATCGGGATTCACCTGGACGCGTACGACGCTGAAGTTTCCTTTGGCTTTCACCGCAGCCGCGGTCTGCATCACTTTGTCTTTTGAGAATGGCTGCCCGGCTTTCTGCGTAAACACCGGCTCGAACTCCGCGGTCGTAAGATCGGGGCGGCCTGCAATGTCGATCGAGACGACATTCTGCCCCTGGTAGGAGCCCAGCATCTGCTCGGTCGCAGCAGTCATGCGCGGCAGGGACTGATCGCCCCGGTCTTCGCGAGGATGCACCTCCTGCGCCGCCGCCGGGAATAGCAGGGCACATGACAGCAGAGCCACGATCATCCGCAACGGAAACTTCATAGATTGGGGGGAAGCGCCTGTCCCAAACCGGGCAAACCCTATCTGCAAGTCAGATGCCGTGCAAAACAGCCCAGTTGACCCGCCTTCTCAGCCGCCGTACCGCCGGCGGGACTACCAGGGCGCGGCGGGCCGCATCCTCCTCTGCAGGAGAGCAGAAAACGCACGATTTTGAGGTGTGTCCATGCCCACTGCCGGTGGTGTCCACGACGAGCTGAATCGCTACGAAAAATACATTTGGGAACTGGTGGCGATGTCGCCGGCCAAGAACCTCTGGGAATTGAAGGATGTATCCGTCCGAGATATTGCCAAACGAACATGGAAAGCCATGCTCCATGACCGCCTGCTCTCCATTGGAGCGGAACTGGGCTTCTGGTTTGCCTTCGCGGTTTTCCCGGCGCTCATCTGCGCCGCGACAATCCTCGGATTGGCGGCGCGATCAGCGACCGGCATTTACGATCGGCTGCTCGCGTACATGGGACTGGTCGTGCCCAGGTCTGCTCTGGGTCTCGTCATGCAGGTCTTTCATCAGACCACCGCCCATTCCAATTCCGGCAAGCTCACGTTCGGGCTGCTGGCGACCATCTGGTCGGCTTCTGTGGGAATTTCCGCGGTGCAGGACGCGACCAACGCCGTGTACAAGATCACCGAGCGCCGCTCCTATCTCAAGGCTCGCTTGCAGGCCATTCTGCTGACCATGCTGGTCACCTGCACGGTGACGCTGTCACTCGCATCCATGTTCGCCGGCGATTTCATCATCACGTGGCTGCATGGGAACGTGCACCAGCACTTCATCGGCGGCACCACGGTCATTGTTGTCCGTATCTGCGGCTGGATCCTCGCCACGGTGTTTCTTGCCCTCTCGTTTGCGGCGGTGTACTACTGGGCTCCGGACCTGCGCAAGCGGCAGTGGCACTGGATCACCCCCGGAGCAACCCTGGGTGTGATCGGATGGCTCATCGTCTCCATCGGCTTCCGCATGTACCTCCACTACTTCAACACCTATTCGGTAACCTACGGCTCGCTGGGCGCGCTCATCATTCTGCTCATGTGGCTCTACATCACCGGACTCATGCTGCTGCTCGGGGCGGAATTCAACAGCGAGCTGGAAGCGGCTGCGATGGAGGTTAAGGTACGCAAACAAACAATGCAGGGCAAACCGCTCCCGCAACCCGTCAAGCCGGCGGCGTAGCCCAGCAGCTCAGCGCCTGCATTGCGACAGTGAGGAAAGCGCGCTACTCAGCCGCGCCACTCAGCCGCGCGTCGCCGCCACTTCGTCGCATAGGGCAACACGAACAAATACAAGCCCGTGAAGAACAGCACGATGAACGGAGCGACGGCCAGCAGCCCCAGCTTGTTGTTGTATTTGCCTTCAAGAACAGCAACCAGGTTCACGATCATGGCCAGCGTGACGGCCACCGAGAACCAGCGGTGAATCTGCCGAATCCATCTGTTCCAGTTCAAGGCGACCTCCTCACGACTCTTTCCACTCGGGCGCCTTTATGCCGAACTGCTTTGCATACTCGGCGTGCAGACGCTGCCAGCCGCCGAATTTGGCCGCATCCGCGCCCGCCATGCGCCCGATCGGATCTCCGCTCAGCAGATGATCCAGAACATCGAGGCAAATGTGCCATCCTGCTGCCCCCATGGCGATGTACGGGCGACCGATGTTGGTCCAGAGCGTCAGGCGCGTGCCCTCGTTCAGCGCTTCCAGTTCCCAGCGCATGTTGAAGTCGCCCCACTTGTACTCGAGCGTCGTCGGCGCCTCGGCGCGCGTCACCGTTGTTTCAGAAACGCGCAGCGTGGGCGCTGCCACCGTAGTGAGCTTCACCCTCGACCCGGCCTCAGCGAGGCTCCCATCCGCATCGAACGGAGCCCATTCGCGCAGATGCTCAGGCTCGGTCAGCGCCTCCCACACCTTCTCCGGCGCGTGACGCAGTTGCCGCACCAGGACCAGCGTCCACTTCTCTCCGTCTTTTTCTATCCGCGCCCCTGTGGCCGGACCTGGCGCGTACTGTTGCCGAGTCGTCATCTGCCTCACCCCTGCCACTGCTTCAGCTGCGTGATCTGCAGAAGATTCCCGCAGCCGTCCTTCACCATGGCGATCGTCGACGCGGTCACGTCTTTCGGCGGCATCGTGAACTCGGCGCCGCGAGCCTTCATGCGTTCGTAATCAGCCTGCACATCATCGGTGAAGAACATGGCCGCGGGCTGGCTCTGCTGAAAGAGCGCCTGCTGGAAACTTTTGGCTGCGGCATTGTTGTTCAGCGCCAGCTGCAGCTCCGTTCCCTGCGGCTCCTCCGCCGATGCGACTGTCAGCCAGCGAAACGGCCCCTGGCTGAAGTCGGCCTTCTTCAC
>DASYYN010000276.1:0-23252 GCA_035933815.1 Acidobacteriaceae bacterium
CTACTGCCCTGGGGCTTAGATGACGGACAAGCCCTTTGCTTTCCGTTCGTTCCCGAAACATTTTCGATCCAGGAAGCTCGGTGCCGGGCGAGCCCGTTCCAGGGCCAAACGGACCGAGTATAGGCCTGGGGCAGGAGAGGGGGCAAGGCTGCGAAGGTGGCATACAGGTTACTTTCGCAAGCCCTCCACCCGCCGTACGCGGAAAACCAGTTTTTGATCAAGTCGTGACCCTGACGGGGCCAGATGATTGCAAACGAGTCACTTGTTCGCGGTCGTCTTTGACTCCGTTCACGGTTGTCTGTGATCAGTTGACGGTCGCGAGGGCCGCAGATGATTGGAACACGGTCACTTCGGTCGCGGCCGTCGATGATCAGTTGACGGTCGTCTGTGATCAGCTGGCGGCCGCGAACCAGTCAACTGTGGCGGAGCAGCGCAGAGTTCTCAAAGAGCGGACGAGAGCAGCCGATAGCCTGTGGCCACGGCTGAACGAGGAAAGCTCTGTTCCTGAGAACAGAGCTTTCCTTAGTTCCAGCGTAGGGTGCGCGGGAGACCAGGACGAGCGGAAACGCACGGCGCGGCATTACGGAAGTGATGAAGGGGAGCCACCGGCGGGAAAAAACAACCGCAGATTCTTCGCACCCACCCCGAAACTGAAAGACGTTTGGGGCCCCGTTCGCTCAGAATGACAAGCGGCAGATAGCCCCTCGAAAGGATCCATCATGACGATTCTTGCCGCAGGTGTGATTACGGTCGTCGGCCTGCTAACAGCAACAGTGGCGCAACCTCAGTCCAGGACGGGCGGGGACCGGGAGAGGCTGATCGGCGCGTGGCACTTGGTGAGGATCGACGCGCCGGGTCAGACGCGGGCGGCGCAGCCCCGGGGCATTCTGATCTACACGCGCGACGGACACGTGTCGGTGCAGCTGATGTATCCCGAGGCGGCGCACGCTGCCGACAACGAATATGTCCGCGGGGGATATGAGGCGTCGTTCGGCAGCTATGAGGTGGACGAGGCGAGCCACACGGTGACGCATCACGTGCAGGGGTCGATCACGCGCGACCTGCTGGTGGGCCGGGACCTGCGCCGCGTCTACCAGCTCACGAGTGACGGACACCTGGTCATTCGCTCAGCGAACCCCGATGAGCATTGGTCGGTTACCTGGGAGCACTATTAGCTGTGGCGGAGATCGGCTGGAGAGGAGTGTCGGAGTGGACGGCGCGGAGGGGCGAACGCTCGGGTTAACTATCCCACTGAAGCCAACCGCGAGCTTGAATGGGAACCCAGACGATTTTTGCCCGTGAGCAAAGCGGCAGCGCGGCGGTCCAAGGCAGCAGGACTGCGATAGGAGCCCACGGCGTCAGCCCCAGCCACAAGCCCTGTCGCGACCGGCCACTGATTCCGTCGTTGACTTCCACATTGGGGCGGGCGTAGTGTGGCGCGCATTCCCAGGGAGAGCGTACGGTCAGGAGGCGAATCATGCATTCGCGCATCATCACCTGCTCCATCCAGCGGGACAAAGTGAACGAGTTCCGCAACGCCATCACCCAGTTCTTGCCCCGCATCCAGGCGCAGCCGGGGTTTCTGGAAAACATCGAATCGTGCGACCCGGCGTCGGGCAAGTACATCTGCCTGACTCTGTGGAAGAGCGAAGCCGATGTGAGGAATTACGACAACGGATTGTTTCGGGAGATCGGGGAGCGGATCGGGCCGCTGATGCAGGGCGCTCCCGATATCCAGACGCTGCCGGTCGACAACGCCTCGGCGCACAACCTGTATATGAGGGAGATGGCGGTCGCGTAGCCCGGTTCCCGGCTCGGCGGCGACTGACCCGTGTCTGCAACGGGTTCGCGCTCTGCGCGAATAACCCATGTCTCCAACTGCAGGAGACATGGGGCACCCGTATTTCCCCAGTTACGGGAGCAGCTTTCGCGCCGCGACGATGATCCCCCGACGAACGGCGCGTTTCGTCTTCGCGCGCAGACCGGAGGGCGGCGGTGGGGGTGCTCCGACGCGCTGGCATTGCAGTTCGATGGCTTTCTCGTACTGCCCCACCAGCTGCAGGGTTGCGTTTCGCCAGCTTCGGCTGGAGGCCGCGGCCCGGGCGCGTTGTCCCATGGATTCCCGATCAGCCTGGGAGCCCAGCAGCGCTCTCACCCGTTCGATCGCCTCCGCCTCCGTCTCGACCAGGTAGCCGGTGACGCCGTCGTCGATCATCTCCGGGATGCCGCCGGCGCGCGCCGCCACGACGGGCAATCCCGAGGCCATCGCCTCCAGAACCACCAGCCCCAGCGTTTCGGTCCGCGAAGGCATCACGAACAGGTCGCTCGATGCGTAGGCGGCGGCCAGCTCTTCCTTATAGAGGAAGCCGGCAAAGTGGACGGGCAGTCCGGCGAAGTGCTTTTCGAGCTTGCTGCGGTGCGGACCGCCCCCGACCAGGGCAAGACGCGCCTGCGGCAACGCTTCGAGCAGGGAGCGGAGACTCTCGAGGTTCTTTTCCGCCGAGAGCCGCCCGACATAGAGCAGGAGCGGGCTGGCGGGGTTCCCTTCAGTGAGGCGCTCGCGCATCCCGGCGGATCTGCGGCAAGGGCGAAAAAGGTCGGCATCGACAGCGCCGGGCCAAAGCGAGACCGGTGCGATCCCATGCTCCCTTAGCTGACTGACCATCACTTCTGAAGTCGCCAGGTTCAGCGTGGCCCGGTTGTGGCGGGTGCGCAGGATTTTCCAGACGGAGGTTTCGAGGAAGCCAAGCCGATAGTAGCGAAGGTATTTCGGCAAATCGGTGTGGTAGGCGACGACGAGAGGCAGCCGCAGGGCACCGCCATCCTGCCCGCCGCCGTAGTAGAGGCCCGCGATGCCAAGGAGCGCCGGGTCGGCGACGTGCAGAATATCGGGCCGGAATGCAGTGAGGACCTGGCGCATGGAAGCTCGCGGAAAGCCGAGGCGGAGCTCCGGGTAGAGCGGAAAGGCCCGGCTTTTCATCCCAACAATGGGGAAGCCCTCGTATTCGGCAAGGCCGCCTTCCGGCGCGAAGATGAGAACTTCGTGCCCCAGTTCGCGCAACTGACGGATCGTCTGGCAGAGCGTCGTGACGATGCCGTCCATTTTGGGCAGAAATGTCTCAGTGAAGAAGGCAATTCTCATCGGGCCGCGGTTGATGAATTGAACCGAGACTAACACCGGCGGGCTGAAACCTGATGGGGAGAAACACCGCGGCTCAGCGAGCGATTTGTGCCGGTGATTATGACAAGCTGTTCATTTTGCTCCTGCGCATTGCGGCATCTCAAAAAACAAGCCGACACGAATGACGTGCTTCTGCTAACTTCTTCAGGGGCACCGTTTCGCGTGAAGCGAGGCCTTCTTATTCCCCGGTCGTTGCTATCAAACTCCCCCTTTGCATGGCGTGTTTTGGTGTGCGTATCCCGCTCTGATTCTGTCGAACTGCTCGTGCTCCGGAGTTGAGCGCAGTTCCTCCGGTGCACGACTCTTCGGCGACTCTGTACGCAATGCCCGCAGCAGAGGCAAGGGAAAGGACAGAAGTGAAGAATAGTTCGGTGTTCTATCTCTGGCGAAATACGAAAGCATGCCAGGGCTTTGCATCAGGGGTATCGCTCCACAGTCACACCAACCAATCCCGAGAGACGCTGAAGTTCCTCGCCATGCTGGGCGCGCGGTACCGGCTGATGCGCCGGATGATGCAGCGGCTGGAACGGCGCTCTGAGGCCAATCACGGCATGCGGGTGGACTACGCGCGGAGTTACTGGACGCCGCCCATGCCGCCGAAACTCGCGTTCGATCTGGAGAGTGAGCAGATCGAGAAGCTGGGGCTTGCGCCCCTCGTCTCGCTCTCGGATCACGACAACATCAACGCTCCCCTGCTGCTGCGCTCGGTCATTGGGGAACGGCAGAGCCCCGTTTCGGTGGAATGGACGGTGCCGTACGGGGCGCAGGCATTTCATCTTGGCATCCACAATTTGCCCGCCTCGACAGCGTCGGAGTGGATGCAGATTCTCGCTGCGTTTACAGATTGCCCAACCAGCGCGCAGCTGAAGGCGATCCTCGCCACGCTGCACGCCATGCCTGAGGTGCTGGTCGTCTTCAATCACCCGATGTGGGATTTGTATCGCGTGGGAGAGCCAACGCACCACCGCATGGTGAACGACTTTCTGCGCGAGAACAGCGCCTGGATTCACGCGATTGAATTGAATGCGCTGCGCAACTGGAAGGAAAACCGCGACGCGGCCCGATTAGCCGAAAGCTGGAAGATGGTGCTCATTTCAGGCGGCGATCGCCATGGAGTGGAGCCGAATGCCGCCATCAACCTGACGAACGCAGACTCATTCGACGAGTTCGTCGGCGAAATCCGCGAAGACCGGCGGAGCGTCGTGCTGTTCATGCCGCAGTACGCGCAGCCGTGGAAACATCGCATCCTGCGGTCGGCCGTCGATGCGGTTCGCCACTATCCCCACTTCCCGGCAGGTTCGCAGAGGTGGGACGACCGCGTCTACCATCCTGATGCGAAAGGAGTGCCGCGGCCGCTGAGCGCGTTATGGCCGGACGGCAGGGCGCCGCGGCCGATGCGGTGGGGCATTGGAGCCGTGCAGCTGATGGGCAACGGGCTCTTCTCCCATAGCCTGCGGATCGCCTGGAGCGAAGCGCAGGAGGCTCGGCCTGCACTCGAGGAATCCGACATTCAGATTCAGGCCGCCGCGTCCGGCATGCAGTAAACGTCGTGGTCATCCGGCGGGGTCACGCCGGCCAGAGGACCGTGACGAGCTGGATGCAGTCAATGTGAATTGACTGCGCGTCCACAGCGCCAGAGCCAACCGCACCAGCTGCAATCCGCATCTCCTCGCCAGTTCGAATTCAATCGCGGCCTGCTCGCGGGGTGCAGCTGATGAACAACGTTCTTCGCACCGTTCGGGTCGCCGCGCTGCTCGCCCTCGCAGCGCCGCTTCTGCCTGCTCAGACCCGCCCTGCTGCGTCTCCGCTCGGCGGCGGCACGCTGGTTGCGCTTCCCGGCAACGTTCCATCATTCGCGCAGCCTCGCTTCGATCAGGGGCCAGTTGCGGACTCCTTCGCCGCGAACAGAATTCTGCTGTTGCTGCGCCGGTCGCCGCAGCAGCAGGATGCGCTCGACAAGTTCCTGCGCGATGCCAATACGCCGGGTAATCCGCGGTATCACCACTGGCTGACGCCGGCCCAGTTCGGGGAGCAGTATGGTCCTGGCGCCGCGGACATCGGCCGCGTTCAGGCGTGGCTCGAGCAGCAGGGGTTCACGGTTTCCGGAGTTACGCAGGGCCGCACCGCGATTGAATTCTCCGGCACCGCCGGCCAGCTCCGCCAGGCATTCCACACGGAGATTCATTCGTACGCGGTGCACGGGCAGATTTTGCACGCCAACAATTCCGACCCGAAGATCCCCGTGTCGCTGGCGCCGCTGGTGCTGGGACTTTCGCCGCTCAGTGACGTTCGCCCGCACCCGGAGTCCGTGATTCGCGGGCGCGAGCAGGTTAGCAGCCGCACACTCGTGCCCGATCCGCAGTGGAGCGTCGGCTGCAGCGGCTACAACTGCAGCGTTCCACAGCTTCTGCTGTCGCCCGGCGATTTTGCCGTGCAGTACGACGTCAATCCGCTGTATAAGGCCGGCGTCGATGGCACCGGAGCTACCATCGGCGTCATCGGAGCGGCGAATATCGTTCCAGCCGACGTCGCTACCTACCGCTCCTTCTTCTCGCTTCCTCCGCTGAACGTGAACGTGGTCGTGGACGGCAATGATCCGGGGCCGAAGGGCGCCGTTGTCGAATCGGAAATGGACGTGGAGATCTCCGGCTCCGTAGCGCCGCACGCGTCCGTGGACCTCTACACCGCGGCCGACACGACGCTGCAATCCGGCCTGGCGCTTGCGGCACAGCGCGCCGTCGATGAGGATACGGCCGATGTTCTCAGCGTCAGCTACGGGGAGTGCGAGCAGGATCTCGGCGCGTCGGGGAATGCGTTTTGGAATGCGCTTTGGGAACAGGCCGCGGCGCAGGGGCAAACGGTGGTCGTCTCTTCAGGAGACAATGGAGCCGCCACCTGCGATGCCAATGACCCCGTCATTTATCCCAATGGGCCCTCGCCGGCCGAACATGGATTGACGGTCAACGGCCTCGCCTCCTCTCCCTGGGATCTGGCCATCGGCGGGACCGACTTCTATTACGACTCATTGACCACCACGCAACTGGCCAGCTACTGGAATCTGACCACGGCCGCCCAGCCTGCCGTCTCGCTGCTGCAGCCGGTTCCCGAGCAGCCGTGGAACCGCCCCTACGGACTGAATCTCTTTCCCGGACCGGCGAACCCAACCAGCATCGCTGCTGCCGGCGGTGGTGTCAGCAAGTGCATCGCGGGTACGGCTGCTTCGGATGGGACCATTGCGTCCTGCTCCGGCGGATACCCGAAACCTGTCTGGCAGAGCGGCGCAGGAGTCCCCAGCGACAAAGCCCGCGATCTGCCTGATGTCTCGCTCTTCGCCGCAGCCGGAGAGAATGACAGCGCGTATCCCGTCTGCACCGTCTATGCGAATTGCACGCAGCAGCCGAACCTGGGACTGGTACTCACGGAAGCCGGCGGCACCTCTGCCTCGGCGCAGGCGATGGCCGGCATCCTGGCGCTCGTCGTTCAGAAATATGGACGCCAGGGACAGGCCGCCTGGGAGTTTTATCCGCTTGCGACCCAGCACCCGGAGGCCTTTCATGACGTCGCGGTGGGCAGCAACATAGTGCCCTGCGTGAAAGGATCGCCGGACTGCACGCAGAGCACGAGCAGCGACAGCACGAGCGGCCAGTACGTGCTTGGATACGACGCCGGCGCTGCCTACGATCTCGCCAGCGGTCTTGGATCCGTCGACGTGAATGCCCTCGTGTCCGACTGGAACCAGATTCACTTCACCGCGACCACGACGGACCTCTCCCTGAGCCAGACGACGTTCGTCCACGGCACGCCGGTGACCGCTCAGGTGACTGTGAACGCCGGCGGAGGCACACCAACCGGACAGGTAGCCCTGCTCACGACCGCGACGCCGGCATCGAACACCGGCCTGGGCACGCTCACGCTTGCAGGCGGATCGGCGTCCGCCTCGACTACCAGCCTGCCAGGCGGCAAATATAGCGTCAGCGCGCGCTACGGCGGAGACTCGACCTTCGCCGCCAGCGAGTCCTCGCCAGTCGCCGTCAACGTAACGCCCGAGGCCAGCGTCACGACCCTCTCCGCGCAGGACTGGCCCTTCACATCAATCGGATGGGCCAGCGGATGGCAACCGATCGCCAACGGTGGAAGCTATGTCTACGGCGATTACATTGGCGTCGACGCGCAGATCGCCGGCGCCCGTGGGCCCGACGGCCGGGCCACGGGAACCGTAAGCTTTTCGACCGCCGGCATGACGTCGGGCGCGTTGGCTGTCAACAGCCATGGCGAGGCCGAGTGGTCGCCACCCCACGGATTTCCTGCGGGCTCTTACACGATAACCGCGGCTTACTCTGGCGACGCCAGTTTCAACGGGTCCACCGCTGCACCATTCAGCTTTACCGTCGCAAAACAGACTCCATTGGGCGGAACCGATGAGGGTTGCACTCCCAATCGCGTCGAGTACGGCACCACCACCTGTTTGGATAACGGCATCCACGTGCTGCTCGGCCAGGGAGTGCCGCCCACCGGCACCGTCACCTATTCCCTCGGCAGCACCGTTCTCGGCTCGGCGCCCCTTTATTGCTGCGATCCGCCTCCGCCGTTCCCGACTCCATATCTTTACCTCGACGGCTCGATCAAGGTGAATAACCTCCCGGTCGGGACGAACACGATCACCGCGCAATACAGTGGCGACGCCAACTACAACGCCGTCGCCTTACCGGCTATCACCATTACCGTAACGGCGGCAGCTAACATTTCGCTGTCCATTACTCCGCAACCGGTCACGAACAACACGTTCACGGTTACAGCCAATGTAGCCGGCTCAGCCGGACAGCCGGCACCGACCGGCATGATTCAGTTCCTGCTGAACAACGGCGATCTGGGATCAGGTAACGCCACGATTGCGAATGGCTCGGCGAGTTATACCTTTACCGTCTCCCCTCCAGCGGGAACCACCTCGATCTCGCTCTCCGCGTACTACGAGGGCGACACTAACTATGCTCCCGTTCGCACGCAGACCACCGTCAACATCGGTCAGCCGTTTTCGATCGCGCCGGCGACGCCTGCATTGACGCTCGCCGCTGGGAAGGCGCAGACAAACCTCAGCGTCACTCCGGCAGGCGGATTCACCGGCAGCGTCAGCTTGCAATGCGCGCTTACGTCGTGGCCCGCGGGCGGAAACGCCTCCGCGCCTGCGTGCACGATTGTTCCAGCCAGCGTGACGATCGCGGGCACTGCGCCGGGCTCCGCGGTGGTCTCGTTTGCGGCCGGCACGAACGTCACGGCAGAAACCAGGCCGTGGCTGCTGCCGGGGGGAGCCGGGCTGCTGGCTTTCGTTGCCTTCTTCGGAATCCCGGGGCGCCGCCGCCGGTCGCGGGGGGCGCTCTTCTGCGTACTGCTTACGCTGGCGCTCTTCGGCGGGATCACGGCCTGCGGAATGTCGCAGCCGCATACTCCCACGGCAGCGCTCGTTCCCGGCAACTATGTATACACGGTGACCGGATCGTCGTCGCAGCCGTCTGCCTCCGGCGGACAGAGTCCCGTGACCGAGCAGACGCAGGTTACGGTGACGATGCATTAGGCAGCAGTCAGCGGCCAGCAGCCAGTAGCCAGCAGCCAATAGCCAGCAGCGGACGCTCTGGGTCCCGCGGTTCTTTCGCTTCCTAACTCCTGCTTACTTACTACTCAACTGACCGCTGGCTGCTGACTGCTACTTGCTGGTCTCCGACTCTGGTCACTGCCCGACGGTGCCGACCAGAGTGCCATCGCGGAGTGCCATTGTGGCGCGGCTGATCCTCTGCGATGATCCTTCTACATTCCACAGTAGTTCCCATTCCGCCCGTTCACTCCGAGTGCACGGGCGCTCTTTTTTGCGTGCGAGCCGGACTCGCCTCTCCTGTTATAAGAGGATCCGCGGCTCGATTTCTACTCCTGAATTGCTGCGTATCGGCGCGGGAAGATTCATCTCCGAAACGGGCTAGAATAGAACCGCAGGCAGACTGGACGGCCGCTGCTGCACGGCGCAAGCCGGGCGGTGGAGGAAAGTCCGGACTCCGCAGGGCAGTGTGCCGGATAACCTCCGGGACCTGAGCGTTAAGGCTCAGGGACGGCCAGTGCCACAGAAAACATACCGCCCGCGCCGCGAGGCATGGGTAAGGGTGAAAAGGTGCGGTAAGAGCGCACCGCTCCGGCGGTAACGGCGGAGGCAGGGTAAACCCCACACGGAGCAAGACCAAATAGGGAACAAGCCCGCCGGCAACGGCGGCACGTGCCGGCCCGGCGCGTCAGCCCCAGTCGGGCATCCCGCAAGGGATGGAAGTTTCGGGTAGGTCGCTGGAGCGGCGCAGTAATGCACCGCCAAGAGGAATGGCCGTCCTCGACAGAATCCGGCTTACAGGTCTGTCTGTACTTGATGGCCCCGGTCCTTTCCTGACAGGAAGCCGGGGCCTTCACACATCAGCAGCCAGCGGCCAGCACCCAGCAGTCAGGACCCAGCATCCAGCAGTCCAGCGCTCAGGCGTTGCCCTCGGACGGCGCTACCTTTCAGTCAGCCAGTTTGCGCGATGGATGCGCCACCAGCCGGCTCGCCACGTAGTCCAGCATGAACAGCGGGTGTACGGGCTTGGCAAGAAACTCAAAGATGTTGCCCTTTTGCGCCGCCTCCCGCAACAGGTCATGTGTGGCCGTCTGGCCGGAGATCAGCAGCAGACGGCAGTTCGGATGGATCTTGCGGATGGCGAGCGCCAGGTCGATTCCATTCATGCCAGGCAGGGCCACATCGACCAGCGCCAATTCGGGCTGCCACGTGGCCAGCATTTCGACGGCTTGTTCCGCCGAGTTGGCTACGCGAACGTCGTATCCATGCTGGAGGAAGATGGCGGCCAGCGAATCGGTCAGATCCTGTTCGTCATCGACGATGAAGATGCGGCGCTTCCAGTCGACAGCTGTCATCAATCTCACCTCACAAAACTGGGCCGCACCCGGAGTTCTTTTTTTGCCTCCGGGATTCGAAATTGGGGTTACGCTGTTGCAGGCGTATCGAGACCACGGGCTGCGCCAGCACAAAAGCGACCGCACCCCGCTTTGATTCTCGGCTCAGAGAACTTCGTTCGCCTGTGGAGCTTTTCGGTCTCTCCCAGCCCTCATTCGATCAGGGCGTGCGTCTTACTGATCTGACGCCCTCGGGGCTGCACACTTTCAGATGCGCGCAGATTGCTGTTACGATAGCCGGAATTGCACCTAAGTTGTTGATTTCTTTAGCGCAATTGCAGGTGTGTAAGGAGCCTGAAAGGCGGAGTGTCCATGGCAGCGGAGCGGCAATCATCTCCGGAATGGCCGGAACGGATCAGGCGTCTTCTCGACGACCTCAGGCTCACGCAGTCCGGTCTCGCCGCGCGGCTGGGTGTCTCCCCTGCGACGGTCTCCCGCTGGGTACAGGGCAAGCATGAGCCCACCGCGCAGACTTATGTCGCGCTCGGTAACCTGGCGCGACCCGAAGAGAGTGTTTACTTCTGGGAGCGCGCGGGCATGGACCCTGCCGGCCTGTCCGATACGGGCCTGCGCCGCGTGCTCAGTTCTGTCCGCGCCAAGCTGGACGATTTCAAAGTGGTCTCTGCGACAAAGCAGTCGCAGCCGCTGGCCGGCAATGCTGTTGCTATTCCGCTGCTGAACGTTGCGGCGTATGGCGATCGCGTGCCGCCGCGGCAGAATGTCCAGCTCTCGGATGCGCAAGTGGAGGACGTGCTGCTCGCGCCGGTGGACTGGTGCCCGCATCAGGAGAGCGTGGTTGGGATGCATCTGCGCGGCGACTCCATGCTGCCGCTCATTGCGCCGGACTCGCTGGTCTTCGTGGATACCGCTTGTACTGATCGCGATAAGCTGCAGCAGCGGCTGACCGTGGTGTCGCACCGCGACCTCGGGTTTAAGGTTGCGCGCTTCCAGCGCATCTCTGGTGCGGACCTGCTGGTCTCGGCCAATCACAGGTATGCCCCGGTGGACGTGAGCAACGCGTCGAAGTGGAAGATCTTTGGGGAGGTGCTGTGGTGGATCTCGCGGGATGCGGAAGTGAAGAACTGACCCGCCTGACCGTCACCGGAAGTGCTCCCAGCCCTTTGCTTCCAGACTCGTCTGGCCGTCACGCGTTCGCATTGTGATCAGCGGTGTTCCGCGCCTGGTCCGGCGCACGGTCCCGATGCGAGTGACGGGCACGGCGCCGATTCTGCGTGGGACTCGCGTTGCCGGCGCTGCCGTAAACAGCAATTCGTAGTCCTCGCCGCCGTGCAGCGCGAGCTGGATTGCATCCTGATTGCTGAGCGCGAGGGGATGGATCGGCAGAGATTGCTCGTCGATGTCCGCGGCGACGCTCGATGCGCGGCACAAGTGCGTCAGGTCAGTCGACAAACCATCGCTGATGTCGATCATCGCTGTGGCGATCCCGCGGAGCCGCCGGCCCGCTTCGAGGCGGGGCTGCGGATAGAGGTGGGGATGGGCCTCGCCCGTGGCGGCACGCGTGAGCTTCCGGAACTTTGCCGGCTTCGCAGACAGAGCGCGCAATTCGGCCGCTGCTCCACCCAGCGCTCCCGTCACGTACAGCGCGTCGCCGGGACGGGCTCCGGATCGCAGCCGTGCAGCGTCTTTCGGAAGCTGGCCAACGGCAACGATATCTGCGGCGATTCGGTCTGGCGACTCCGCCGTGTCGCCACCGGCGAGAGGCACGTGATGCCTGCGAGCGAGTGCCAGCAGCCCTTCCAGGAAGCCATCGACCCAGGAAGCCGGAGTGCGCGCGGGTACAGCCAGAGAGAGAAACACCGCCAGTGGCTCCGCGCCCATCGCTGCGAGGTCGCTCAGTCCGCGGGCGAGGCAGCGGTGCCCGACGGACTGCGGCGGATGCCACTCGCGCTGGAAATGCCGGCCTTCGAGGGAGAAGTCGGTGGTGACGCAAATCTCGTACCCGGTGCGCGGGCGCAGCACGGCGCAATCGTCGCCGATGCCCATCCGCACGCCACTGGTCCGCGTTCGTGCTGCTCGGCTGCGGATCGCTTCTATGAGCGCCAGTTCGCCGTGGATGCGGTCCGATGTGTTCCGCTTTGGCATGGCCGAGGCCAGCATACCGTGTTCACGACGCACGGTTGATACACTTCGCTTTGACGATGACTCTTCAGTCGAGAATCGAACAGCACTTTGCCGCCGGACCGGCTGCAGCCGGAAATGCTGACGCGCTCGCCGCGTTTTTGGAACTCCGCGAAGCGCTCGAGGCGGGAACGCTGCGCTCCGCCGAACCGGATGCGTCCGCCGCCACTGGCTGGCGCGTGAACGCCTGGGTGAAGCAGGGGATCCTGCTGGGCTTTCGGCTGGGCCGACTGGAAGGCTCGGACGCAGCGGCCAGCGTGCAGCAGGACGAGAGCTGGAATGTGGCGTGGAATCCTGCTGAGGAAGCTTCGGAGCCCCGTACCGGACCGCAGGATCACGCGCCTCTCAGCGATTTCTTCCATGGTGAGCAGAAGGGCTGGGCTGCCGGAAAGCACGCCGCTGCGGCTGGCTTCCCTTTCGTCGACAAGCATACGTATCCGCGGCGCCGCTTCACGCCCGAGCAAGGCATCCGCATCGTTCCCGGTGGATCCAGCGTGCGCGCGGGAGCGTACCTGGCGCGCGGCGTGGTCGCGATGCCGCCGATGTACGTGAACGTCGGCGCGTATGTGGATGAGGGCACGATGATCGACTCGCATGCGCTGGTCGGCAGCTGCGCGCAGGTCGGCAAGCGCGTCCACCTGAGCGCCGCCGCGCAGATTGGCGGCGTGCTGGAGCCGCTGAACGCCAGCCCGGTGATTCTCGAAGACGACGTGCTGGTGGGCGGCAACTGCGGCGTTTACGAAGGCACCATCATTCGCAAGCGCGCTGTGCTGGCGGCGGGAACGATCCTCACGCGTGGGACGCCTGTTTATGACGTGGTCCGCGGGGAGGTCCTGCGCGCGAGCGGCGAGATGCCGCTCATCATTCCCGAGGATGCCGTGGTCGTCCCGGGCGCGCGCGCGGTGAACAAGGGGAAGGGCTCGGAGTGGGGGCTCAGCGTCTACACGCCGGTGATCGTGAAGTACCGCGACGAAAAGACGGAGCTGAGCGCGGCGCTGGAGGACCTGCTGCGGTAGCCGAATGCCCCACGAAAAAACTTGGTGGGGGATACGGCAAACACATGAATGCAATGTGGATACCGCTGTGAATTGACCAGTTCGCTATCACCTTATCAGTAACTAATCTCCGGTCATGGCTCGTGGATCGCTGCCACGGGATCGATGCGCATGGCGCGGAGCGCAGGCAGGGACGACGCGGCTCCCGCGACCACGGCCAGCAGCAGCGCAACTGCTAAGAACGTGAGCGGATCGGCCGCGCTCACTCCGTAAAGCTGGGCGCTGACGAAACGCGTCAGTCCTGCGGCGAGAACGATCCCTAGTCCGATACCGAGCGCGGCCAGCCGGAGCCCCTGCCGCAGGATCAGCCAGAGCACGTCTTTGCGCGCGGCTCCCAGCGCCATCCGGATGCCGATCTCGTGCGTGCGCAATTGCGTGCGGTAGGCGAGCACGCCGTAGATGCCCGAGGCGGCCAGCAGCAGAGCCAGCAGCGCGAAAGCCGAGGCGAAGGTGGACTCCATGATGGCGAAGGTGCTGGCGACCTGGGTGCTCTGCCGCAGGGGCCGCACATCGTAGACCAGCCACTGCGGGTCGATCTGGTGGATTGCTTCGACAACCTGCGGCACAATGGCCTCCGGATCGCCGGGGGTGCGCACCTGCAGAATGGTCTCCGGTCCCCCCTCCTGCAGGATCGAGTTGTAGATCATGGGTTGCGGTGTTTCGGCCAGGAACAAGTGGGTGGAGTTCTTTGCGACGCCGACCACGGTGTAGAGCTTGCCATACATCCGCAGCCTGCGGCCCAGCGGATCCCTGCCTGGCCAGTACCGCGCGGCGGCGTTCTGGTCCACGATCATGACCGGTGGCGCATGGTCGTCATCCGAGTCGGCAAACCCCCGGCCTTCGATGATGGGAATGCCCATGGTTTCGAAGTATCCGGCGGAGACATCGGCGCGGGTCACCTCGCCCGATTCGTGCGGCTGCGGGACATAACCTTCCGGCCACACGTCGCTGCTCTTGCGGCTCAGGGTCAGCGGCAGCCAGTCGGTCAGCGAGACCTGAGTCGTTCCGGGAAGCTCGCGCGCCCGTGCCACGATCTTCTTCTGAAACTGCCGCATCTGGCTGCGGGAGTATCCGATGTCCAGCCCGACGGTCGCGGTGAGCACATGGGCCTGCTGGAAGCCGGGATCGGCGGTCGCGGTATTGTGCAGCGTGCGCAGAAACAATCCGGCACAGACCAGCAGAGCTACCGAAAGCGCAACCTGCACGACAACCAGTCCGCTGAGCACGTGGCGGTTGCGCGAGCCGGAGGAGAGATTCGCGGATTCCTGGCGGAGAACCTCGGCCGGAGCGATGTGGGAGGAGCGCCAGGCCGGCAGCGCTCCGCAGAGCACGCCGGCACCCACGGCGATGACCAGCAGCACCAGCACCAGCACGTGATCGACGGTTCCGCTCACCAGTGTCGGATTGCCGTTGGGCGGAAGGAAACGGCCCAGCATACGCGAGGTCCACACAGTGAGGAGCAGGGCGATGGCGGACCCGGCGAGCGAGACGATCAGCGCTTCGAGGATCATCTGCCGCATCAGTGCGGTCCGGCCCGCACCGAGCGATTGTCGAATGGCGAGGTCCCGCGCACGGGCGACAAAACGCACCAGCATCAGCGTGGCGACATTCGCACAAGTGAGCAGCAGCACGAGCGCCGCAAACGCCAGCAGGATCGGCAGCGATGCCGAGAAGTAGCCGTTGCCGCCGAAAGGCGAGCGCCACATCGGATCAAGCGTGATGGTGTTCGCCCCCAGGTGCGCCGCCGGATAAGTGGCGACCAGCCGGCGCATGATGGTCTCGACATCCAGCGTGGCGGCCCGCCGGTTCACCCCAGGACGCATCCGCCCGATAACGTTGAGCCAGGCGTTCTCGCGATGCAGCACACTCCAGTCGTTGCCGCCCGGCGAGGTGCTGGCCCCCAGCGGCGCCCACAGGTCTTCGCGGATCGCGGGCATGCAGCCGATGAAGCCCTCCGGCGCCACGCCGATGACGGTGAACGGCTGATGCTGGATTTCGATCGATTTCCCGAGAATCGCCGGGTCGCCGCCGAAGCGAGTCTTCCACAGCGCGTAGCCGAGCACGATGTATGGAACGCCGCCGAGCCGCGCCTCTTCATCGACGCGGAAAAACCGCCCGAGCGCCGGCTGGATTCCCAGAACATCGAAGTAGTTCCCCGTCACCTGCCCCGCGTAAACGCGCTGGGGCGAGTCGGTGCCGGTGAGCGTGGCCCATTCGTGGTGGTATGCAAGGATGCCGCTGAAGGTGCGGTTGGCCTCGCGCAGGTCGCGGTAATCAAGATACGAGAAGGGTGGGACGGGCGAAATGTTCCAGGTGCCGCGCATGATGCTGACCAGCCGGCCAGTGTCGCGGGCGCCAGGCACCGGGTTGAGCATGGTGCCTTCGATCCAGCTCAGCGCGGTGCTGGTGGCGCAGATGCCCAGGGCGAGCATCAGGATGACGCTCAGCGTGAAAACCGGGCTGCGCAGCAGTTGCCGCAGGGCGTAGCGGATATCGTGGAAGAGTCCGGACATAAGCCACCTCGAGGGTGCGGCAGTCCGAGAGATAGTCACAGCCGCGCAGTTTGTCAGTGCCGGGGGTCACAGAAGCTGAGAGGGCGCAGCGATTGGCTGCACCCTCTTTGATGACGCGAAAATTGGACGTCGCCCTACTGCGGCGTCGGTCCGCGGACCACCTGCACCAGATTGTCCGGGTTCACGTGCTTCAGGAACGCCGCTTTCACGTCGTCGGCGGTGAGCGCGGCATACTTCTTTGCCGCAAGGATCGGCTCGTCGAGCGGTAGTCCCATCTGCGCGCGGCCGAGCAGGCCAGCGGCGACGGCATCTTCGCTGCTCTCGCTCAGCGGAATCTGTCGCAGCAGCAGCGCCTTGGCCTGATGCAGGTCCGACTCGGAGACATCTTCCGTGCGCATCTGGTTCAGGTCGCGGACGATCAAGGCGCGCGCTTTCGAGACGTTCGGCGGGTCGCAGCCGTAATTGACCGAATAGCTGGTGCGGGTTTTCGCCGCGTGCATGCTCACGTCCACGTTGTAAACCAGACCGGCTTCCTGACGGAGGTCGTGATATAGGCGCGTCGCGTAGAAGCCGCCGCCCAGGACGTGATTGCCGAGTTGCAGGGGGTAGTAATCCGGGCTGAAGCGGTTGAGGTCGAGTTGCTCGGCCAAGACCACCGAATCCTGCACGGCCTGCGGATCCGCCACGTTGGCCGCGCTGGCTTTGTTCACCGGGATCGCGGGCAGCGTCGTGTTGGGCTTTGTACCGGTGGCGTGCCAGTCGCCGAACCACTTCTCGATGACGCTCTTCGCCTCATCGGGCGTCACGTCGCCAATCACCACAATGGTCGCCAGGTCGGGGCGCAGCGTCGTGTCGTGGTAGGTCTTTACGTCGTCCAGCGTGAGCTTCGATACGGTATCAGGCGTCACCTCGCGCAGCACCGGGTCGCCCGCAGGGACGAGCGCCATATCGAGCGCGCGCTGCGTGCGATAGCCGGGACTCTGCAGATTGCCTGCGACGAACTGCGCCGTCTGCTGCTGCGTGATTTTGAAGGCCTGCTCGGGAAGGGCGGGATGCAGTTCGTTGTCGGCCAGCAGCTGAACGCCGCGCGAGAAGTACTCCTTCAGCACTTTTAGCGAGAAGCTGAAGCCCGCGTTTTCATTCGCCGCGATATCGTCGAGCGCCTTCTGGAAAGCAAGGCGATCGAGAGAAGTGGTGCCGTAGGAATACAGGCCGTCGAGAACATCGCCGACCCCGTCCTGTCCCTGAGGCGTCTGCAGATCGCCGTTGTGCTCGACGCCGCCCATCACCGTTACGGTGGGGCTGGTGGTGTCGGTGCGCACGATGAGGCGGATTCCGTTGGGCAGCTTTGTGTCAGAAACCTGCAGGTAGTTCGACGGAACCTGGAGGGCGTTCAGCGCCTTCGCCGCCCAGTCCGGCAGCGCGACGGGTTTGGTCGGCGCGGTGGTTACGGTTTCCTTGCCGCCGAATCCTTTTGCGGCGACCGGCGCGCCGGTGGGCTGCGGCTTCAGCGTCGCCGTGATGGTGGGCGCGTTCAGCAGGTACTGCTTCGCGACGCGATTCACATCAGCGACAGTTACTTTTCGGATGGCATCGATATCTTCTTCGGGAGAATTGCGCCCTTCGGCGGCGAGCGCATTCGACCAGACGTTGGCCAGCTCGGAAATGGAATTGCGCTGGAACTCCGCCTGGGCGATCTCCGCGCGCTTGGCGGCGTCGACCAGGTCTGCCGGCACGCCGTTCTGCGCGTATTTATTGATGATCTGCCGCATCTCCTCAATGGCGGGATTGGTATCGACCCCAGCGGGCTGCGCGACCAGCCCATAAGCGACGCTGGCCTTGGGATAGGTTTCGGCTATGCCGAACTCCGCGGCGAGCGCGTGGCCCGCCGGCACCATGCCGTAGAGGTCGGCACGCTGGCTGGCGAGCACGTCGCCGAGGATCTGCATGGGCGCGTAATCCGGCGAGTCGGTGCCAGGCATGCGCCACGCAATAAATCCGAGCACGTAGGGCAGATTGCTTTCGAGGGTGAAGGTGTCCGGCTTCACGGGTTGCAGCTGGATCTCCGGACGCGCAGGCAGCGGATGACTGGGGATATCGCTGTACAGTTGCTTGATCTTCGCCAGCGTCGCTGCCGGATCCACATCGCCGACGACCACGAGGATCATGTTCGAGGGCGTGTACCACTGATGGTAGAAGTCCTGGAGCATGGTCGCGGTGGTCTTGTCGAAGGACTCGCGCGTGCCCAGCGGATCGTGCGCGTACGGAGTGCCGGCGAAGATCTCGGCATTCATGCGATTGACGAATTTGTAGGTGGGATTGGAGAGGTCGCGCGCGACTTCCTGCTCGATGGCGCCGCGCTCCTGATCCCACTGCGCCTGCGAATTTTCGACGCCGCGCGTGCAGCTAGCCTGCGCCTGGAGCGCCACGTCGATGTCCGCCGCCGGAACCGTTTCGAAGTACTGCGTGATGTTTTGCTGCGTGTCGGCGTTATTGTCGCCGCCCAGGAGCGCGAAGATGGCTGCGGTCTGGTCCGCCGACATGCCCTGGCAACCGCGGAAGGCCATGTGCTCCAGGGCGTGGGCGAGGCCCGGGAAATCAGGCGGCGTTTCGTTCGCGCCGACTTTGTAATTCGCCATGACGGTGACCACGGGCGCGAGCGTGTTGCGGATGATCACGACCTGCATGCCATTGGAGAGCGTGGCGCGCGTGGGCGGCTCGGCTTTGGGCGCAGCGGCAGGCGCAGGCTGGGTCTGCGCGGCCCAGGACATCGGCAGAGTGGCGGAGACGAGGAGAAGAGCAGGCAGGGCAAATTTCACGACGGACAGAAGGCGCTGTTTCAAAACAATCCTCCGGGCGAATCCGGCAAAGTGCCTGAAGGGAAATGGTAACGGAGCGTGCGGGGTTCTGCGCGGCTCTGCCCGGGTTTGTGACGAATACGCGCTGCGGGCGGACCTGTGTCGCGGACCCGTCAGAGCTTGCGGATGACATCGCGTGCCCGCAAGGCCCGGAACATGCGCGCCTCGACGTACTGATTGGGCCGGCGGCGCTCGAGCGCGCGCAGAAGCGCCTGCTCGCGGGCGGCGAGGTTCGTCGGCAGCAGAACAGAGAGGTCCTCAAACAGCTCGACGCGGTGCCGTTCTTCATCGGGATCGTCCATGCCGCGGAGCACGGCCTGCTGCATGTCTTCGGAGCAGACCAGCTGCAGATCGGGCAGCACCTCTTCGGCGCTCAGCAGAAACGGCTGCCCATGTTTCTTCATCTCCGGAGTCTCGCAGTGCGGATCTTCTCCGGCGCGGTAGACGGCGATGGAGCGGAAGATGCGGCTGTAGGGCAGATTCCATCGGCAGCAGAACTGGCGGAGTTTGTCCGGCTCGTCGTCGAACGAACAGGCGCCTTCGAGGGCGTTTTCATCCTCAACCGGGCAGCGCGTTACGAAGACCAGAGACAAGGGGAGGCTCCCAAAACAGGCAGATGGCGCAGGTGCGCCCGCGCCTGCCCTGGTTGGATGCGGGCCTGGGCGGGCGTTAACTGCGCGCAAAGAGGTGGACGCCGGTGGGGTCATCCGGCGGAAACTGCGGACGAGGGCCGCTGGATGCGGCCAACATGCGCTGGACGCGCTCGGCCGCAAAGCCGACATCTCTGAAGTAGCTGCGCGATTCGGCGCTCGTCCAGCCATGGCGCTGCAGCAATTCGAGGATCTGCTCGCCCTTCAAGCTGTCCGGAGCCTGCACATGGCGGATGTGCTGCATGACGTCGCCGCCTCCGAGCGCCTTCGCAAACGCGCTGGTCGAGATGTCGCTGATCCAGTGGGCAACCGCTCCATGGGCGCGGGTTTCCGTGGCGAGAGCCTCGACGGTTCCGGCCGGGAGATACATGAGGAGACCCTCGGTGATCATCAGCGCCGGCTTCTGCCCGGCGGCTTCGATCATGGCCCGGCGCTGTGCCGGATCGTTCAGGTCCGCGGTCGTGCGTTCTCTGCGGCAGCGAGGAACCTCGCCGGCCATGAGCCGCTCTTTGTAGTCGAGCATGTCGGGGAAGTCGACTTCGATCCAGCGGAGATCCGGCGGGAGGTCGAGACGCCAGGGCCGCGTGTCGAGGCCGCAGCCGACGCTGAGTACGGTAGCGATGGGATTGGCAGCCAGGGTCTCCCGCAGCAGGTCGTCGAGCAGACGCGTGCGGATCGCCATGCCGAAGCGCGCCATGTGCGGATAGGGGATGGAATTCAGGATGGCGACGCCGCGTTCGCCGGCCAGGCGCGCCGCGAACGGATCGCGGACGAAGGCGTCCTGCTGCTCGGTTTCATACGCGCGACAGGCGGCCACCATGAGCGCCGTATCGCTGACGTGAGTGATTTCGCTGTCGATCGCCACGTTGTAACCCTATCCGGGCCGGGCGTTTTTGGGAAGGGAGGCGTGGCGCGTTCGGTATGATGGCAGACGCTGTCAGCGTCGGGATGCAGAGGAGGCGGATGCGAGGGGTCGATCGCAGGCGGTTTGTGCAAGGCTGCATGTCGCTGCCGGCGCTGGCGTCGTTTGCCGATGCAGCTGGTGCGGTCGCGGCACCCGCATCGGACGATCGCGCCACGTGGCTGCGTATTGTGACCAAGGTTTCGACGCCGGTTCTGCAGGCGCTGAGCGAGCGCAAGCTGAAAGAGACGATGCCGGTGGAGGCGCCGCACGGCAACGTTGCCGACCGGCGGCAGTTCACGCATCTGGAAGCGATGGGGAGGTTGCTCTGCGGTCTGGCTCCCTGGCTCGAGAGCGGGCTCGATAGCGGCCGAGGGGCAGGCGAGGAAGGCGCGACGCGGGCGCGCTTCGCAGAATGGGCACGCACGGGGATTCAGTCGGCGACGGATCCGGCGTCGCCGGACTTTATGAATTTCAATAAGGGGAGCCAGCCTGTTGTCGATACGGCTTTCCTGGCGCTGGCCGTTGTGCGCGCTCCCAATGAGCTGTGGCACAAGCTCGACGGCCGGACGCAGCGGCAGGTGATCGCCGCACTCGAGTCGTCGCGAGTGATTCGCCCCTTCTACAGCAACTGGCTGCTGTTTTCGGCGATGGTGGAGGCGGCGCTGGCGCTCATGGGCGCGCGGTGGGATGCGATGCGCGTCGACTACGCGATCCGCAGCCTCGACTCCTGGTACAAGGGCGACGGCGTTTATGGCGATGGGCCGCCGTTTCACTGGGACTACTACAACAGTTTCGTCATGCATCCGCTGCTGCTGAATGTGCTCGACACGGTGGCGAAGAGTGACTCGACCTGGGATGCGTACCGGCCCGTGATGCTGGAGCGCGCGCGCCGCTACGCTGCGATTCAGGAGCGGCTGATCGCGCCGGACGGAAGCTTTCCGCCGATCGGACGTTCGCTGGCCTACCGGTTTGGAGCTTTTCATCTGCTCGCCGAGATGGGCTTGCGCCGCGAGCTGCCGCAGGGGGTCGCGCCCGCGGCGGTCCGCTGTGCGCTCACAGCCGCGATGCAGCGTATGACGGACGCGCCGGGCACCTTCGACACGCAGGGCTGGCTGCAGATTGGCTTCGTCGGACACCAGCCGGAGATCGCCGAGGCCTACATCTCAACCGGCAGCTGCTATCTGTGTTCGGCGGCGTGGCTGCCGCTGGGACTGGCTCCGACGGATCCGTTCTGGGCCGATCCGGCTGCGGACTGGACGGCGAAGAAGGCGTGGAGCGGGCAGGAGGTGCGGGCGGATCATGCGCTGGGGGAGGAAGCTGCTGTGCAGGCGCATTGATTTCCGAGGAGGACTGAATGCGCTCCAGTGAGATCGTCAGGGTAAGATAGGCGCGACCTTCCGACACAATCAAGGCCTTGCTATGCGTGTTGCACTCCTGACTACCTTTGCGGCCAGCCGGAAAGAGCCGCTCGCCGCGATGATGGACCGCGTCCACAAGGGATTTGTCGATGCTGGGCTGGAACCATTTCTGCGATTCAACTTCGCCGACGGCGGAGTGGTGAGCTTCTCCTGCGTGGATCGCGTCCTGAAGGGGCATCCGGAACTGGACCGTTTCGTCACGATGGCTCCGCCTTTGCCGGGATTAACAGCCGTGCGGCGGCTCTCCAACGGGCCGCTGTCGGAGGGAGCGAATGAAGCTGTGCCCTATGCGACTTTGCAGACGATTGCCGCCGGCGTGCCGCGCTCGTATCCGTTTCACAGCGTTGCGCTGCATTGGCACTCGCCGGAATTCGGCGAGCTGACACCAGTACCCGCGGCGGTGTCGGCGCAGTTGCTGGCAGGAATCCTGATCGGCGACTCCTGGTGGGTGAATGGGCGCCAGCGTTCGCTGCGTGCCTGCAGGTTGGCGGAGGTCGAGGCCGGAGCGAAGAAGCTGCCGGAGCCCTCCGGCCCGCTGGCGACCGTGCTGGCGGCATGTGGCAAGGCGCGGAAAACCGTGCAGGCGCCACTGCCCGACGCGACCGGACCGGGCCCGGTTCCTGCCGTGCGCCTGCCGAGCGGCGTGGCCATCCCGAGCGCGAATCCCGAAGCGGTGGTCGCGGTGAAAGCGGTCACTAATAAATATCGCGACTCGATGGCGGAGATCGTTGCCCGAGCTAACCTGCCGCACGACCTCCCCGCCCCTGCGGAGATGCTGCGCCTGGCGACCGGTGTTCACGCCGGACCGAAAAAGCCGGCGCTGGAGCGTGTGTTCAGGCCGATGGGTTACACGGTGAGCGGCGGAAGCGGCGGCGAAACCGGCACCTTCCACGTGCGCCGGCGAACCGCAGCAAATTCCACGGTGGAGCTGGCGCTTGATTGCGGCACCTGGTCGCACAAACTGCTGGCGGTCTTCGCGGTTCTGGGTCTGGGCTACAAGGCAGCGCTGATTGTGCCGCCCACTCAAGCAGCAGTTTCGGGAGGGCAATATCCGATCGGAGATGCCGAACAGTGGCAGAAGATTGTGGAGAACCTGGGCGCGCTGGTTGCGGAACTGGAACGCGGCTTCCTCCCCGAGGTCGAAGCGGCAGGCGGGTCCTCTCCAGAGTGGTACAAGCCGGTGAGCTGAGAGGGGCGGGAGATTGGCTGATTCAGAGACCTTACTCGGGCATTCGCGAATGCAAATGCCAAAATTTCGAGTGCTTCGTGGGTCGGCCACAAACAGAAATGCGGCCACCAGGCCGCGTCTGCTGCATGCAATGCAATGGTCGGGACGGGCAGATTTGAACTGCCGACCCCTCGCACCCCAAGCGAGTGCTCTACCAGGCTGAGCCACGTCCCGACAACAGCAAGGGCCAACTGAAGTTTACCACTCGCGGCGGCTCCGTTCCTGCCTGGACGGGCGCCGCGTGGCGGGCGCTGCGACGGTCGCTGCGACGCTGCGGGGGCGGCTGCGGTAACCTCCAGAGAGAGGGTTCTTCATGACGCAGACGTCC
>DASYYN010000014.1:0-2426 GCA_035933815.1 Acidobacteriaceae bacterium
ATCGCTTCCCGCGTTGGCTTGGTCCTTCAGCAGGTTCGTGGACGTCGACGCAAACGCGATCGTCTTGCCGTCGGATGTCACCGACGGCCCTGCCGTCGTCAGCGTTGGAGGTCCCACCGCGCAGTTTGTGCCGCAGAGGCCTTGATTCGCCTGCGACCCATCAAAACCGTAGTCGAGAAGTTCGGGAAGGCCATGCGTGAGAGTCGGGTTCACCGGGAAAATCAGGACGTTGGATGGGCCGCCTCCCGGCCCAGGATTCACCACCTGCACGCGATGAACAGCGGCTTGTGCCAGATCGCCGGCGACTAGCGACATACTGATCTGTGTGCCTCCGCCGAAGATCGTTGTCGTGGGCGCTCCGTCGAACTGGATCACCGAGTCTGGAACAAAGCTCGCGCCGGTAATTGTGACAGGCGTGGTCGTCGAGGTCCCCGCGACCACCGCAGTCGGAGAAAGAGTCGAAAGCGTTGGCACAGGATTGCTAACCACAAGTGCGACAGGCGTGGATGCGCCGCCCCCCGGCCCCGACGTCCCTCCGGGCGGATTGGTGACAGCGATCTGCACCATTCCGGCGGTCGCAACGTCGGCAGTTTGAATCTGCGTTTCCAGGCGATTCGCATTGACGAACGTAGTGTTACGATTGTCTCCATTTACTGTGACCACCGACGCGTTGACGAAATTGCTTCCCGTGATCACCAGCTGAAACGCCCCACTTCCCGCAAGCACTCCGCTCGGCGAAAGGCCGCTGATCTGCGGGACCGGCGTGGGAGGGGGAGAGATCGTGAAAATCAGTGACTTGGAGATGCCACCTCCCGGTTGGGGCGTCTCGATTGTGATCGACGCCGCCCCCGGAGCTTCGACGTCCCTCGCGGGTACGACGGCGTCCAGCTCAGTTACGCTCTGGAAATAGGTGATCAAGAAACTGCCGTTCCACAACACCGTGGACGCAGGTGTCAACTGTTTCCCAGTGACAGTAAGCGTAAACTGCCCATATTGGGCCTGAATGGTCGAGGGAGTCAGGGTGCCAATCACCGGCACCGGGTAATTGATGATGTCGTTGCACGAAGGAAACAGGCACAGGCCTGCGACTACTACTCCGAGCACGGCCAAAGGGAATGCGGCAAAAGAGCGGCGCTTCAGTCTCGCGAACCGTAGCGAACGATATAGAGGCTTCAGCCCAGCGTGCAATTCAGACTCCTCAGTATTTACCGGCAGACAGACGCAAACTGCACAAGCGCAATCGTAGAGACTACTAGAAGATGGCCGGAGCGGGCAATCGGGATGCCTGAGACAAAGCTGAACGATCCCGAGGTGCAGACCGCCCGAACGTTCAACCGACAGTCAGATCCCCAATTTCGCTCTTGACACGAATCCGCGGAAAATGCTACATATTGTAGCGCTACAATGGATAGCAAAAAGATGAAGCCGCCAAAAGGTCTCGGCACCGTTGAACAGATGGTTATGGACTTCGTTTGGAGTCACGGGCCGTGTTCGGCGGAAGCCTGCCGAGAATCCCTGAAACCCTCGCGCCCCTTGAAGGAATCGACGGTGCGCACGATCCTGCGACGCCTGGAAGAGAAAGGCTTCGTGACGCACGAAACAGAGGGCCGCACCTACATTTACCGCGCAGCAGAAGGACGCCGCAACGTGGCGGTTCGCGCGGTGAAGAACATCATCGACCGCTTCTGCGGCGGTTCGGCGGAGGAACTCGTCATCGGCATGGTGGATAACGCCGTGATCGACCGCAAACAACTCGAGCGGCTCGCGCGGAAAATCGCCGCACAAAAAACGGAAAACGCGCAATCGGGCAGCAAGGATTCAGGTCAAACGAAAGAAGAATAGCCATGCAGCCAATTCTTTCGCTGAGTTCCAGCCTCTTGAAGGGCGTCGCAGACCCAGCCGCGCGATCGCTGATTGTGGCGGGCCTGGCTGCCGCGACGATCGGCGCATTCCGAGTGCGAAGTATCTCGCGGAAAACAACGATCTGGCGCGGCGTGCTAGTTGCGGCGCTCGCGATGCCGTTGCTGGGATCCTTATTGCCGTCCATTCGTGTGGCCGTGCCCCTGCCGGAGTTTGGGGCGCGTCCCGCAGTGGTCCAGCCTTCTGACGCAAGTGTTGCGCCAACCGACAGTCGAACGGTGACTGCTCCGGCCGGTAAGACGGCGCGTCCGGACGTGGTGAATTCATCAGGTCCGGAAGAGGCACCGCCAGTGGCAGCCGCGATTTACCGGCCCATCCCATGGCCTTTGATTCTCACGGGACTTTATCTTGCGATTGCTTTGCTGCTGCTCGTTCGCATTTTTGTCGGCACAGCGTTCGGCGAGCGGCTCCTGCATAATGCAATGCCCATTGGAGATCCCGCAGCGTTGCGCCAGGTGGCTCTTCTCGCGCGCCGGTCCGGCCTTCGCGAGCAGCCACTACTCGCC
>DASYYN010000016.1:0-4161 GCA_035933815.1 Acidobacteriaceae bacterium
ATCGCTTCCCGCGTTGGCTTGGTCCTTCAGCAGGTTCGTGGACGTCGACGCAAACGCGATCGTCTTGCCGTCGGATGTCACCGACGGCCCTGCCGTCGTCAGCGTTGGAGGTCCCACCGCGCAGTTTGTGCCGCAGAGGCCCTGATTCGCCTGTGACCCATCAAAACCGTAGTCGAGAAGTTCGGGAAGGCCATGCGTGAGAGTCGGGTTCACCGGGAAAATCAGGATGTTGGATGGGCCGCCTCCCGGCCCAGGGTTCACCACCTGCACGCGATGAACAGCGGCTTGTGCCAGATCGCCGGCGACTAGCGACATACTGATCTGCGTGCCTCCGCCGAAGATCGTTGCCGTGGGCGCTCCGTCGAACTGGATCACCGAGTCTGGAACGAAGCTCGCGCCGGTAATTGTGACAGGCGTGGTCGTCGGGGTCCCCGCTACCACCGCAGTCGGAGAAAGGGTGGAAAGCGTTGGTACAGGATTGCTAACCACAAGTGCGACAGGCGTGGATGCGCCGCCCCCCGGCCCGGAGGTCCCTCCGGGCGGATTGATGACAGCGATCTGCACCATTCCGGCTGTTGCAACATCAGCTGACTGAATCTGCGTTTCCAGGCGATTCGCACTGACGAACGTCGTGTTACGATTGTCTCCATTGACCGTGATTACCGATGCGTTGACGAAATTGCTTCCCGTGATCACCAGCTGAAACGCTCCACTTCCCGCAAGCACTCCGCTCGGCGAAAGACCGCTGATCTGCGGCACCGGCGTAGGCGGAGGAGAGATCGTGAAAATCAGTGACTTGGAGATGCCACCACCCGGCTGGGGCGTCTCGATTGTGATCGATGCCGCCCCCGGAGCTTCGACAAAGCTGGCCGGTACGACGGCGTCCAGCTCAGTTAAGCTCTGGAAATACGTGATCAAGAAGTGGCCGTTCCACAGCACCGTGGACGCGGGCGTCAACTGTTGGCCGGTGACAGTAAGCGTAAATTGCCCATATTGGGCCTGAATGGTCGACGGAGTCAGGGTGCCAATCACCGGCACCGGATAATTGATGATGTCGTTGCACGACGGAAACAAGCACAGGCCTGCGACTACTACCCCGAGGACGGCCAAAGGTAATGTGGCGAAAGAGCAGCGCTTCAGTCTCGCGAACCGTAGCGAACGATTTGTGGGCTTCAGCCCTGGGTGCAATTCAGACTCCTCAGTGTCTAGTGGCAGACAAGCGCAAACTGCACAAACGCAATCGTAGAGACTACTAGAAGATGGCCGTAGCGGGCAATCGGGATGCCTGAGACAAAGCTGAACGATCCCGAGGTGCAGACCGCCCGAACGTTCAGCCGACAGTCAAATCCCCAATTTCGCTCTTGACACGAATCCGCGGAAAATGCTACATATTGTAGCGCTACAATGGATAGCAAAAAGATGAAGCCGCCAAAAGGTCTCGGCGCCGTTGAACAGATGGTTATGGACTTCGTTTGGAGTCACGGGCCGTGTTCGGCGGAAGCCTGCCGAGAATCCCTCAAACCCTCGCGCCCGTTGAAGGAATCGACGGTGCGAACGATCCTGCGACGCCTGGAAGAGAAAGGCTTCGTGACGCACGAAACAGAGGGCCGCACCTACATTTACCGCGCAGCAGAAGGACGCCGGAACGTGGCGGTTCGCGCGGTGAAGAACATCATCGACCGCTTCTGCGGCGGTTCGGCGGAGGAACTCGTCATCGGCATGGTGGATAATGCCGTGATCGACCGCAAACAACTCGAGCGGCTCGCGCGGAAAATCGCCGCACAAAAAACGGAAAACGCGCAATCCGGCAGCAAGGATTCACGTCAAACGAAAGAAGAATAGCCATGCAGCCAATTCTTTCGCTGAGTTCCAGCCTCTTGAAGGGCGTCGCAGACCCAGCCGCGCGATCGCTGATTCTGGCAGGCCTGGCTGCCGCGACGATCGGCGCATTCCGAGTGCGAAGTATCTCGTGGAAAGCAACGATCTGGCGCGGCGTGCTGGTTGCGGCGCTCGCGATGCCGTTGCTGGGATCCTTATTGCCGTCCATTCGTGTGGCCGTGCCCCGGCCGGAGTTTGGGGCGCGTCCCGCAGGGGTCCAGCCTTCTGACGCAAGTGTTGCGCCAATCGACAGTCGAACGGTGACTGTTTCGGCCGGTGAGACGGCGCGTCCGGACGTGGTGAATTCATCAGGTCTGGAGGCACCGCCAGTGGCAGCCGCGATTTACCGGCCCATCCCATGGCCTTTGATTCTCACGGGACTTTATTTTGCGATTGCTTTGCTGCTGCTCGTTCGCATTGTTGTCGGCACAGCGTTCGGCGAGCGGCTCGTGCGTAACGCAATGCCCATTGGAGGTCCCGCAGCGTTGCGCCAGGTGGCCCTTCTGGCGCGCCGGTCCGGCCTTCGCGAGCAGCCACTACTCGCCGAGTCGGACAGTCTCATTGTGCCGGTGACGTTGCGAGTGCGCCGGCCCGCGATCTTGCTGCCTTCGTCATGGAACGAATGGGATAGCGCGAAGCTCAGCGCGGTTCTGGCTCATGAAATCTCGCATGTCGTGCGGCGCGATGCTTTGTTTCAGCAGCTCGCGCTGATTCATCGCGCACTTTTCTGGTTCAGTCCGCTCGCGTGGTGGCTCCCGCAGCATTTGGAGCATTTGGCCGAGCAGGCCAGCGATGAGGCGGCGCTTGCATGCGGGATGGAGCGGGTGCGGTACGCGGAAACGTTGCTTGGATTCATGGGCGCTCTGGAGAACAGCCGTTCGCGGGTGTGGTGGCAGGGGCTTGCGATGGCAAAAAACGCGCGCGCTGAAAAAAGACTCAATCGAATTCTGGACTGGAGGAATGCTATGCCGAACAAGTTGCAGAAAACTTTTCTGATCGCGATGGCCGTGCTGGCGGCGCCGCTCGTTGCTCTCACCGCGTCCGTAAATCCATTTTTCTTCGATTTGCCGCAGGCAGTCGCCCCGGCCGCTCCGCAGCCGCCCTCTGTGCCAGCAGCAGCGCCGCACCCAGGTCCAAGCGCGCGTCCAGTCGTGAACCCGGGCCCGGCTCCTGAAGCTCCAACTCCTATGCCTGCCGCAGTGGCGAGTCCGGCCGTGCCTCCAATGCCTGCTGCTCCCGCCATCGCTGGCCTGCATCCGGCTCCACAAGCACCGGCAGCTGCTCCAGTCGGGCCGTCGGCCGCGATCGCGCCAGCTTCGCCGGCCGCAGCTAATGTCGTCACGCCAGCGCCACCTTCTGCGGTGATCGCCGGACAAATCGGCGGCGTAAGCAGCGGCGTTCAGGGTGGCGTGAGCGGCGGCACTGAAGGCGGCGTCGGAGTGTACGACGAGGGACCTCGTTTTGTGATCGTGACGAAAGACTCGGAGTCGGTGATTATGTCCGGCTCGAGCGAAGATGCAGAGCACGCGAAGGCGTTGCGCAGCAAAATCTCCGGCGATTTTATCTGGTTCGAGCGGGATGAAAAGCCATACATCATTCGCGACCAGGGTACAGTCCAGCGGGCCGAGCAACTGTGGCAACCGGTGCAGGAGCTTGGACGCCAGCAGGAGGCACTTGGGAAGCAGCAGGAGCTGCTGGGCCAAACTCAGGAGAATATCGGACGGCAAATGGAATCCGTCCGCGTGAAGGTTCCCGATCTTTCCAAGGATATGGAAGAACTCGAGGCCAAGATGAAGCAGCTCAGCGCGAACGGGGGCACCGTCGAGCAGATTGGCGAGTTGCAAAGCGAGATCGGCGAGTTGCAGAGCCGCGTCGGCGAGATTCAGTCACAAGCGGGACGCCAGCAAAGCGAAATTGGACGGCAACAAGGGGAGTTGGGCCGCAAGCAGGGAGAACTGGGCCGGCAACAGGGCGAACTCGGACGTCGTCAGGGGGAACTGTCCCGACAGGCGTCGCGCCAGATGAAACAGCTCCTCGACGAGGCGGTTGCGCACGGGCTGGCACAGCCGGAATAGCCGTTGCGATTCCCCGCCACGAAGACTCGCCGAACGGTCAGTCGTGACCGACTGCGTGCGAAGGACGGCAATCGAGAGCTTCGCGGATTTTGCGGGCGAGGTCGCGAGCGGTATAGGGTTTCTGAATAACCGGCAGACCATTCTGCTGAATCTTGTGCAGCATGGCGAAGTCGGCGCTGTAGCCGGTAGCGAAAACAACGGGCAGGTC
>DASYYN010000028.1:0-19214 GCA_035933815.1 Acidobacteriaceae bacterium
ATTACCGCGCCACTGGGATCGGTGACCTGGCCAATCACCGTGCCCGTGTTGGTAGCCTGGGAGAATGCCGGGATTCCACCCATCAGACCCCAGGCTGCCGCCATGATGAGCAAACAACACCATGCAATACTGCGTCGCGTCATTGATTTCCTCCGAAGTGCAACACTTGAAAAAGTGCAGTTTGGGTCCCGTTAAGCCCAATAAGGAAGAAGAATAAAAACGCGCGGCGGCCACCGCCGGTTCTTTTGTAAGAAAGAGGCCCGAAAAGACTGCGTTCTCCGTGGTGCTCAAGGTAGCAGGACTACCGACCCACATCAACAAACAGAAAGCACAGCTATAAGCGCGATAAAAAGTACTGATTGCGTCGGGCGGCGCGATTTACGGGGACTTGGCCGCCGGCAATTCGAGTCGCGCCAATGTATATCCGGCAGCGCCGAAAAATCAAGGGCCCCCCAGGCGCCGGCAAGTTGAGCCGAGCTATAGAACCCAAACCGTGACCTGCCGGGCAGCCGGAACACGCGCCAAGCCGCGCCTGCTCGCTCGAAAACGGCAGCGAGCAGGGGTTGGCTAGGCCTCCATGGTCAGGAGGACGGTTGTTCCTTCTTCCCGGCCGGGACAGTAACCGCCGGGACATTCTGATCGCGGACCAGCTTATTGAACCCGGCGATGCCGCTGGTTTCCAGCTTCTGGAGCTGGTCAAGCTGGGTTTGCAGCTGTGCCGAAAGCTTGTCGTACACCGCATAGGATTGCGCCGTTGGGGCGACGTCGGTGTCCTCCACCACGTTTTCGACGCTCGCAAGCTTGTTGTTCAGCCTGATCGGATAGTTCAGCGCGTCCTCGTCAGCCTTGAGCTTGGTTTGGTAAATAGCCTCCTCGATCGCGGTGAGCTGGTCCGAGAGATCTTTCGCGGCTTTCTTCACCTCGCCGTTGGAACTGGCCAGGTAGGGCTTGAGCTGATCCGTTGCAGCCCGTATATCGACAACGCTCTGGTTCGCCTGCGAAACGCGGTCGCGAATCTTCAGGGCGAGCTCCAGTTGCTTGGCGAAGTCCTCGGGCGTCGTCGGCGCGCGTGGGTCCTTGATCACCGTAAAGTTTTGCGAGAAGGTCTTGCCGCCGACGAGGAGTTCCACTTTGTAGTCGCCGGGACTGGCGAGCGGGCCGCGCAGGGAGCCGTCCCACATCAGCAGGCCGGGGAAGCCGGTCGCGTCGTCATAGCGCAGGTTCCAGACGTAGCGGTTAAGCCCGGCTTTGGCCGGTACCGGCGGCGTGCGCGGGCCAAACTCCTCATCGCGCACCTCCTGATCCGGCTTGGGCTTGCTGGAAACCTCCCGAACCAGTTTGCCGTCCGCCGTGGTGATCCGGAGCTTTACTTCGCCTTCGGGTTTGTCCTTCAGGAAGTAGTAAAAGACGGCGCCATTCGGTGGATTGGCCCCCTCACCCGGCGCCGGCCGGCCGAATCCGCCGCCCCCGTCGATGCGGATGGCGCGCTTGACCGGGAACAGCACCACGTCGGAACTGCGCCGGAACGAGGCGGGGTTCAGGGCGCGGACGAGCGGCAGGTCATCGAGGACATAGAAGCCACGCCCTTGGGTCGCCAGCACCATATCGTCCTGCTGCTTCTGGAAGGCAATGTCCGTCACGGGCACGGCCGGGAGGTTCAGCTGGAAGGGAAGCCAGTGGTCCCCGTCGTCCCAGGAGATATAGAGGTGGGACTCTGTGCCCGCAAAGAGCAGCCCTTTCTGGTTGGGATCGGGGCGAATGGCGCGGGTGAAGTCATTATCCGGGATACCGTCGACGATTTTCGTCCATGTCTTGCCGTAGTTGGTGGTTTTGTACAGGAACGGGCGGAAGTCGTCGGACAGGTACATGGTGGCCGCAACATAGGCAGCGCCGGGCTCGAAGGGACTGGCGGCGATGCAGTTGATGCGAATCCACTCCGGCATGTCCTTTGGCGTGACGTTCTGCCAGGTCTTGCCGTCATCCTGGGTGACATGGATGAGGCCGTCATCCGAACCAACCCAGATGACGCCTGCTTTTACGGGCGACTCGTCAAGGGTGAAAATCGTGTCGTAGTACTCGACGGCGGTGTTGTCTTTGGTGATCGGCCCGCCGGAGGGCCCCTGCTTCGATTTGTCGTTCCTCGTCAGGTCGGGGCTCATCACCGTCCAGTGCTGCCCTTCATCGGTGGTAGCGAGCAGGACATTGGCGCCGGCGTAGAGGCGGTGCGGATTGTGAGGAGAAAACACCAGCGGGAAGCTCCACTGGAACCGGTACTTCATCGCCTCCACGCCGGAGCCCATGGGGTTGTCAGGCCAGGCATTGATATTGCGCTCGGAGGCGGTGAGCGTGTCGTAGCGGGTCAGCAAGCCGTCATAGGATCCGGCATACACATAACGCGAGTTGAGAGGATCGGAAACGACCCAGCCGCTCTCCCCGCCGCCGACGTCATGCCAGTCGCTGGTGCCAATCGCTCCTGAGTTGCTGCGGCTCAGAATCGCGACGGTGGTGTTGTCCTGTTGCGCCCCGTAGATGTGGTAAGGGAAGTCGTTATCGACCGAGACGCGGTAGAACTGCCCGGTTGGCTGATTATCCTCCGTGCTCCAGCTCTTTCCGCCGTCGAAACTGATCTGCGCGCCACCGTCTGACGATTCGATGAAGCGGTTGGGGTCTTCCGGGGCGATCCACATGTCGTGATTGTCGCCGTGCTGGTTGCGAATCCGGGTGAAGGTTTTCCCGCCGTCGGTGGATCGGAAGAAGGCGACATTGACGGCGTACATGGTGTTCTCGTCCTTGGGATCGGCAAAGACCTGCGAGTAATACCAGGCGCGCTGCTTGATATCGTTCCCGCCGTTCATCTTGGCCCAGGTCTTTCCCGCATCGTCGGAGCGGAAGATGCCGCCATCCTGCGCCTCGATCAGCGCCCACAAGCGCTCGGAGTTCGCCGGCGAGACCGCCAGGCCGATGCGGCCCAGAACCCCTTTCGGTAGTCCCTCGTTATGCGTGATGTCCTTCCACGTATCGCCGCCGTCGGTCGACTTCCAGATCCCGCTGTCGGGACCGCCGCTCTCGAACGTCCACGGGTGGCGCACCACCTGCCAGAAGCTGGCGTAGAGAACACGCGGATTGTTGACATCCATCGCCAGGTCGATGGCTCCCGCCTTATCCGACTTGAAGAGCACCTTCTGCCACGTTTTGCCTCCATCCTTCGAGCGGAAGACGCCGCGCTCGGCGTTGGGCCCGGCCATGTGTCCAAGAGCAGCAACGTAGACCAGGTTCGCGTCATGGGGATCGACGCGGATCTGGCCGATCTGCTGGGTATCTTCCAGGCCGACATGGGCCCAGGTCTGGCCGGCATCCATCGACTTGTAAACACCGTCGCCGTGCGAGGCATTGCCGCGAATCGCGCTTTCCCCGGTGCCAACGTAAATGACGTTCGGGTCCGACGGAGCAACGGCGATCGAGCCGATGGAGCCGAAGTTGATCTTGCCGTCCGTGATTGGGTGCCAGGTGTGGCCGCCGTCCGTCGTCTTGAAAACGCCGCCGCCGGTGCCGCCGAAGTAGTAGACGAGCGGCTGGCCGGGAACTCCGCAGACAGCATCAACACGGCCGCCGCGGAAGGGACCAATCTGTCGCAGAGTGAGCGCATCGAACCCAGCCGCCGGGCCTTTGGCTTCGGGAGACGTCGGCTGGGCCGCGTCTGTGGCGGCAGACTGCGTCGCAGGCGGAGCCGAATGCCTGCTGTTCGTCTGCGCGAACGTGGTGAGGGCGCTTATCGCAACAACGGTGACGAAACGAGCAGGTTGCCGGAAACCGGGAGCGGACAACATTGAGAGCAAGCCAGACACGCGATGAACTCTCCTTCCTGGAAGCTGGAACTGTAAGTTGAACGCAAGCTACGAAGAATCCAGGTACGCCGAAAACTGTACTGTTGTTGGGTATCACCGGGAGCAAGGGGAAAGCATACATGACTTCAGACTCCGGCTGCGGGTCGCCTGCGGCCTCTTCGGCAACGGGCGAGCCGATGTCCACCCGCGCGTGGATTGTGGTGGCGCTGCTCGTCGTCTCGGTTGTGATCAACTATGTCGATCGCAGCGACCTCTCCATCGCGGCGCCGGTCATGCAGAAGCAATTTGCACTGACGCCGGTGCAGCTGGGATCGCTGCTGGCCGCATTCTTCTGGACCTACGCCCTGCTGCAAATCTTCGGAATCTCCGGCTGGCTCGCCGATCGCTTCTCGGCAGGGTGGGTCATCCTCTGCGGCTACGTACTGTGGACGCTGGCGACAGTGGCCACCGGCCTCACTGCTGGCTTCGTTGCGCTGTTTGCCTTGCGGCTGCTGCTGGGCGTCGGCGAATCCGTGGCCTATCCCTGCTACTCGCGCATCTTCGCGCTGATGCCGCAGCAGTATCGCGGACGCGCCAACGCTTTCATCGATGCCGGCACGAAGCTCGGCCCAGCAGCCGGCGCGTTTGCTGGCGGCATGCTCCTCGTTCATTTCGGCTGGCGGATGCTCTTTGTCGTGCTCGGCCTGGGTGGACTGCTGTGGGTCCTGCCCTGGTGGAAGGTGATGCCGCGCACCGAGGCCGCCGCGCCGCCGGAGCAGGCCGCGCCCGCCGCATCGCTGCTTCGCCTGATTCGGCTCCGTTCCGCCTGGGGCACCTTTCTGGGACACTTCTGCGGAAACTACTTCTTCTATTTCCTGCTCGCATGGCTGCCCGAATTTCTGGTACGCGAAGAGCACCTTTCGATCAGCGCCATGTCGCGGCTGACCACCGCGGTCTTCCTGCTCATCGCGCTCTCCACGCTCGTCGCGGGCTGGACTTCAGATCGCCTGATCGCACGCGGTGTCTCGCCAACACGCGTGCGGAAAGCAGTTGTAGTTGGCGGCCTCTCGCTGGCGTCGCTTCTTCTGGCTACCGAAGTTGTGCCCCGCAGCCATGCTGCTGTGAGCCTCGCGCTGCTTGCGGTAGCGTGCGTCGGCTATGGAGCATTCACTTCGAACCATTGGGCCATTACGCAGACGCTCGCTGGTCCCGCCATGACCGGGCGCTGGTCCGGCCTGCAGAACGGCTTTGCCAATTTCTCCGGCATCGCCGCTCCGTGGGTTGCCGGCTGGATAACGCAGGTGAACGGCAGCGCGCGCCTGGCGTTCGTCGTCGCGGGAGGTGTTGCTCTCGCTGGCGCGCTCTGCTGGGGCCTGCTCGTCGCGCGCGTGGAACCGGTCGCGTGGAGCGTTGGGTCCGACATACCAGAAGCCATCCAGTAAAGAATCTGCCGCACCGCTGCCGCGCAACCGGACTCGCCAACGGATGCAGTAGCATGGGCTGGTCAATTCCGCGCCGGTTCGTTCACTCCGGCGCGCAACTTCGAAGGGAGCTGAACGTGAACGTCCGATTCCTGAAAAGCTGTGCCTGTGTTGTCTCAGCCGTTGTCTCCGTCGCAATCTGCCCGTCGTTTCTCTCCGCGCAGGTAGCCGCTACGCCGCCGATGGGCTGGAACAGCTGGAACCATTTCCATCGCGAGGTGAGCGACCAGATCGTGCGCGCCCAGGCGGATGCCATGGTCTCGAGCGGCATGCGGGACGCCGGCTATATCTACGTCAATATCGACGACACCTGGCAGGGCGATCGCGACGCCCAGGGGATCATCCACCCCAACAGCAGGTTCCCCGACATGAAAGCGCTGGCGGACTACGTCCACAGCAAGGGGTTGAAGCTGGGCATCTATTCGTCCCCGGGAGCGAAAACATGCGCCGGGTACGAAGGCAGCCTCGGACACGAGCAGCAGGACGCCGACACGTACGCGCAGTGGGGCATCGATTACCTGAAGTACGACCTCTGCGGATTGCGCACGCAGTTGCAGGCCGCGCCCAGTCCGGAAGCCGCGCACCAGATGATGGTCGACGCCTACAAGAAGATGCGCGACGCGCTCCGGAAGACCGGGCGCCCCATCGTTTACAGCCTCTGCCAGTACGGCAATGACGCGGTGTGGAGATGGGGCACAGACGTGGGCGGCAATCTCTGGCGGACGACCGGCGACATTCGGGACCGCTATGCCTCTATGGCCGAGATCGGCTTCAGCCAGGCTGGGCTGGCGCGCTTCGCCGGACCGGGACACTGGAACGATCCGGACATGCTGGAGGTGGGCAACGGCGGCATGAACGCGGATGAGTATCGAAGTCACATGAGCCTGTGGGCGATGCTCGCCGCTCCGCTGCTGGCTGGAAACGACCTGTCGACCATGACGCCGGAAACCGTAGCTATGCTGACGAACCGCGACGTCATCGCCATCGATCAGGACCGCCTCGGCCAGGAGGGCGATCGGGTCTACGCAGAGGGCCCGATTGAGGTCTGGGCGCGCTCGCTGGCCGACGGATCAAAAGCGGTCGGCATCTTCAATCGTCACCCGCGGCCGATGACTGAAACCGTGGACTTCAGCCGCCTGGGATTTCATGGGCCGGTGCACGCGCACGATATCTGGGAGGCGAAGGACCTGACCATCTCCGCCCCGTACAGCTTCACGATCCCAGGCCACGGGGTGATCCTGCTGCGAGTGCACTGATCGAAGAAAGCTCATCGCAAAAAGTTGGGGCCGCCGAAGCGGCCCCTTTTGTCCACAGTAGCTGGATCAGAAGACGAACCTCATCCAGAAGCGGAGCTGACGCTGATCGTCGAACCGGGCGGCATTCTTGTTCATGAACGGGTCGCCCGCTCCAGGAGCCGCGTCGAGCAGGTGCGTGTCGAGGAGTCCGACGTTGTTGTGATTGAAGACGTTCGTCGCCTCCGCCCGCAGCTGAAGAGCGGCGTCCTCCATCCGATGAAGGTGCAGTCCGAATCCTTTCTGCAGCGCCCAGTTCTCGTTCCACATGCCCGGGTTCTCGAAGCTGTTCCGGCCAATTTCGTGAGCCATATCGCTCGCCGTGTAGGGATAGGGCACAACCCAGTGCACGTTGTTGGGGCTCACCTGATTGCAGTCGCCCGTGGTGTTGGCGGCGCCGTAATCGAAGTAACCCTGCCCCGGAGAATCCGTGCAGCCAAGTGCGTAACCGTCCATGCCGATGGTTTCGAATCCGGCCTTCCGGTTCCCGAGGAGCGGCCGGTCATTGGCGCCACTGCCGTCACCGTTAAAGTCGAGGCCATAGAGATTGAAGCTGTTGTACTCGCCGCTCTGCCAGAAGCTTTCTCCGGAGAACTGCCAGTTGCGGGTGACAATGTCAGCCACCTCGTTCATGCCAGTGTTGCCGAGCGCATGGACGTTCGGAACTCTCCAGACGTAGGTAAGCGCCAGGTAGTGGCGATGATCGTAGACCGACGGTCCCCAGTCGCGCTTGCGCATGCCCGGGGCGAGATTGGAGGTGTAGGAAGTATCCTGCCCGTCGAAGGAGAAGACCTCGGAGCCGTCGTCGAGAGCCTTGCTGTAGTCATAAGCGCCCGAGATGAAGAGGCCACGGATGTTGTGGGTGACGCCAATCTGCAGCCCGTTGTATACCGAGTCGGCGAAGTTGCCACGGGCAGTAATGGCCCCACGATCAGGGTTAAGGCGAAGTCCGGTGGCGGGATCGAAGTAGTTGTACTGCTGGTTGGCGAAGAGCTTCTCGCCACGATCGCCCACGTAATTGATCGTGAGCTTCGTCTGCCCAGGCAGCTGACGTTCGACGCCGAGGTTCCACTCGTAGGTCTGCGGGTTCACCAGGTTGTTCACGGCTAACTGGACACTGCCCAGAGGGCTAATCGTCGCGGAGGGCTTCATGCCCGCGATGATGGACGTGGCATTGGAGGCGCCGCGGCCAGTGGTGACCTGAACCGTCGGAAGCTGCGTGTTGGGAGAGCTGGCCAGCGAATTATCCGGGATATTCGTGAACAGGACGTCGTAGAAGATGCCGAACGCGGCGTGGTAGACCGACTTGCCGTCGCCAAGGATGCCCTTTCCGGTATGCGGGTTCCATGCGAAGCCGACCCGGGGACCGAAGTTGTTCATGTCTTCGGCGACTTTGTAATGGGTGGTTACGGGATCGGTGAGGACCGTCGCCGGATTGATCGCGGGATACGGCATAGCGTTCTCGGGATCGGTCTGGAACTCCCAGCGAAGGCCGACATTAGCGGTGAGATCCGGCGTCAGCTTAATGTCATCCTGCCCGAAGAAAGCCATCTGCCACTGGTGCGAATCGAGGCGGTTGCTGCCGAAGCCCTTCGAGGCGCTGCCGCCTGTGCCGAGGTAGTTATCCAGAAAGTTGTTGAGGGCGGAGTAGCCCGTGCTCTTCGTAAACGACAGAGACCCGAAATTATTGAAGGGCACGAAATCCCGAACGAGGACGCGCGAAACGTCGCCTCCGACACGGAGCGTATTGCGTCCGAAGGTTTTCGAAACCGTATCCTGGAACTGATAGGAGTCGTGACCGCGGCCCTGAGGCAGCGACGTGGACTGCGGTCCGAGCAGCGGCAGGCCGGTGTTGGAAATAGTCATGACCGGCTGCGTGTACAGCGGATTCGCTACCGTCGCCGGCAGGGAGGCAAATGCGAAGTTGATGCGCGTCAGTGAGGCACGAAACTCATTGATGAAAGTCGGCGAGAAGATATGCGTGTATTCCCCGCCGCCCTGCTCTGCCGGCCCCCCCTGATACGCGTCGAAACCGGGCAGCTGCGACGCGAAGTTGAACCAGTCGGGCGAGATCGCGTTGTAGTCGTGGAGATAGCGGCCCGACACATGATCGCTGGCGGTTATCTGGTAGTCGAGCTTGGAGGTGTATTGCGTATCGGTGTTCTGCTGGGCCTGGTTGGGACGCTTGTACGGCGTAAACACGATCGTGCAGGGGGCGCAGCCTGGCTCGTTCAGGACGCTCTGCGACAGGGATGACCCGTTCGCGGGGATGTACTGGCTGAGGGAACCGATGTACTTGAGCAGAAGATTCGCATTGGCGTTGCTCATCCCCTGCAACAGAGCGTAGCTGGCCGGATTGGGAAGATGAATGATGTCCGGTGTGGCCTTGCCGTAGAAACGCGACCACTGCACTCCACCGAAGGCCCAAAGCCTGTCGCGGAGGAGAGGACCGCCCACCGTGAAGCCGTACTGATGCTGATCGTAACGAGCCTTGGTCTGGCCGGAGACGCCTCGGCTCTGGCCGTCGATGGCATTCAGACCCGATCCGGAATAGAGGTCCCAGGCACTGCCATGCGGGGTATTGGCGCCGCTTTTCGTCACCATGTTCACGACAGCGCCGCCGGCGCGGCCGAATTCCGCCGAGTACGAATTCGTGAGAACAGTCACCGAGGAGAACATGTCCGGGATTTGCGCCTGAAGTGCCTGGCCGGCAATGGCGTTGTCGTTGTTATCCTGCCCGTCGATGAGGTAGTTGTTGGCGCGCGGGCGGGTGCCGTTCACTGATATATCGATGCCATTGCTCAGCGCGCTCGCGCTGTTACTCACCAGTTGGACGCCGGGAACGGTTTGCGCAAGCTCGACGGGATTCAGCGAGTAGATCGGCATGGTGGAGATCTGAGAGCTGTCGATGGTGGCGGCGAGCTGACCTGTGTCTGTGTTCAGGTTGGAGGGGTTCGCCGCTTCCACCTTGACCACCGAGGTGAGTTTCCCGACAGCCAGCGTGATGTCTTCGGAGGTGATAATCGAGGGGGACACTGCCAGGTGATTGATCTCGCTGGGATCAAATCCGGGGGCGGTGACCTTGATGGTGTACGGGCCAGGCTGTACGGCGTCGGCGCGATAGGCTCCCTGGCTGTTCGTGACGACCACGCGCGCTACCTGGGTAGCCTCGTTCGTCATCACGACGTTGGCCCCGGGAATGACGGCGCCACTGGAATCGCGCACCGTTCCGCTGATCGTTCCGAGGCTGGTCTGCGCCGAAGCCGGTGTGGCCGTAAGCAGCGGGAGCGCGGCGAACAGCAAAGCAATCAGCCAGGCGAATGAGCAGAATTTAGATCTAAAAATCATAATGACCTCCGAAAGACATGGCGCTCCCCGCTGCCGGTCAAATCAGCAGACAGGGGTTTCTCATTGAATGTCGACGGGGGCAGAAAATGCCGCGCATGCTGAATGCATGTCTGAGCCCCCAAACCCGTAGAGGCTCGGAGGCACGTACGTCGTCGAGCCATAATCTATTGTGCAAACCAGCAAGGCTGTACAGGCGGTTAATCGGCGGCAGACACGTAACGAAAGTACTGACTAAAATTGGACATCCATCGCCTCCCCGGTGCTCCTTCTGCGGGGAATCGTCGCGGATTCCAGGCCTGCGGACGACGAACCTGCAATTTCTGCGCACAGCATTTAAGCTGTTTACCCGAACGGAGTTCGCTGTGCTGGGCACGTGCCAGCCGGCCTTCGGCTCCGGCATCGCTGAAGGGGGTACAAGATGCGACGGCGCGACTTTGTGAAGGCGGCTCTGGCCGCATCGGTGAGCGCGAAAACTCTGCTGGGTCAATCGGCACAAACGGCTCCGGCACAAGTGGCTCCTTCTGCACCTCCGCCCATACCGCCAGGCGGAGCGGCGCCCCCGGCGCCGGGCCCGGTGCCCTGGATGCGCGGCTTGCTGGAGGCGAAGCCCTTACCGCTGCCGGCCCTCGTGCCCGATCTGGTTGCCGAAACCACCGCTTTCTTCTTCAACGCGCGCCAGATGTCGACCTTGCGCCAGTTTTGCGAGATTCTGCTGCCGCCGCTCGGCGGTTATCCGGGAGCGCTGGACGCGGCGGTACCGGAGTTTCTTGATTTCCTCATCTCCGTCTCCCCGCCGGACCGCCAGCGGATGTATGTAGAAGGACTGGACTGGCTCGATGCGGAGGCGCACCGGAAATTCGGGATTTCCTTCGACGCGGTCAGCGAGCAGCAGGCCGACGCGCTGATCCGCCCGTGGCTGCGGACCTGGATGACGGATCATCCGCCCCACGAGCCGCACGCGCATTTCATCAACGTGGCGCACAGCGACATTCGAACAGCGACCGTGAATTCCGAAGCATGGCACCGCGCCGAGAAGGCGGAAACGAAAGAGCGGGCCGGCCTGGGCCTCTACTGGTATCCGGTAGATCCCGATGTGAACCGCAGGTACCTGCCACTGCGGAAGCCGGAGGCCCGATCTGCGGCGACCCACCACGGCAACGAACCCACCAAAGAGAGGACTCAGTCTTGATCAGCGGCGAACCCGTGGATGTGTTGATTATCGGCTCCGGACATTCGGGCGGAATGGCGGCCAAAATCCTTACCGAGAAGGGCATCTCTTGCCTGATGCTCAATGCCGGACCCATAGCCGATGTTCATAAAGATACGGAAGTCCGTGAGGCCTACACGCTGCCGTACCGGGGATTCAAGCAGCCGGGGCGCTTGCCGCATGTCTTCCAGTCGAATGAGTTCAACGCAAATACGTGGGTGGACGAGAAAGAGGTGCCGTACACGTATGCCCCCGGTCAGCAATACAACTGGGTGCGAGTGCGGTTGTTTGGCGGGCGGTCGCTCTTCTGGTCGCGGCAGTCGTTTCGCCTGAGCGACTACGAGCTGAAGGCGAAGTCGCACGATGGGTACGGCGATGACTGGCCGTTCGGCCTGGCGGAGCTGGCTCCGTATTACTCGCGCGTCGAAGAGATCTTCCGCGTGACCGGCACGAAGGAGGGGCTGCCGCAGTACCCGGATGGAAATTTTGTGCCGGACGATTCCCCCTGGTGCGGCGCCATGCAGCGATGGCGCGCGGCCGGGGCGAAGCGGGGCATCCCGGTCTGCAAGCCGCGGCAGGCCGAAGGCATCGACGGGCTGGCCAGCTCCATCAATCTGTTGCTGCCCGATGCGCTCAGGACCGGGAAGCTGCAGGCGATTCCCAACGTCGTGGTGCGGGAACTGCGCACCGATCCGAAGACGGGCCTGATCAACGAGGCGCATTTTGTCGACCGCCTCTCGCGGCGCGAGATGTCGGTGAAGGCGCGCGTGGTGGTGCTGGCCGCGGGCACGCTGGAGAGTACGCGGCTGCTGCTGAACTCGAAGCTGGCGAATTCCAGCGGCGTGATGGGGCACTACCTCATCGATCAGATATACGGCGCGGGCATGGTGTGCTCGGTTCCCGAAGCCCGCGACGGGAGGACGAGTCCTGAGTTGATGCAGGGAACGGCGCTGATCCCGCGCTTCCGAAACCTGACGACCCGGGAGAAGAAGTTCATTCGCGGCTATGCGCTGAACTGCTACAGCAGCACCCACGCGATGGATCCGCGGAGCTTTCCGCTGTACGGCAAAGAACTGCACGACAAACTCGAGAGCTACAAGGGCAGCGGAATGTCGGTCGGGATCATGGGCGAAGTGCTCGCCCACTACGACCACAAAGTGAGCATCGACAAGACTCAGGTCGATGCGTGGGGCATCCCGGTGCTGCACATCGACACCAAATACACCGACAACGAATTCAACATGGCGCGGGATGCGGTGGACACGGCGTGCGAAATGGCGGAAGACGCAGGCTTCGAAGTGCTGACGAAGAACTACGAGCCGAATCCGCCGGGGTACAGCATCCACGAGCTGGGCACCTGCCGGATGGGAACCGATCCGAAGACCAGCGTGCTGAACCCCTGGTGCCAGAGCCACGACATCAAAAACCTGTACGTCGTGGACGGGGCGAGCTTCGTCAGCTGCGGTTGGCAGAATCCGACGATGACGATCCTGGCGTTATCGATGCGAGCATCGGAACACCTCGCCGAGCAAATGCGGCAGGGGAATGTGTAGGAATGGCGGGTCCGGACATTGCAGTTCTGCGCGGGTTCAAGCGCTTATGCAGGAATGCCGCAGCCGGCGCGCTGCTGGTCGCTGCATCCGTGATGACCGCGGCCCCTCCTGCCGTTGCGCAGACCAATCCTGATCAGGCGCGGAAGCCCATAATGCCCGCGCACCTGCCGGATCCGCTGATCTTCGCGAACGGTACACGGGTCGCCACACCGGCCCAGTGGCCGAAGCGACGAGCGGAGCTGTTGCAGCAGTTCACCGAGCAAATGTACGGACGCGTGCCCGCGCGCCCCGCTGGCATGCGCTTCCACGTGATGGACCTCGATCGGCACGCGCTGGGCGGCAAAGCCACACGCGAGCAGATTTCGATTCTTTTTCGCGGCGACGAACACGGGCCGCGCATGGACCTGCTGGTCTATGTGCCGAATCGCGCGAAGCGGCCTCCCGTCATCCTGGGACTGAACTTCTGGGGCAATGAAACCATCAGCACCGATCCGGGCATTCGCATCTCCGATCGATGGGTTGAATCCGGACCCACCTCCTACCTCGACTTGTCGTGCGTGAAAAACAACCACGCCACAGAGGCGTGCCGCGGCATCGACGCAAAGCGCTGGCCGGTGGAGAAGATTCTCGATGCCGGTTATGCGCTCGCCACCGCGTATCGCGGCGACATCGATCCGGACCGGAAAGACGGCTACAGCGAGAGCATCCGCAGCGCCTGGCCGGAACTCGCCCAGGGAGGCGATAACTTCTCGACCATCGCGGCGTGGTCCTGGGCCATGAGCCGCGCTCTCGATTATCTTGAGCAGGATCGGCTCGTTGACGGCACGCATGTGATCGCTTTCGGATGGTCGCGGCTGGGCAAGGCGGCGATCTGGGCTGGCGCCACCGATCCGCGCTTTGCCGCGGTCATCAGCAATGAGTCCGGCGCGGGCGGGGCCAAGGTGTTCCACGACGTGCACGGCGAAACCGTGCAGATGCTGAACACGCGCTTTCCTTACTGGTTCTGCACGAACTTCAAGCAGTACAACGGACGCGACGCGGATCTGCCCTTCGATCAGAACGAAGTGCTGGCGCTGATCGCTCCACGGCCGCTCTACATCGCGAGCGCGATTCTCGATGAAAATGCCGATCCGCAGGCCGAGTTCCTGGGCGCGCTGGCGGTGACGCCGGTCTATCGATTCCTCGGCAGCACCGGCCTCCCCACGACCGAGTGGCCGCCGGTGAACCACCCCGTCCTCGGCAGGGTAAGCTACCACGTGCGCAGCGGCATTCACACCGTCACGGACTTTGACTGGGAGCAGTATCTGCGTTTCGCCGATGCGTATGTCAAGACGCAGCGATAGATGGGATCATCGTCTTTCATGATGCGAGACACACGGCCGATCACGCGCCGCTCCATTCTGTCCGGTGGCGTTCGTGCGTGCGCTGCGGCCTGCGTTCCCATGCCCCTTGCGGCCATTGCGTGGAGCCCCGCCAACGGGCGCCCCGCTGTTGCCGATCGGCGCTTTTCAAGCCTGGCGATCGAAAACGTCATCACCCGCGTGAAAGCGCAGATCGCCGATCCTGTCCTCGCCGCCATGTTCGAGCGCTGTTTCCCGAACACGCTCGACACCACAGTTTTTCCCGGCACCGTCGATGGCCAGCCCGACACCTTTGTCATCACCGGCGATATCGACGCCATGTGGCTGCGCGACTCCTCCGCCCAGGTGCATCCCTACGTAGGGTTCGCCAAAGACGATCCCGCGCTGGCTCGCCTGATCGCCGGTGTCATTCGCCGCCACACGCGGTGCATCCTCATCGACTCCTACGCGAATGCGTTCACCCGCGAACTTTCCGATCCGCCGCTGAGCTGGGCCGTTCACGACAAGACGGAGATGAAGCCAGGCGTGGCCGAGCGCAAATGGGAGGTGGATTCACTCTGCTATCCCATCCGGCTTGCCCATGCTTACTGGCGCGCCACCGGAGATACCAGCCCTTTCGGCTCTGCCTGGCAGGCCGCCGCCGCTCGCATGATTGCCACCTTCCAGGAGCAGCAGCGTCTGCACGGACATGGCCCGTATCACTTCCAGCGCCTCACGACCATTCCTTCCGACACCGTACCCCTCGATGGCTACGGCAATCCTGCGCGCCCCGTCGGCATGATCTTCTCCATGTTCAGGCCTTCTGACGACGCGTGCATCTATCCACTGTTCGTGCCGGCCAATCTCTTCGCCCTCCGCGCAATCCGCCAGATCCAGGAGATCAACGCCGCAACGGCCGCCAACACTAGCCTTGCCGCTGGCTGCGAAGCGCTGCTGACGACCGTCGGGGCCGCAGTCGCCCAATACGCAGCTGTCCAGCATCCCGAATTTGGCAATCTCTGGGCCTACGAAGTCGACGGCTACGGCAATGCTCTCCTGATGGACGACTCGAATGCGCCGGGCCTCCTCAGCCTTCCGTATCTCGGCTGTTGCGATGTGCGCGACCCGATCTATCAGCGCACCCGGCGCTTCGTGCTGAGCGGCAGCAATCCATATTTCTTTACAGGAACGGCGGCTCAGGGTACAGGCAGCCCGCATACCGGCCTCGGGATGATCTGGCCGATGGGCATCATGCTGCGCGCCCTCACCACCGCGGACGACCGTGAAATCCTGCAGTGTCTCCGCTGGCTGCGCGACACCACGGCGGGAACGGATTTCATGCACGAGTCGTTCAACGCGAACAATCCAGCGCAGTTCACGCGTGCATGGTTCGCATGGGCGAATACGCTGTTCGGCGAACTGATCGTGCAGCTGGCCCGGGAAAGACCGCAGTTGCTTCGCCAGGAGCTGTAGCGCCGGTCTCTGCCGGAGGGCGGCGCGGAGGCTAACTTGCCTACCCGGAGGCCTCAATCGATGTGCGCCTCGCATTACGAGAAATAAGTGTGCCTGTTTGACTGAAAGTGCTAAGCTGGTGCGCACTCAGTCAGAGCGGCCCCTCGATGAATGTTGAACTGCGCCCGTTGTCTGCCGGAGAGGTTCTTGATCGGACCTTTCAGTTCTTTCGTGCGCGCCTCGGCATGTTTGTCGGGATCGCAACAGTCGGCGCTGCTGTCCGAACCGCGGGAGTCACGCTGCAGACCTTCTCGCTGCGATACCTCAACGCCCATGGATCCGCGCACGCGGTCGCCTCTGTCCTGCGGGGCTCCAGTGTGCTGCTCAATATCGGGTTCTCGCTGCTGGCCTACTCCCTGGTCTTTGCGGCGATTACAGCGGCGATCATGGCCCTGCATTTAGGGCGGCCAACAGGAATTTTTGACGCTTATCGGGAAATCTGGCCGCGCTGGTTTCGCTTCGTTCTGCTCAGCATTGTTATCGGATTCCTTGCGTTCTGGCCGCTCATCATCGTCACCGGCCTGCTGGCTGCAGTGTTTCTCATCCCCGGTATCTCCTCGCAAGCGACCGTCATGCTCGCGTGGACCGCCGCCTTCGGCCTGCTCCTTGTGGTGGCGCTGCCGATTTGCGTGTGGCTGCTCTGCCGTTATGCGCTATCCTGTGCCGCCTGCGTCGTCGAGGACCTGAAGGTCTGGCAGTCGCTGAAACGCAGCGTCTCGCTTTCGAAAGGCCTGCGCTGGCGCATTTTTCTGCTGATGCTGCTCGTTTATGTCATCGAGATGATCCTCGTCGGATCTCTGATGGCTCCGACATTCATTTTTCTCGCGCGGGCGCATGGTCAGGTGTCCATGGGAGTGCTGGCGTACCAACTCGCCATGGGCTTTGTCGTGACCGCCCTTATTTCTCCGATCTACGGCATTGGCCTGACGGTGATTTATCTCGACGCCCGCATTCGCAAGGAGGGATACGACATCGAGCTGATGATGCAGCAGGCCGCCGATGCTTCCGGTCTCTCCGCCGATCCTTCGGCTCCCCTTCCGGTCTGATGCTCCGCTCCGTCCCTCTCCTGGTGCTCCTTGCGGTTCTGCCCCTGCACGGAGAACCGCGCCTTTGCACTCCGCAGCAGCTGCAGGATCGGCTGACGTCGCTGCAATCGCTAGTCAGCGCCTGTGCGGCGGCTCCGGGCAAAGCCGCGTGCGATCCCGCAGCTGTGGGCGAGGATGTCCGCGTCAGCCTGCCCTCCGGCTTGCGCACCGTCGAGTTCGACTGGCTCCGCAGCGCTCTGACTGAGGCGCATGCCGGCAAAGCTCCGCAGGACAAGATGGCCGCGGCCCGGGAGCGTCTTGCCCGGGACCTCGCCAGCCTCGTCGCCACCACTTCGGAATCGCCGCAGGATTTGCAGCAGGATCGCGCCGTTCTCCGGCAGATTCTCGCGAGCGGAGATTTCCCGCAGCCGCAGCCCGCGAACCTCTGGCAGCGGCTGCGCGACCAGTTCCTCACCTGGCTTGCGGAGCGCCTCGACAGGCTTGGCACCGGTGGAAGCCCCACGCACTGGCTCAGCCAGGTGCTTCTGATGTCGCTCATTCTCGGCTCCTGCGGAGGCCTGTTGCTGTGGTTCTCCCGCGCGGCGCGCCGCCAGCGTCTGCTGATTGCCGACGGAGGCGAGCGAGCCAGGGATGCCGCAGTTGCGCTGCGCGACTGGCAGGTGTGGCTGGCGGAGGCACGCGATCTGGCCGCGCAGAAAGAATGGCGCGAAGCGATCCATCGCCTGTACTGGGCGGCTATTGCTGCGATGGAAAGACGCGGAGCATGGCGCCCGGACCGCACCCGCACGCCCCGTGAATACCTCGCGCTGCTCGAATCTCAGTCCGGATCGAAGCACGATCTGTTGCAGCTCACGCGCACGCTGGAACGCTTCTGGTACGGCGCCGATATCGCTGCCGAACGCGATTACGAGGAAGCCAGAGTCGTAACCGAGAGGCTGGTTGCATGAGCCGGCTCTCCATCCTCAGCCGTCGCGATCGGCAAGTAGTCATCGTCAGCGCATGCGCGGCGGTCCTGCTGATTGTGGTTCTCGTCTTCCTGGGACCGGCGCAGCAGGACACCGGTATTCCTGCGAGCGACTCGAATGCTCCGCACGGCGCGCATGCCGCTTACCTTTTGCTCGAAAAGCTCGGATACCGCATCACCCGCTCCACTGACTCCCTGCCGCAGGTTGCGAACTCCGCTGCTCCGCAGACCACGCTGATTCTCGCCGACCCCTTCTATCAGCGGGACGAGGACGCGAAGAACGCTGTCCGGCAGATCCTCGCACGCGGCGGACGCGTCGTTGTGACCGGCTTCAGCGGCGCTCTGGTTCTGCCGTCCGACGAGGCTCGAATGAGATTTGTGCCCGCGCGTCCTGCCTGCGACGCGAATCCAGTGGGCCTCAGCAGCCTCGCGTCCTCCGGCAACGTTCGCATCGACGTACGCGCAATCTGGACCAGCAAAGCTCCTCTGCAGCAAGTCGCGTACCGCTGCGGCAACGACGCGGTGGTCGTAACCTGGCCGTCCGGCAAAGGCACGGTCGTCTGGTGGTCAAGCGCCTCGCCGCTCGAAAACGCGAACATCGCCGACGCCGGAAATATGGCGCTGCTGCTCAACAGCATTGGCCCGCGCGCCGGCACGCAAATCGTATGGGATGAGTCGCTGCACGGCGCGCTGCCCTCGATCTGGTCGTACGCGTCGGGAACCGTTCTGCCGCTGGTGTGGTGCCAGTGCGCCATCATCGCGCTGCTGCTGCTCTTCAGCTTCTCGCGCCGCAGCGGTCCTCTGCGGCCCGATCCCATCGTCCGCCGGGCGGCGCCGCTGGAATTTGTCCGCTCCCTTGGGTCGCTCTATCGCAAGGCGGCGGCGACCAACATCGCTGTTGCAGTCGCGTATCAGGCGTTTCGCCTGCGCCTGCAGCGAACCGCCGGAATCGCCGTGCAGGCGGCGCCCGAGGCTGCGATGGCCGGCATGATGCGGCGGTATCCACAGACCGATCCCGGGCTCGCGAACGTACTCGAGTCCGCCGAGAAAATCACCTCCGGCTCATCGGTGAACGAAAAATCTGCGCTGCGGCTGATTGTTCTTCTGCAGCGTGCTGAACGTGAGTTAACCTCGTTGCGCTAAAGGAACACCCACTTGGAAGAGAGAATCGCAGTATCCGCACAGTTGCAGGCCACAGCCGCCCTGCTGGAGCATGGCCGCCGTGAACTCGGCAAGGTCATCGCAGGACAGGCCTCTTATATCGATGAGGTCCTGATCACCGTTCTTTGCGGAGGGCACGCGCTCGTCGAGGGCGTCCCAGGAATTGCCAAAACGCTCTCGGTGAAGTTGCTGGGCCGGGTGCTCGGCCTGGAATTTCAGCGCGTGCAGTCCACTCCCGACCTCATGCCGGCCGACATCCTGGGGACGAACATCTTCCGCCTCGCCACCCAGGAATTCATCCTGCACCGCGGCCCCGTCTTCTCGAGCTTTCTGCTCGTCGACGAGATCAACCGAATGCCGCCGCGCACGCAGTCCGCGCTGCTGGAATGCATGGAGGAGCGGCAGGTCACCATTGACGGCGTCCGCTACGAACTCTCTCCGTTCTTCACTGTCTTCGCCACGCAGAATCCCATCGACTTCGAGGGC
>DASYYN010000075.1:0-3241 GCA_035933815.1 Acidobacteriaceae bacterium
CCGGGGATGCTCTACAACAACCCCGTGGCGTATGGAACAGACCTTCTGCCCGAACAGATTGCGGAACTGGCGAGCGAGCACGGGAACCTGGAAGCTGTAAAGGAGTCCTCGATGGATGTGCGGCGGGTGACGGCGATCCGATGCCTCCTCCGCCAGCGGCTGTCGGTGATGGTGGGCGTGGACGACTCCATTGTGGAAGGAATTGCCGCAGGAGCGGTGGGATGGATTGCCGGGCTGGTAAACGCACTGCCGCGTGAATCTGTGGAGTTGTTCCGGCTGGCGAGCCAAGGGAGAACGGCAGAGGCGTTTGAGATATACCGGTGGTTCCTGCCCTTGCTGCGCATGGACGCGGTTCCGAAGTTTGTGCAACTGATCAAGCAGGTGCAGCAGGAGGCGGGCGTGGGCACCTCGCGGGTGCGGGCGCCGAGATTGGAATTGCAGGGCGATGAGCTGACTGCGACGAAAGCTGCCTTTGCACACGCCCAGGCGCACCGGCCGGTGGGGCTCAAGGTGAGTACGCCGTTCGCAGCGCCTATCATGTCGACTCGATAGAGTCATTAGAGTAGTCGGTCCCGCTCACCAGGAATACGCTGTTTCCAATTCCGGTGCGGCGCCACGCCAGGCTACGCATCCTTCGCGTATACCCACAACCTCATCCACGAGTTTTTCGATAGCGGCTGGCCGATGCGTCACAATGACCACCGTCCTGCCTTCCAGCAGAGGCCATACATTGTTCAGCACCATCGCCTCGGTCTCCGCATCCAGATGGCTCGTGCACTCGTCCAGCAGCACGATCTTCTTCTCCGGATGGTCGAAGCTCAACAGCGCCTGGGCGATGGCCACGCGTTGCCGCTGCCCGCCCGAGAGGTTTTTTCCGTGTTCGCCGGCTTTTGTCTGGTAGCCGTCCTGCAGCGCCATGATCTCGTCGTGAACACAGGCCAGGCGCGCCGCACGCACCACCTCCGCAAACGAAGCCTCCGGCTTGGCGAAGCGAATCGTGTCCAGAAGTGTCGCCTCGGAGAAGAAGACGCCTCCATTCTGCGAGAGACAAGTGCACATCCGCTGGAGCTGCTTAAGCGGCCACTCGCGCACGTCACGCTCGCCGACAAAGACGGTGCCCGCGTGCGCGTCGTAGAGGCGCTCCACCAGATTCAGCAGCGTGGATTTTCCGCAGCCCGTCCGTCCCACAAAGCCCACCTTCCGGCCGGCTTCGACGCGCAGGCTCAGCCGGTTCAACACCGGCTCCTCTGGCCGGTAGCGGAACTCCACATCGCGAAACTCCAGACTGACCTTTGCCGGAACCGCCAGCGGCATCGCTGACGGCGCCTCGGACAAAGCGGAGGTTGCCGAGCTGATCTTCAGGAACAGCCGGATCGGTTCCCAAGCTTCCGTAACCCGCGCCCAGATCCCGGCGTATCCCCAAAGTGATCCGCACAGCTGGTCAGACAACATGTACAAATACACAAGCAGCGCCCCGTCCAGAAGGTGCGCCTGCAGTAGCCCGATCCAGTGGCAGAGCAGGTAGCACTGCAGTGCGAGGATCACCAGGTTCTTGCCCAGCCCGCACCAGGTTTGAATCCTGACTTCCGCCAGCCCGTTCCTCTGGATTTCCTCGTGAATCTGCCCATAATTCTGCTCGACCCGGTTTTCCTGGCCGTATCGGACCACGTCGGCATGCATTTCCATGCACTCGATGCTCAGCGCGTAGTCGGATGCATATCGCCGATACCGTTCCTCGCGGTAGGGCACGCAGTGCAGGTTCTCTTCGTACGCCAGCCAGAAAAATACCGCGCAGGCGGCAGGCAGAATCGCCAGCCAGAACGGCTTGCCCACATACAGGCGCAGCAGAAAGAGGCTGAGGATCGCGGTGGCAATCAGAGGGAAGACTTCGCGGGCCACGCTCTCGCTGGTCTGCGCGAATTTGCTCACCCCGTTGGTGATCTCGCCGCGTCGCGCGCCGCTGCTGCCCGCCTGATGCCATTTCTGGTCCAGCGCGAGCATCTTCGAAAAGACGTTCACGCTCAACTGCCGGAAGAGCGGATAGCTCACATGCCGAGCAAACTTCCAGCCCATCACCTGATCCATCGTGTCCAGCAGCAGTTTGTAGCCGAGCAAAACGCCCAGCGCCAGCAGGACTGATTGCGCAGGCTTGTGCTCGTAGGTCCGGATCAGCAACACCAGCCCATAACCGCCTCCCAGCGCCAGCCCCTGGCGCAGCATGGTGAATACGATGTACCAGGCGAACCCTCGCCGGAACGGGTGTAAAAGCCGCTTCAGCTCCGCGAACATAGACCTCCCCCGGGAGAGATCACCGGGAACTCATTTAGGAAAGGTGGCCTTAGTTTACAAATCCGCGAACATTCCGGGAATGCCCCGAACGTGGAAATTCGCGGGCTGCATGGCTCGACAACAGAGGGCAAGGGAATCGAAATCGATGGCGCGATCACTAGCCTGGACGGGGAATGGCGGATCTCTGCCTGAGATAAGAATGGGTTTCGGCCCAAGGTGGGCCGAAACCCATGGCTGCGTAACGACAGGATCAGAACATGAACTTCAGAGCGACCTGTATGTTACGCGGATCGTTGCGAGTGCCTTGAACCAGACCGATCGGGCCCCAGCCGAAGTGGTTGGTGATGTTCCAGGAACCGCCGTAAACGGGATGGTTGAACAGGTTAAGGAAGTCGCCGCGGAGCTGGACCTTGTATCGCTCAGATCCGAAATCCTTGGAGACGCCCAGATCGACGTTTCTGGAGCCTGCTTCGCGAAGCGTACCGTAGTGCTGCGGTTCGTTCCCATACCGGAATGGGAAGGGCTGGCAGTTAGGATCCTTGCCGCAAGTCACCAAGCCTCCGGAGCCCGAGGAGGAGAGTCCCTGGAATGCGTCGGGATTGATCCAGTTATTCTCGTTCCGATGCTTCGGAATCGGATTACCCACGAGGTCCGGCAACGCGTTCCCCGGGAAACCGTAGTTGCCAAGGTGGTTCATGCCATCCGCCCATTGCACCGGGATCCACAGAGGCATGCCGCTCGTCAAGCGGACGGCGCCGGAAACGTTCCAGCCGCCGATCGTCTGACGAGCGAATTGCGGAGATTGCGCTCCCCATTTGCGGCCCACCCCATACGGCAGTTCATAGTACCAGGCCTCGACGAAGCTTACCGGCATGTCGTGCGTGCTGAGGCCGTAATCAGCCTTCTGGTTGTAGTAATCGCGCCAGCTTCCGCCGATGCTCCAACCCAGCAG
>DASYYN010000097.1:0-12381 GCA_035933815.1 Acidobacteriaceae bacterium
AAAGTACCAAGTTCTAACACTTAATGGTCATTGCCTGATCGGGCCTTCCATCGCAAGGTTGAATACACCACGCAGACCGGACAAACGGGGTGCGCATTGCAGTCCGGGCTGCAATTCCTTGAGGAGAACCTAAAGATGAAACAGCTTATGACGAACCTTCTGAAAGACGAGTCCGGCCAGGACCTGATCGAGTACGCTCTGATCGCGGCCCTGATCGCACTGGTTGCCATCACCGCCCTGACGAGCGTTGGCACGAAGGTCAGCGGCGTTCTGGGCGACATCGCGACCAGCCTGTAACCCATCGGCTGACCTGGGGAGTTGGTTCCTGCTGATCTCCCAGAGCAGCGTGTGGCGTTGTTCACCGTTCGGAAGGTTCTGGCCGTTCGCTTCGGCGGACGGCCGGTCCGGACGAACCAGCAGAATGCGCGGCCTCTGCGCTGGATGGAAACTGTTGACGGCAGAGGGAAACCGGCTCTGCAAGCGGCATTAGCGCATTCGATAACCATGATCGAAATTTAGCCTTTACCGCCTTCGGAAGGTGTGTATACTCGATTACCAAAACCCGGTAATCGAAGAAGACCGAAAACGGTAATTTGAGACTCCTGGCCGCACTTGGGTAATGCAGCCGGTCAGGGAGAGTCTCCTTGTGCCTGGTTCGTATCGTTGTGCCCGGAGGAATTAGAACGGGGCCCCGGGCGGCCGCTCTGTAGCCAGGCGAGTCTTCGTGTTGTGGGCTGGCGTTCTGGCCCTCCCCCAACCGGTTGACCGGGTGAGTGTTTGGTAAGAGCTCCGCTCTCCCTTCCGATCAGTAAGGCAGGAGGGCACATTGGGGAACTTCGGAATGTCGAACTATCACGTGGAACTGCTGTATGTGGCTGCCGCGTTCGGGCTTTCCTTCGTGGGAGCGGCGTTCGACCTCAGAGACCGCCGGATTCCCAATCTTCTGACTCTTCCCGGAGTTCTTGCCGGCCTTCTGCTTCACATGCTGACAGGCAGTTGGCATGGTCTGGGCCAGGCTGCTGCTGCGGGAGGGATTGCCTTCGTTATTTTTCTGGTTTTCTGGCTGGCGGGCGGCATGGGCGCCGGCGATGTGAAGCTGATGACCGCAGTGGCGTGCGTGGCAGGACTGCCGCACGTCGCCTGGCTGCTGATCCTGACCGCGCTGGCGGGCGGAGCAATGGCGGTAGGACTGGCAATGTGGCGGGGTCAGCTGAGGGAGACCATCGTGAACGTGGGTGCAATCGCGGTCCATCACCGGTACGAAGGACTGAAGCCGCATCCGGATCTCAACGTGGGCAATGCGCGCACGCTGCGCCTGCCTTATGCGCTGGCCATTGCCGCGGGCAGCGCGATGGTGCTTTGCATGACCGTAGTCCAAAGGTAAACGTATGGCTCGCCGATTCATCCTCGCTCTCCTGGTTGCGCTGGTCATCTCCGGTGCTGCTGTGTTCATCATTTACCGGAAGATGGCGCGCACCGCGGCGCCCGCAGTTCAGACGCCAATCGAGTATGTAGCCGCTGCTCATCCGGTTAATCCCGGTGACATTCTGAAGCGCGAAGACCTGACCATGATCAGCTGGCCGCGGGCCAACCCGCTGGCCGGTTCCTTCGTGAAGGCCGATGATCTGGTGGGACGCGTGGCGCTTTATCCGCTGCAGGCCGGCCAGCCGGTTCTGGATTCGGAACTGGCAGCCGCAGGCGCAGGCATGGGCCTTTCGGGAAGAGTGCCGGAGGGAATGCGCGCGATCGCGCTGCGGTCGGATGAGGTGGTCGGCGTTGCCGGATTCCTGATGCCGGCGACCCACGTCGACGTGCTGGTCACGTACAAGCCTGTGCCCACAATGCCGGATCCGATCACGGCGACGGTTCTGCAGGACGCCGAGGTTCTGGCCGTCGGGCATGAAGTGCAGCCGGATCCCTCGGGAAAGCCAGCCAACGTGGACGTGGTGACGCTGCTGCTGTCGCCCCAGGATGCCCAGAAGGCGGTGCTGGCTGCCGCGCAGGGGAGTATTCACTTTGTTCTGCGCCGCGGTGGAGATAATGCGACGGCGCAAACAACTCCGGTCTATGTGACCGAGTTGGCAGGCGGAGTGGCGCCGAAGGAGCCCAGGGCGGCGGTTGCCAGAGTGGCGCGCCCTGAGGCTGCTCCGAAGCCGAAAGCATGGGTGGTGGAAACCGATTTGGGCACCAAGGCGCACACAACCGAGAGCTTCAACTGAGGAAGAGAATGACTGGGCGAGAATGCACATTACGAACGCACGTTAATGCCGTAGCTACGGCCGTATTCTGCGCCGTTTCGCTGCTCGGGGTTCAGGCGCAAACTGCTCCTGCTCCAGCCGCTGAGCAGGTTCCCGCTGCTGCTACCAATCCCGGTGAGACTACCCTGGTCAGCAACACGCTGCACCTGCGTGTGGGCCAGTCGATGTTTGTGAATACGACGGATCGCCTGCGCCGGGTGTACGTAAGCAATCCCGACATTCTGGACTCGGTCACCTCCAACCCACATCAGATCGTTGTCACTGCAAAGGCGCCGGGGCTCAGCAGCCTCGTGCTCTGGGACGAGAGCGGCCAGTCGCAGGCTTATCAGGTCATCTCCAATCTGGACCTCGAACCGCTGCGCACCGCGATGAAGAATGCCCTTCCCTACGAGAACATCCAGGTAGAGGGCAATCTGGATGAGATTGCCCTCAGCGGGACTGTGTCCAACCCGGCGGCCGCCGAGCAGGCGAATAAACTGGCCGCCCAGTTCTCGAAGAACGTCGTCAGTTCCCTGATTGTGGGCCTGCAGCACCCGCCGCAGGTACGGCTGAAGGTCCGGGTGGTTGAAATCGACAGGTCGCGGGCGCAACAGCTGGGGTTCGACTTCTTCACAGCAGGTAAGAACACAGTGAACGCTTCGACAGGGCAGTTCCCAGCGATCACTGTTGGACAGTCGCAAACGCAGACCGGCAACAATGCAAACGCGAACGTTTCCAGCCTGTTGGGACTGCAGAGCCTGCTGAATCTCTTCTACTACAACAGCCAGCAGGGAGCCGGCGTGGCTATTCAGGACCTGATCAACAAGCAGGTGCTGCAGATCCTGGCCGAGCCGACCATTTCCACGGTGAGCGGCCAGAAAGCCTCGTTCCTTTCGGGCGGCGAATTTCCGTTCCCTGTCGTTCAGGGCGGCACGGGCGGATTCACCTCGGTGACGATTCAGTTCCGCCCCTTCGGCGTGTCACTGGACTTCACGCCCAATGTTATGCCGGACGGAACAATCCAGATGAAGGTTTCGCCGGAGGTCAGTTCTCTTGACTTCACCAACGCCGTCACGGTTTCAGGCTTCACCGTTCCCGCCCTGATTACCCACCGCGCGGATACTCAGGTTGAATTGAAGAGCGGCCAGAGCTTCGCAATTTCCGGGCTGCTGGATAATCGCACGACCGACTCGCTGGAGAAGATCCCCGGCATCGCCGACATACCCATCCTGGGCAAGCTGTTCCAGACGAAGAGCTCGTCGCATTCGGTATCGGAACTGGCAGTGATCGTAACCCCGACTCTGGTCGATCCTCTGTCCGAGACGCCGCATCCGACGCAGCCGGCGCAGCCTGTTCCCTTCCTCAACCCGCAGAAATTCGACAAAACCTTTGTCCCCAAGGCCGGCCAGGGAGCGAGATAAGTATGCAACAGTCTGAGAACACGCCAACCCTGAACGTCGGCCTGATGACGGTCGCCGTCGACCGCGACCTGATGGACCGGATTGTGCAGGCGGCCACGCAACTGCCGTGGTCCGTGACCCACGAGAATGTCGAGGAGTATTTGTCGGCAACTCGGCGGGCGGCAATCACACCGGAAACGAAGAACGCCGACGCCGTATTTGCAGTGATCGACTTCGATCGCGACCCGCGCGCTGCGATCGATGCGGCGGGTTATCTGAATCAGGTTTTCCACGGCAAGATTTTCGTCGCGGCCATCTCCGGCCGGAACGATCCGGATCTGCTGCTGGCGGCGATGCGCGCAGGCTGCAACGAGTTCCTCCGCAAGCCGCTGGATCCGCGGCAGCTGGCCGACGCATTTGATCGCCAGGAGCGCGCCTGGTCGGCGACGATGGGCCGCGGCCGCTCGACGGGGCACATCATTTCGTTCTTTGGAGCCAAGGGCGGCGTGGGCACCACCACGATCGCGGTCAACCTGGCCAACTTCCTTGTCGCTCAGCACAGCAAGCGCGTCCTGCTGATCGACAATCATGCAGAGTTCGGACACGTTTGCCTCTATATGGGGCTGGATGGTGCGCGCTACCACTTCGACGAGCTCATCCGGAATGTGAACCGGCTGGACTCCGCGCTGTTGCGCGGATTTATCGCCAAACACTCGAGCGGTCTGGAAGTTCTGGCATCGCCGGAGTCCCACGATCCCTCACGAGTGATCGATCCCGATGCGCTGGAGCGCACGCTGGAGTTTCTGCGCGGCGAATACGACTACGTGATTCTGGACTGCGAAACCTCTCTGGAAGAAGCCAGTCTCGCCGTCATGGATCGCTCGGACCAGATTTATCTGGTGGCGACCCCGGACATCGGCGCGATCCGGGATCTTTCGCGCTACATCGACGGCCTGAGCCGCAACGAATCGACTTCGGCCCGCCTGCACGTGATCATCAACCGCTACTCTTCACACGGCGCGATCGCGATCGAGCAGATTGAGAAAGCCATTCGGGTACCGGTGGAAGTCCGGCTGACGAATGCTTATCAGGAATGCCTGCGATCCATTAACGTAGGCGAACCGATTTCGGCTGACAGAAAGACGGAATACACCTCGCAATTTGCGAAGTGGGCCGCCATAATTACCGGGTCAGACGGACTGAAGCAGTCCCAGCCCGCGAAGAAGGGCTTGTTCTCCTGGGGCCAGAAAAGGAATAAGTAAACCATGGCTGACCTGAGCATTAACGTCTCCAGACCTGATCCGAATGTCCTGCGCAGCGCAGGACCGGGCCTCCGCAACGCGGGCAACGCACGCCCGATCCGCGAAAAGGAGCAGCAGGAACTAAAATCCGCCGTGCACCAGGAGCTGATCAACCGGCTCGACCTGGAAAAGCTTGGCGAGGCGCAGGAGACCCGCGCCGGTCAGCAGCAGCTGTTTGCTGTGATTCAGCAGGTGATCGCCGAACAGGGGATTCCGCTCAGCTCGACGGAACGCGACCGCGTCGCGCACGAGGTGCTGGATGAACTGTTCGGGCTGGGACCGCTCGAGCCGCTTCTTCAGGATGACACCATCAACGACATTCTGGTGAACACCTACAACGCGGTGTACGTCGAGCGCCGCGGCGTGCTGCAGCGCACCAACGTGACGTTCAAAGACAATCGTCACCTGATGCAGATCATCGACAAGATCGTGTCGGCGGTAGGACGCCGCGTCGATGAGTCGACGCCGATGGTCGATGCCCGTCTGAAGGACGGATCCCGCGTGAACGCCATCATTCCCCCACTGGCGATCGACGGACCGATCCTCTCGATCCGCCGTTTCGGGTCTTCCCCGCTCACCGCCGAAAAGCTGCTGGGGAACAAGGCCCTGACGCAGCCGATGCTCGATCTTCTGCGCGCGGCGGTAATGGCGCGCCTGAACATCGTTATTTCGGGCGGAACGGGCGCCGGCAAAACCACGCTGCTGAACTGCCTCTCCAGTTTCATCTCGGAGAAGGAGCGCATCGTCACGATTGAAGACTCGGCCGAACTGCAGCTTCGCCAGGAACACGTGGTACGGCTGGAGACCCGGCCGCCGAACGTGGAAGGCAAGGGAGCGATCCGCCAGCGCGAACTGGTGATCAACGCCCTCCGTATGCGCCCTGACCGCATCGTCCTGGGCGAGGTCCGCGGCGAGGAAGCTCTGGACATGCTGCAGGCCATGAACACCGGCCACGAAGGTTCGCTGACCACGATTCACGCCAATACACCGCGTGACGGCCTGTCGCGTATGGAAACCATGTGCATGATGGGCGACATCCGCCTGCCGGAAAAAGCCATTCGCGTGCAGATTGCGTCGGCCATCCACCTGATCGTGCAGGTAGCGCGTATGAGCGACGGCAGCCGCCGCGTGACGCACATTTCGGAGTTGACCGGCGCCTTCAGCGACGTGATCAGCATGCAGGATCTGTTCGTGTTTGAGAAAGAGGGATTAGGCGAAGGCGGCAAGGTGAGAGGCCGCTTCCGCGCAACCGGTATCGTTCCGAAATTCGGCGAGAAACTGAAGGCAGCCGGCATTGCATTGCCCGTTGGCCTGATGGATCACTCCCAGGAAGTGTAGCCAAGATGTCTCCCATGCTTCTGATCGTTGTTTTCGCGGTCGTGATGGTGCTGACCATCGCCACAATCATGATTGCGACAGCTCCCAGCGGAGAGGTGAAGGCGGTTCACTCGAGGCTCTCTTCGCTCGCATCGCGTAACCAGATGCCCGGAGAGCTCCCGATGGAAGCATCGCAGCTGCTCCGTAAAACCGCCGACTCGCGCTTTGGGTGGATCGATCAGGCGCTCGAAGTCTACAGGCCTGCCCAGCGAATCAATACTTACGTGTTGCAATCCGGCGCGAAGACAACGGGTGCCGTGGTGCTGGTGCAATCGCTGGTATGCGCTGTGGTGGGCTTCGCGATCATGGTGGTCGTTTTCCCATGGTTCGTGGTGGAGCTTGCGGCGGCGCTGGCAGCCGGTTCCCTTCCCTGGATCCGAATCATTTTTCTTCGCGCACGCAGGATGAAGGCGTTCGACGATGCCCTGGCGCAGGGCATCGACATGATGGCGCGCGCCCTGCGCGCAGGGCATTCGGTTTCGGGGGCTATTGAACTGATCGCCCAAGGCTGTCCGGAGCCGGCAGCTTCGGAATTTGCCGAGGTATTCCGGCAGCAGAACTTTGGCATGCCGCTGCGCGATGCATTCATGCAGATGCTGGATCGTGTGCCGTCGCAGGATCTGCGGGTCGTGGTGACGGCTATTCTGGTGCAACGCGAAACGGGCGGCAATCTGGTGGAGATCCTTGATCGCACAGTCGGCGTCATTCGCGACCGGCAGCGCATTCACGGTGAAATCCGCACCCAGACGGCACAGGGACGCTTGACTGGCTGGATTCTGACCCTGCTTCCGGTTGTGATGCTGGCGCTCATCAATGTAACGAATCCCGGTTACTCCAAGCCTTTGTTCACGACGGAGCTTGGCCGCGAGATGCTGTACGCGGGGCTCGTGTTCATCGCACTGGGCGCATTCTGGATCCGCAAGATCATCAACAAGATCGAAGTGTAGACCACCATGAACACACTCCTCTTCATCGCGCTTTCGCTCTGCATCTTCTGCGTTGTGACTCTGATCGGCGCGCCGTGGTTCTTCAAGCCGTCGGAGGAAGCACGACGCATCCTTGACATTGTCAAGAGTGAACGGCCGGACAAGCGGACGGTTCGAGCGAAGGAAGTTGCGCGCGAGAAGCTGCTCGATGTGGCGCGCGCGTTTCGGGCCAGGCTAGGCCTGCAACAGGATGAAAAACTGCGCCAGCGCTTTGTCTCAGCCGGCATGAAGGGGTCGAACAAGCTCGACGTTTATTTTGCAGCGCGATTCATCGGTCCGCTGATAGGGATCATTGCCGGCACCTTTGTCCGGACAAACACCATGTTCTGGTGCCTGTGCCTTGCGGCTGTGGGCTACCTGCTTCCGGACATGTGGCTGACGCGCATGGTGCGCGCCCGCCAGAAGCGCATTCAGCGCGGCATTCCGGATGCAATCGACCTCCTGACCATTTGCGTTGAGGCGGGACTCGGCCTCGATCAGGCGCTGCTGCGGATCGGACAGGAGATCGCGGTCAGCTATCCGGACCTGAACGAAGAGTTCAACCAAATCGGCCTCGAGCAACGCGCCGGAAAGCCGAGACTCGAAGCCTGGCAGGGGCTGGCCGACCGCACCAAGCTGCCGGAGTTTATCGCCCTGGTCTCGATGCTGATCCAGACAGACCGGTTCGGCACGCCAATTGTGCGCGCGCTGAGCCGCTATGCCGAGGAACTTCGCCTCGGCCGCAAGCAGAAGGCCGAAGAGGCCGCGGTAAAGACAAAAATTCAGATTCTGTTTCCCCTGGTTTTATTCATTTTTCCCTGCATCTTTATCGTGCTGCTGGGGCCCGCGATCATCAGTCTGTCCACGTTATTCAAGTAGGCCGACTGCGGGAGTGAGCTGCGAATACAGGTGCGCGAGCGCGTACCGGAAAGGAGAGGCGCCAACATGACCATTCGTGTCATCTCGGGGATTCTGGCAGTCGTCGTGCTCGGAATCATTATTCTCCGCAGAAAGAAGGCTGCGTAGTCGGACGGTTTCATTAGAACAACCGCCGGACTGGGTTTGTCCCGCATGGACCGGATGCGGGGCGGAACTTCGCTGTGTGGCCAAAATGCCGCAGGTGTGAACGTCTGCCTTGCGGAGCTTTATGCGCGGGAGAACCAGCGCTGCCTGACGCGAGTCGGGCGCGGCTCTATGAAACTCGTTACTGTCACCATTCCTGAGAAGGCTGTAACCGTCGGATCGCGAATCGGTCTCGCCGACACCTCCCTGTCGCGATTGTTCGGCCTTCTCGGAAAGCGCGGACTGGACCCCGGCTGCGGGATACTGATCCGCCCTTCCTCATCTGTACACACCTTTGGGATGTCCTTCCCAATCGACGTGGTCGCGCTGGACCGCGATCTGCGCGTACTGAAAGTATGGCCGAAACTCGTGCCATGGCGCGTAACCAGCATCAGCCTGAAGACCTGGAGCATGCTGGAACTCGCTCCCGGGCAGATTGAGGCGTGCCGCATCGAGCCAGGGGACCAGCTCAGCATTCAGGAATAGCGGTTTCCGAACGCCGCACCCGCTTGCGGCATATCTGTTTCCACAACTAAGATTCAGCTCTGGATGCCGAAGCCAGGCCGATCGCGATCCCCTGCCCGTCCGTCCCTGGAAGAATCGGTGTTCGTGGAGATGGCGCGCACCACCGACTTGCTGTCGCGCGGACCCGCCCAGCTGCTAAAGCAGGCCAATCTTTCACCGGCGCAATATAACGTGCTGCGTATCCTGCGCGGCGCGGCTGAAGGCCTGCTTTGCGGGGAAATCGCTGAGCGGATGATCACGCGAGATCCTGACATCACGCGCCTGCTGGACCGCATGGAAAAGCGCGATCTGCTGAGGCGGGAACGCGATGCAACCGACCGCCGCCGCGTTCTGGTGCGGATCACGCCGGAGGGGCTGGCCGTCCTGAGCCGGCTGGATGGCCCCATGCAGGACCTCCATCGGAGCCAGCTTGGCCATCTTGCGCCAAAGAGGCTGCAGGAGCTCATCCGGGAGCTGCAGGCCTGCAGGCCCATCGAGAAATAACAGAAATCCCGAAACATTTGTTGCAACGACTAATATGCGGGCGAATCCAATAAAGCAGGAGGATTGCAGGGATGAGCACCGCACCAGCTATTGCTTCGGCAACCGTAGTCAGCAAATGGAACATCGATCCGGTCCACTCGATCGCCGAGTTCCGCGTGAAACACATGATGATCTCGAGCGTCCGCGGGCAGTTTACCGGCGTGACCGGGATCCTTACCTTCAACGAAAGCGATCTCGCCCAGTCGCATGTTGAAGCGGTAATCGACGTTTCGACGATCAATACACATGATCCGCAGCGCGACACACACCTGAAAAGCCCCGACTTTTTTGACGTCGAGAAATTCCCCACGATGACTTTCAAGTCGTCGCGCGTGACGCGCAAAGGAGATGGCAGCTTAACGGTCTCTGGTCCGCTGACAGTGCACGGCACCACCAAAGAGGTGGAGTTTATGGTGGAAGGACCGACACCGCCGGCGAAGGATCCCTGGGGCAATACCCGGGTGGGCGTGACCGCGAAAACGAAGGTAAATCGGACGAATTTCGGCTTGAATTTCAATGCGGCCCTCGAAACAGGCGGGGTTCTGGTCGGCGAAGACGTGGCGATCACCCTGGAACTCGAATTCGTGAAGGCCTGAAGCGCGGGCCCGCTCGTGTGTGACGGATATCGCATTCCGGTAGCGGCCGCCCGCCGGATAATCGAATGCTGATCGAACGGAGGGGCGGCAGGCCATTTGCGACCCGGGTCCATTTCGCCTTCAGCTGCGCGTGCTCGGCGTCGTGCAGGGCGTCGGCTTCCGTCCGTACGTTTACAACCTGGCGCGACGGCGGGGGCTGGCAGGCTTTGTCCTGAATTCGCCTCGTGGCGTTTTTATCGAAGTTGAGGGCGCCCCGGCGGCCGTGGAATCGTTCGTGTCCGCATTGCCCGCAGAGGCGCCGCCACTGGTGCGGATCGCCTCCGTCGAGCGGGCGGAGATTCCGCCCGCGGGCGACCTGGACTTCGTCATTCGCGAGAGCGAAGGGAGCGGATCGGCCTTCGCTCTGGTCCCTCCGGACATTTGCGTCTGCGAAGCCTGTCTGGCGGACAGCCATGAGCCCGACAACCGGCGCTTTGAGTACCCTTTCACCAACTGCACCAACTGCGGCCCCCGCTACAGCATCATCCTGGATGTTCCGTACGACCGGCCGATGACGACCATGGCGGAATTCGCCATGTGCGACGACTGCCGCAAAGAGTACAAAGATGCCGCGAACCGGCGGTTTCATGCGCAGCCCAATGCGTGTCCCGTGTGCGGCCCCCGGCTCACGCTTCACGAGCCCGGTGGCGGCGCGAGTCACGGCGACAGCGCTCGCGCCATTCTGGAGCGCGTGGCCGATGTGCTGCTCAAGGGCGGCATCGTCGCCTGGAAAGGCCTCGGCGGATATCAGCTGGCGTGCGATGCACGCTCTCGAGCTGCGGTGGATGAACTGCGAAGGCGCAAGCGGCGCAGCGAAAAGCCCTTTGCGGTCATGGTCGGCGATGTCGGCACAGCGGAGCAGTTGTGCTTCGTCTCGCCTGAAGAGCAAACAGCTCTGCTAAGCCCGGAGCGGCCCATCGTGCTGCTGCGTCGCCGTCCGGATGCGGATTTGGCCGACGGCGTCTCACCCGGGAATCCATCCACGGGCGTGATGCTGCCCTGCACGCCGATGCACGATCTGCTGTTCCGCATCGTCGGCGAGCGATGGGGCACGCCGCCAGCGCTGGTGATGACCAGCGGCAACATCAGCGAAGAGCCGATCGTCACGGAGAATGCGGAGGCCGAGGAGCGGCTTGCAGGCATTGCGGACATCTTTGCGCATCACAATCGGCGCATTCACACGCGCGTCGACGATTCCGTCGTGCGGGTGATCGAAGGTGCGCCGATGCTCCTGCGCCGGGCGCGCGGTTACGCTCCCCAGACAATCTGGCTGGGCCGGGGCGAAGCGGAAGTGCTGGCTTGCGGCGCACAGCAGAAGAACACACTGTGCCTCACGCGCGCGGGCTTTGCGATTCCGAGTCAACACCTGGGGGATCTGGAAAATTTCGAAACGCTGCGCTTTTTCGAGGAGACGCTGGAGCGTATGTGCCGCCTCTTCCATGTGAAACCAACCGCGGTCGCCCACGATCTGCATCCGGGATACATGAGCACGCAGCAGGCTTTGAAGATGGCTGTCATGCGACGCATCGGCGTGCAGCACCATCACGCGCACATTGCCAGTTGCATGGCGGAGCATGGGCTCGATGGGCGCGTAATCGGCGTTGCATGGGACGGGACAGGTTTCGGGACCGACAAAACGATCTGGGGCGGCGAGTTCCTGGCGGCGGACCTGGCGGGATTCGACCGATATGCCCGCTTACGTCCTGTGCTGCTGCCAGGCGGCGATGCAGGAGTGCGGGAGCCATGGCGCGTGGCGCGGAGTTATCTGCTGGATACGTTCGGCACGATGCCACCCGATGCCCGATGGGCGCTGATGGCGCCAGCGGACCGGCTCCGGGTGGTCGACACCATGCTCCAGCGGCGCGTGAACACCATTCCGACGTCCTCGGCAGGCCGGCTGTTCGATGCCGTCGCATCGCTGATCGGCCTCCGGCATTCCGTGTCGTTCGAAGGACAGGCGGCCATGACGCTGGAGGCCGCAGCCGATGCGTGGAGCGGTCGTCCACAGGAGCCCTACGATTTTGCGATATGCGGCGCGAACCCGGCGGACGTGGATCTTCGGCCGATGATCCGGCAGATCGTGGATGAGGTGCAGCACGGAGAGACGCAGCAGGCCATTGCCGCGCGGTTTCACGTGACGATGGTAGCGGTCATTGTGGAGGTCTGCCGGCGGATGCGGTCCGCGCTGCAGCTGGACCGGGTGTGCCTGAGCGGCGGCTGCTTCCAGAATGCGCTGCTGCTCGAGGGGTGCCTGCGAGCGCTGCGCGAGCAGGGCTTTGCGGTCTTCTTCCCGCGCATCGTGCCCGCAAACGACGGCGGCATCTCTCTGGGGCAGGCGGCGATTGCGTGCGAACTGC
>DASYYN010000124.1:0-9785 GCA_035933815.1 Acidobacteriaceae bacterium
TTCGGTGAATCCATCTGTAGTGCCGAATCCCAACAATGTGAACGACACGGTTACATTTACGGCGACGGTGATGCCGAATGCGGGATCGGTGCCGTTGACAGGATCAGTGACCTTTACAAACAACGGGCTTACTTTGCCGGAATGTCCGACGCCGGTTGCGGTGAATTCGGCCAGCGGGCAGGCGACGTGCGTGACCAGCTCGCTGACGGCGGGGGTGGACACGATTCTGGCCGTGTACAGCAACGATCCGAATTACCTGACAAGCAGCGGGGTAGCCACCCCGCCGCAAACGGTGCAGGATTATGCGCTGGTGGTGTCGAGCACGCCGCCGGTGGAAGTGTCGCAGGGGTATACCAGCAGCTCCGACCTGTTTACGCCGCAGACCATGAGCGTGGCGCCGATTTCGATTCAGGGATTCAGCACGGCCTCGGGCAAGCCTCTGGCGCTGACGTGCTCGGTGACCGCGGTGTTTTCGCCGGCATCGTCGCCGGCGCTTCCTCTTTGCAACTTGGCATCGAACGGCCTTGCAGTAGCCGGCAATGGGGCGCAGGGCGCAACGGGACTGGTGATGGATGCCACCAAGGCCAGCGCTGGAGTTTTCAGCGTCCAGGTGAATGGCGTGGATCCGACCACGGGCCTGAAGCGCAGCAGCCCGGCGTTCAACGTGATCGTGCGCTCGGCATCGAGTCCATTGACGCTGGTTTCGGGCGCGACCACGGGGAACACCGGCAATCTCACCTTCCTGTTGCCGGCTGGTGTTTCGCTTTCCAACCTTGCATGCCAGAGCGTGTCCGGGCCGAACCTTACCGGCAGCGTATCGCCGGCGAGCCTGGGCATTACCTGCTCCTTCAACCCCACCACCATTCCCGCATCCAATGTGGCCCAGGCCGGCCAGGTCGCCATCACCATCGGCACCAGCGGCAGCACCACTACCACGGCGGCCAATGGGCGGCACACGGATCTATGGATGGCCGGACTCGTGGGCCTGCCGTTCTTCGGTCTGCTGGGGCTGATCGGCGGGCGCAAGTCGTCAAGATCAGTCTTCTTCCGGCTAGTGGTGATCGCGGTGATCTGCGTTGTGGCCTTCCAGGCGATCGGCTGCGGCGGATCGTTCAAGACGCTGCCCGCGAACTCCAGCGGGAGCGGAGGAGGGAAAACGCCGCCCGGAGTTTACAACGTATTGGTTGTGGGGACCGGCAGCGATGGCCAGATTTACCAGGCGGTGCTGCAACTCAATGTTCAACTTTAGACCGGATGAGATGGGCTGGCGAAGGGGCAAGATGTTCCGGCAAGCCGGGAGAACCTGAGCTTACTGGCGAGGGATACTGATGAATCGACGGATTGTACAACTCACGCTATTAATCATGCTTTGCAGTTCGGCTGCCATGGGCCAGATCAACTGCCTGAACGGCCCGGCATCGCAGAAGCTCGTTTGCGAGTTCCCGTTTTCGACGGGGCTGTTCCGGAACGACACGTCACTGGGGGGCAGCTCAGGACTCAGCGCCGGGGCTTTGGGCGCATACCAGGTGGCGCAGGCGATTAATATCGGCATCGCGACTCAAGTGAGCCAGTTGCCGCTGGCCACTGCTTCTGCCGGCGCGGTGGTTGTTTATCATGCGGGCGTTCCGGAGACCTTCAACAACCTGGGTCCCATCCTCACCGATCGCGCGCAGACGGTGGGAAAGCGCAGGTTCTATCTCGGGGTTGCCGCCAGCCAGTTTGTGTTTACCGACGTGGACGGTTTCTCGCTCAAGAGCCTGCCGTTCGCTTTTGAGGCAACCGCCTACCAGCCCGGAACGACAACCGTGGTGAGCAATACCTACACCACGGAGCAAACCAACCTGCGATTCAAGATCGACCAGTTCCTGGCCCTGGCGACGTATGGGATCACCAATCGCGTGGACATGTCGGTGATTGTGCCGGTGGAGTACGTGTCCCTGGGAGCGGCCACGCAACACTCGACTTCCTACACGGTAAACTCCAGCAATCAACTGGTACTGGGGCCGTATTCGAATCCGGATTCGTATTCGGCGGGAACCGCCAGCGGCGTGGGCGACATCACCATCAACGGAAAAGGGCAGATCTGGTCGGGAGAGCGCGCCTCGTTTGCGGTGGGAATGAACTTGCGCGTGCCCAGCGGAGACGACCGGAACCTGCTGGGCTCGGGCGCGTGGGGAATGAGCCCTTACCTCGTCTATTCGTACCTGGGAAAGATATCTCCCCACGCCAAGCTGGGTTTTCAGTGGAACACCGCGACCGAGTTGAATAATCCGACCGGGACGTCGGGAGGCAACAAGACATTGCCCGGCGGCATGCAATACGATCTCGGCGCCGACTGGGCGATGAGCCGGAGGGTGACGCTGGCCGCGGACATTCTGGGAAGCCAGTTCCTCAACACGCCGCAGTTGCTGGAAGGAACCGTCACCGTTTCCGGAGTGTCGACGCCGCTGCCGGCCAGCGGATCGGGGATCACGAGTTACACCATCAACAATGCCAGCGTGGGCATGAAGTGGAATCCCTACCGCAACCTGGTGCTCTCCGCGAATGGGCTGATTCAGATCAACAATACGGGGCTTCGCAGCCGGCCTACGCCGCTGGTAGGAGTTTCCTACAAGTTTTAAGCGGCACCGGAATTGCAAAGGGTGCGATGGCGTCGCTCATGGTTCCGATCGCGTTCGTTCATTCGGCCTTGATCGTCGACAGTACGACGATCTCTCCGGGCCGCACGATGATCTGATCCGGGACTGCTGAAACTTCGTTGGGCTCTTCAAGGCCGGTGCGCTCCATTTCCGCCCACGGGTGCGACGCGCCGTTCACGGTGATCTTGCGCGCCGCCGTGCCGCGGTTGACCATGACCAGCGTTTCATTGCCTTCGCCAGTGAAAGCGGTGGTGAGCAGATCGGGATCGCTGGTGCTTGCGCCGACGCGCTTCATGCCTTTGAGGATGTGGCGGCTGTAGGCGCCGAGCACGCGCAACTCAAAGCTTGACGGGACGGGTATCCAGCCTTTGGTGCGGTCGGGCGCCATGAGCGCGCGCGAACCGGCAAAGCTGGGCTGCTCCACGTCGAGCAGCGTCCAGCAGTAGAGAATGGCTTCGGCGTCCAGGGTGGTGAGGTTCTTGTAGTAGAGCTGCGCGGCCTGGAAGGCGATGCGGTACGACAGCTCCTGATAGTGCGCGTCGTTGAAGCAGATTTCGGTGGCGAGGTAGGGCTTGCCGGCGGCGGCTTGATGCATGGCATTCATGCGCGCGTCGTACATGTCGGGGTTGGCCATGAATTCCTGGAAGTCATATTCGTGCGTGGCTGAATAGTCGATGACGCGCCAGGCCGCGGGATCCTTGCGCAAGTCGAGCGCGCGCTGGATGCCCTTGGCCATGTAGCTGGCGTCGGCCATGTGGATTTTGACCTGCGTGAATCCCGCCTGATCGAGCGCCTTGCGGACGGCGACGGCCATGGCGTCAAAGACCGCGGGCGGCTGGTCGACTTCGTTTTCGAGACCGACGATCATGGGCGGCGCGCCGGTGGCGGCCTGCTCTTTCCGGCAGTATTCGACGATGATGCGCGCGTAGGATTCGGGGTTCGCGACCTGCCGGACAGTTTTGTTCCACGTGTCGATGACCCTGGGGCCGTGGTAAGGCTCGGTGGCCCAGGTGGGCAGCGCCCAGAGCTCGTAAATGATGCTGCCGCCCATCTGCTGGATGTGCTTGTTGTAATCGAAGCTGGTGAGTTCGCTGTTGGGGAAGTTGTCGCCGTAGTAATGGGGCGTGGCGTCGTTGGGATCCGCCAGGTTGCTCATGTCGGGCTTGAGCGCTTCGCCCATGGGGTATTCGCGCGAGATAAGCAGGTTGTAGCGCTTGAGCATCTGCCAGTATTGCTGTTTGCCGGCGGGGCTGAGCTCGTCGTAGCTGGTGATGCTGGGGCTGCCGCCGAAGCCGAGCATGGTCTGGAAGATCTGGCCGGGATCGATGGTGACAGTGGCTGTCTGCACTTCAGGCGCGACCAGCGTGCCCGCGACCACGTCGTGCGCGCTGCGCGAAGCGGCGAGCATGAGCTGATGACGCGTGACGTCGAAAGTGAGCGGGGCTTCTATCAACTGCTCGCCGTTGACGAGCACGCGGACGGCGAGGTGCGAATCAGCGACGACGGTGAGCGACTGCGCGTGGCCTTCAAACTGGCGCTCGACGGTGCTGACGGTTTTTTCGGGGTAGTTTCCCTCGCCCGTGTAGAGGGCCATCGAATCGTAATAGCGTTCCGCGATTTGGACCTTGTCTGCGGTCAGCGTCACGGTGAAGCCGGCGTGCGGGCCGGTGAAGATCCAGCGCAGCGTGGCGCGCTCGGGCATTTCCGTGTCGAGCGTGAGCGTGCGCTCGAAGAGCGCGGGAAGATTCTCGTGGAAATATTTTCGCGGAATCACATCGGCGCGCGACCAGCCGAGAGCGCGCGGACCGTCGGACACGAAGCGGAAGCTGTCAGCAGCGGGGCCGGTTTGCGTAGGCGGAGTCGGCAGCGGAATAGCCTGCTGCGCGCAGGCGGTGACGGCGCAGAAGAAGAGCGCGAAAAGCCCGGTCAATCGCATGGCTTCGATTATCCGGGGTGGCGGGATTGGAGTGTCAAGCGCGGCGGACGAGCAGTGTTCAGCGGCGGCAGGCGGCGAGAGCTGTGGCGAGTGCTTCTTCCGGCTCAGGCCGCACGCGGAAGTCAGCATGCGCTTCAGCGAACAGAATGCGACCATTGCGCGCGACAACATAAGTGGCCGGCAGGGGAAGTCGCCAGCTTGCTTCGTCGTTCACAAAGGGCAGGTTCACGAGGATGGAGAGATAGTAGTCGCGCTGGTAATCGGGCACGGTGTAGGCGAGGCGGAATCTCTCCGCGAGCGCGCAGCCGCGGTCGGTGAGCGCCGGGAAGGGAAGCTGGTGCTGGACGACCATGAAGTCGCTCTGGCGCTCGGTTTGCGGGCTGATGGCGACCAGCAGGCCGCCGCGCTCGCGCAGGCGCGGGTAGAGATCGCGCCAGGCTTCGAGCTCGGTCATGCAATAAGGGCACCACCGGCCCCGAAAGAACTTGATGACCAGGGGACCGAGCGCGAGCAGATCGGCGCTGCGCACCAGCTTGCCGCCGGAGTCCTTGAGTGCGAATTCGGGGGCTAGGCCTCCGGCGGGGAGGATATGGTCTTCGATGCCGGTGGCGAAGAGCTCTTCGACCGCGCGCTCGCCGACGGCCAGGCGTTCGGGTTGCACCAGAGTGCGCGTGTTGGCGGTGATCTCGTCGAGTTGGTCCTGGAGGGCGGGCATGAGGAGCGGACTGATTTCAGATTACTCGAAATGGCGAACGGGCGGCGCGAGAGTCCGTCAGTATCCGATGTTCTTCAATGCGGCTTTGCCGAGGCGCTCTTTCAACTGCGCCAGGTAGAGGCTCTGCGGCTGCACGGGCTTGCCTGGCGAGTCGACGGTAGCAGGCGGGAGCGGGGCGCGCGGTGGGCCGCCGTCGAAAACAGGAAAGGCCGGGTCGGTCTGCTGGCCGCGGTTTCCGATGGACCATATATAGGAGCCGGGTGGCTGGTTCATGCCCAGGCGTTGCGCGGATGAGTTCCAGACCACGCTCCAGCCGATCGGCCAGCCGTGGCCGGAGCCCATTTCGCCGCGGTTCATCAGGTCGATGCCGCCGCCGGGGACGTCGCAGTTGTCGATGAGCAGGCCCGTGGACCAGCGCTGGTGAGGCTCGATCGCGCCATTGCCGAGGAAGCGGCAGTTGAGCGCGACCACTGGTCCCTGCTCGCCCGCCTGGGTGACAATGTAGAACGTGCTGTCGCCGCTGCCGCTGCAGCGATCGAAAAGGATCTGCGATCCGTTGCAGGCGAAGTCGGCGGGCTTAGCGTGGCTGGTGACAGCGGCTTCCTGCACCACGCTGCATTTCAGAAATGTCATGCGCTCGCTGCCGGAGTTAATGCTGATGCCGTTGGTCGTGTCGAGGAGCGCGACGGAGCGCAGCCAGCTATCGACCACGTCGCGGATCGCGAGACCGCCGAAGGCAGGTTCGCCGAGAGCGATTACGCGTTTGGGCGCGACGAAGCGCAGATCTTCGATGCCGATGTGGGAAAGCTGTCCGCTGAGGTCGATCTTGCTGACCAGCGCATGGCCGCCGTCGAAGAAGCGCGCGCCGTAGTCGTCCATCAGCGGGACGGTGAGAGTGATCGTGTTGCCATTCACTGCGGCGATCTGGCGGCGTACGTCGAGGTAAGGCGCGCGGATCCAGTGCTCGGGACGGCCGTTGCGGAACATGTTGTCCATTCCCATGAATTTGATCCAGGCCTGCGTGACGGGCTTGCGGATGAGGAGCAGGTCGCCGGGATGGAGATTGGCCGAATGATCGACGTGGATGACGAATGTGCCGGCTGGGACGTACGCGTCGGTGATGTAGGTGCTGGAACCGAGGTCAGTCTGCTGAAGATGGCCGGCAATGCGCAGGGCGAGGTGCGGTGAGCCGGTCATTTCGATGGTGGTGCCGTTCTTGCCGTCGCCGGCGCCGCGAAGAACTACGCCGGAAGCGGTAATGGAAAGCGTGCGCCCGCAATGGAATGTGCCGGGGGCGAGCTCGACCGCGCCGCGGAAACCGTTGACAAGCGGCAGCGCGGAGACGGCGTCGATGGCGGACTGGATGGCGTCACAATCGTCTGCGCCGGAGGGCTTAATGGTGCGCTTGGCGGGGATGCTGGGAAGCGCTACGCCGCCGCCTTCGTAGCCGGCGTAGGAGAAATCGGGGATGCGGTCGCCTTTTGAAGTGTACGTATACAGGAGCTTGCCGCCGGAATCTTGTCGAACCCAGTGGCTCTGCTGTGCAGCGGATGAAGAGAAGCCGAATAGAACGGCTGCAAAGAAACCGATTGCGGTGCGGAACCGGTGCGGCAGGTCTTTCATATCTCTCCCAATAAAGCGGATGGGGCCTCGCCGGTCACGCGAGACGCGCGGATGTGACGTTCGGACGGCGGAAGCTCGATTACCAAAATACGCGACTCGGTACGGGAGTGTAAAAGCGGGTGAAGCCGATGGCCTAAATCAAGCCACGCGGCATTACAATGGTGTGCGAAGACCCGGAGAATAGGCATGGCAAGTAAATGGGCATCAGCAACGGTGCTGAAGGCAGTGTTTAACCTGTGCTTCATTGCCATGTTCCTGCAAACGCTGGGATTTGCGGAGTGGATTTTCGCCTCGATGCTGAGTTGGCACTCGCCGCTTGCCCACCTGGTACGCTACTTCGCATTCCTGCTCGCCGCCCAGGTGGTCGCGCTGGTGGTTTATTTCCGCCTGCCGGTGGCGGGTGTGGTGGTCAGCTGGATCAGCGTGGTGGCGATTCTAGTCCGGGCGATTCCGTGGGGCACTCCTGCATGGGCAACGACACTGCTGCAGTTCCGCTTTGAGCTTGTGTTCGTGGTACTGGCGCACGCGGGGTTCGCAACGTCCATATTGGCCAAGCGGGCCGAAGCGGAAGAGATCGAAGAAGTTGTGGGAACGGCGCCGGGCCCGACCGATACGCAGTCCTGAAGAATCGAGCGGGTCGTGCCGCCGCTTTGCCGGCCGGCGAAATTCTGCTTCAGATGTATTCGCGGAAGAGTTCCGGCGAAGGCGCGGCGATTACGCCGCGGCCCACCAGCATTCCGTCTTCGGCTGCGGCTTTCGATCCGGCATCGACGGCGGCCTGCACGCTGGCGACGTCCCCGGCTATGACGACGAATCCCTTGCCGCCCAGGGCCATGGCGAGATGAACGCGGAGCAGCGTAACGTCGGCGGCCTTGATGGCGGCGTCCGCCACCTCGATGATGCTGGCGGCGGAAAAGGTTTCAACCACGCCGACGGAGCGGAGCTGTTTGGGGTCGATCTCGACCGATTGCGAGATGGCGGCCAGCACCATCGGGTGGACCCGCGCAATCTGGCGGCGTTCGATGAGCGACGCCCCGGCTACGCTGGCGCCGGCCAGCAGCGCGGCCTGCACGGACGTTATGTCGCCCGTTACCACGATCAGAAACTTGCCGGAGCAGATGCTGCGCGCCAGCAAAAGCTGCACGGATCCGCCCTTGAGCATGGTGTCTTCCACCAGGAAGCCGGTGGCGACGCTCGACAGCTCGATGAGTCCGATAGAGTTGATTTCAGTCATCTCTAAGATTCCTTCCTGCTTCATCGCTTTCGCCCGCGTTACCCCGTTACGCGTCGATCGTGATGGCTTCTTTGCCCACCGTTGCCGTGCCGTCGATGCTCGCATGAATGCGGGCGCCGAGTTTGCCGGCTTCCGGCGCGGCAAGCAAATCGCCGGCGCGGACGCGCTCGCCGCATTTCACCACGGGAACTGCGGGCCCTCCGGCGTGCTGCTTCAGCGGCAGCGTGACTTTGCGCGGAGCGAATGCGTATTCGACCAGTGGCCCGGTGTTGTTGAACTCGCCGAGGCCCAGGCGCGCAATGAGACGGCGCATGGGCACGCGGCGGAATTCCGCCATGGGGTGGGGCGTGATCGATTCCGGTGAGCCTTTGAAGGTGAGGCCGCGCTCGCGCGCCATCGGCTTCCACTGCACGCACACGTTCTTGGGATCGAGATCTTCAGGGCAGGCGTACATGGTGCACAGGTTGCACTCGCAGCAGTAGAGCGTGGAGACCATGGCGTCTGCGCCCATCCTGAAGCCCAGCGACTGCATGGCGCGGTGCGGCTCGATGGGATGGCCAAGCAGAAAGCGCGGGCAGAATTCGGTGCAGAAGCGGCACTGGTCGCAGGCCGAGCGGCCGACGCGCTCCACGTGAATCCACGGCGCGTTGTGGCGGCGGATGAGCGCGTGCGATATGGGCAGCACGATAATGCCGCCCGTGGTCTTGGTGACCGGCGTGTCCAGGCCCGGCGCCGGTTTGGCCATCATCACGCCGCCGAGCAGGACGCCAAAGTCCACCACCGTTGGTCCGCCGGCGGCCTCGATCACCTCGCCGATACTGATGCCGACTGGGACTTTGAGCGTGACCGGATGATGAACCGCGCCGGCGACGGTCAGGTATTTGTGCCTCACCGGCTGGTCGAGGCCGATATTCATCAGCGTTTCCACGTTGGCTACGGCGGTGTCCACGTCTTTGGGCAGGCCGCCCGGCGGAATCACGCGACCCGTGACCATGTGCACGAGGATGAACTCGTCGCCGGCGGGGTAAACGTCGGGCAGCGGCACCACGCGCACGCCGGCCGGCACCTGCCGCTCCAGCGCTTCGATGATCTCCTGGTACTTCTCCTTGATTCCGATCACTCCTTCGCGTGCGCCGACCAGCTCCATGGCCGCGCGCATGCCGCGCAGGAAGGGCTCGCCCTGATGCAGCAGCAGTTCCTTATCTTTGTGGAGCAGCGGTTCGCACTCGGCGGCATTGGCGATGAGCATTGAGACTCGGGTGCGGAATTTGACCGCGGTGGGAAAACCGCCGCCGCCGGCGCCAACGATGCCCAGTTCCTCGATGCGCTCGACCGAGGGTACGCCCTCGCGCGTTGTAAGACTTGGTGCCGATTCTCTCACTTTTGGCTCTTTCTTGGTGTTCTACGTCACAATCATTCAAAAATTAGCGTTGACTCTGACAGGAACTATGGAATATCATCCAACTTCGGTCATAATCCGTCAACAATGAAATGTCTGATCCCAAATATCGGCAGCACCTCCTTTAAATTCCGCGTCCTGGACATGCCGGAGGAAAAGGTGCTCGTCTCCGGGCGGGTGGAGCGGATCGGGCAGCCGGGCGGCGAGTGCGCCGATTATCCGGCGGCGATCCGGAAGTG
>DASYYN010000144.1:0-2535 GCA_035933815.1 Acidobacteriaceae bacterium
CTTACATCGAGGGCAACGCAGGCAAAGGGACGCCCTACACCGCTCCGCGCGAGCCTGCCCCGCAGAACCAGCGTGGCGGCCAGCAGCCGCAGGGCTTGCTGCAGCCGCTCAACAAGGGTCAGATGATGGAGCAGCGGCTCGCGGCGCATCTGCCGCTGGTGCTGTTCGTCATCGATCTGCGCACCGGCAAGATGCGCACTCTGCTGCACAGCACCGACTGGGTCAACCACCTGCTGTTTTCGCCCACCGATCCCGACCTGCTGATGTATTGCCACGAAGGTCCCTGGCAGAAGGTGGACCGCATCTGGACAATTCACACCGACGGCACGCACAACACGATGATCCACAAGCGGACCATGTTCATGGAAATCTTCGGACATGAGTTCTGGGGACACGACGGCCACACGCTCTGGTACGACTGGCAGACGCCCAAGGGCGAGGATTTCTGGCTGGCCAGCTACAACGTGGATACGGGCCGCCGCGTGGCGTATCACATGCAGCGCAACGAGTGGTCGATTCACTTCAATGTCACGCGCGACGAGTCGCTCTTCTGCGGCGATGGCGGCGATCCCGGCCAGGTAGCGCATGCGCCCGACGGCGAGTGGCTCTACCTCTTCCATCCACAGATGATCACCGGCGAAGGCATCAACAAGCCGGATTTCATTCAGCCCGGTGTCTTTCACGCTGAGCGGCTGGTGAACATGTCGCGCCACAATTACCGGCTGGAGCCGAACGTGAGCTTCACGCCGGATATGAAGTGGATCATCTTCCGCTCGAACATGTTTGGGCCGACGTATGTCTTCGCGGTGGAAGTGGCGAAAAGCAGTGATCAGGCAACAGGCAACAGGCAACAGTGAGGCGGTGCGGACAATGAAGACCGGTGGGTTCCTGGCGCTTGCGGCTCTGACGGCCGTGTGCAGTTCTTCGCTGCAGGCGCAGTCGTCCGCGGCGACTCTGTCGAGCATCGCGCATGTGGCGATCCGCGTGGCGGACCTGGAGCAGTCGCGGGCCTTCTTTCACAAGCTGGGATTCGAAGAAGCCTTCGCCATGGACCGCGGCGGCACGCCCACGGAGGCCTTCTTCAAGATCAACGACCGGCAGTTCATCGAGCTGTATCCGCGGAAGAACGCGGGCGACTGGGTCGGCTTCATGCACATCTGCTTTGAGTCACCGGATCTCAACGCGCTCTACCAGGACTACGTTGCGCACGGGCTCGCGCCGACACCCGTGAAGCGCGCGGGTGCCGGGAACCTGCTCTTCACGCTGCAAGGGCCGGACGAGCCAGGCGACGCGTCTGACCTGCGGTCGCATGCCACGCAGAACATCGAATACACGCAGTACATGCCCGGCTCGCGGCACACGCTCGATCGCGGCAAGCATCTGGGGCCGGATCGCGTCGCGGAGACGATTGCCGGGGTGGGCATACCGGTGCAGGATCCCGCGGCCGCGACGAAGTTTTATGTAGACAAGCTGTCGTTCCGGCCGGCAGGGAAGCCGCCACTCGAAAGCGGCCACGCAGCTTTGGCGCTGCCCGGATCAGAGCAGCGATCAGAGCAGCGCATCGAGTTTCTCGGCCCCGATGCAGCGCGGAACAGTTCGCTGCATTTCCGGTTGGTTTTCTCCGTGCCCGATCTGAGCAAGACGCAGTCGCGATTGCGCGCGCTGGGATTTTCGCCTGAAAAACACGGACGAGAGGTGTCCATTGCCGACCCGGATGGCGACGCGATTGTGTTCATCGCGCCAGGAAAATAGAAGCATGGGAGCGCGCCGAGTCGTGTTGGTGCTTTTCGCGCTGGCCATGGCGTCCGCGCCCGCGCTCTGGGCGCGCGATTTTCGCGTGAAGGATTTCGGCGCGAAGGGCGACGGCACAACCCTTGATACAAAAGCCATCCAGGCGTCGCTCGATGCGGCCGCCAAGGCCGGAGGCGGCACGGTGCTGCTGACGCGGGGTACCTATCTCAGCGGCTCCGTCTTTGTGAAGTCGCACACCACCCTTGAGGTGCAGCAGGGCGCAACGCTGATCGGGTCGGAGAAACTGGACGATTATCCGCTGATGCCCACGCGCGTCGCAGGCATTGAGATGACCTGGCCCGCGGCGCTGGTGAACGTCTACCAGCAGCAGGATGTGAAGATCACCGGCCCGGGCACCATCGACGGCAACGGCAAGGTGTGGTGGGACGGCTACTGGGCGCTGCGCCGTCAGTACGATTCGCGGGGATTGCGCTGGGCGGCGGATTACGACGCGAAACGTCCGCGGCTGATTCAGATCTATAAGTCGAGTCAGGTGACGCTGAGCGGGCCGCTGCTGACGCGTTCCGGCTTCTGGACCGTGCACATCTGCTATTCCGATCATGTGCACGTCGATGGCGTCACGATCCGCAACAACGTCGGCGGACGCGGGCCGAGCACCGACGGCATCGACATCGATTCGTCGAGAAACGTGCTCGTCGAGCATGCGGATATTTCCGATAACGACGACGCAATTTGCCTAAAGGCCGGGCGGGATGCCGACGGGCTGCGCGTGAACCGCCCCGA
>DASYYN010000212.1:0-15907 GCA_035933815.1 Acidobacteriaceae bacterium
TGGGAGATTTGCGATACGCGTTGCGGCAGTTGAGAAAGTCGCCGGGATTTGCGGTGACCGCGATTGTGACGCTGGCGCTGGGCATTGGGGCGACGACGGCGATCTTCACGATGTTCGATCAGGTGCTGCTGCGCGTGCTCCCGGTCGAAAAGCCGCAGGAACTGGTGCGGTTGCGCTGGCATGGAAGCTTCTCCGGGTCGATGAGCGCTTTCGGAGGAGATTCCGGGGATTACTACTCCTACCCGATGTACAAGGATTTGCGCGACAAGAATCAGGTATTCAGCGGGATGCTGGCGGCGATGCGGACCGATGTGGGCGTCGCGTGGCGCGACCAGGCCGAGGATGAGCGCGCCGAGTTGGTGAGCGGGAATTACTTCCAGGTGCTGGGGCTGCGGCCGGCGCTGGGCAGGCTCTTCACGTCCGCGGATGAGACGCAGAAGAGCGCGAACGCGGTGGTGGTGCTGAGTTATGACGAGTGGCACACGCGCTTCGCGGCACAGCGGGATGTGATTGGGCAGGCGGTGCGCATCAATGGGCATCCGTTCACGATTGTCGGCGTAGCGCCGGAGAATTTTCATACAGCGATCGGAGGCTACCAGCCGGCGCTGTTTCTTCCTGTGACGATGACGGACGAGGCCATGCCGTGGGGGCTTCCAGGGCACCGGTACGACAACCGGCTCAATCTCTGGCTGACGATTGTGGCGCGGCTGAAGCCGGGCGTCACGGCGACCCAGGCACAGGCGAGCATTCTGCCGCTCTGGCGCGCGCTGCGTGCGAGCGAACTGACGCTGTACAAATCGGTGTCGGACAAGTTCAAGGAGCGCTACGTTGCGAAGGCGACGATGCAGGTGCTCGATGATTCGCGGGGATTCTCGCCGAACCGGATGGAGCTTAAGACGCCGCTGATTATCCTGCTGAGCATGGCGGGGCTGCTGATCGCGATGTGCTGCCTGAACGTGGCGACGCTGTTGCTGCTGCGGTCGGCGGCACGGGTGCGGGAGATGTCGATGCGCTATGCGCTGGGCGCAAACAGCAGCCGGATTGTGCGGCAACTGCTCATCGAGGGCGGACTGCTGGGCGCGGCCGGCGTAGCAGGCGGGCTGGCGCTCTCGCCGGTGCTGGCGGAGATTCTGGTGCGGCTGATGACGAACGCGGAGCCCGGAATGGAACCCTACTCGGCGCACCTGGATGGGCGCGTGCTGCTGTTTGCGCTGGCAGTGGCGTTCGTAGTCAGCGTGCTGTTCTCGATTGCGCCGGCGTTTCACTATTTGCGGCCTGATCTGGCGGGAGCGCTGCGGCAGAGCACCGGGACGGCGTCGAAGCAGTCGCAGGCGTTCCGGAAAGCGGCCGTGGGCGTGCAGATTGCGCTGAGCGTGCTGCTGTTGGGCGGGGCGGGGTTGTTCGTCCGGACGCTCGACGCTCTGCGGGACCAGAATGTGGGTTTCGACACGCGGCATCTGGCGACGTTCTCGCTCTCTCCGAGCGACTCAGGATACAAAGAGGACCGCACGCCGCAGATTGTGCAGGCGGCGATGGATGCGGTGCGCAAGGTTCCTGGCGTGCAGAGCGTGGCGGCAACGACGGATCCGGAACTGATGGGGAACCAGTCATGGGATGGATTCATTGTGCAGGGGCACAAGTTTACTGAGGGAGAGACGAACGACTTTGAGGCTCCGAAAATCCTGCCCGGATATTTTGCGACGCTGCACCAGCCGTTGCTGGTGGGGCGAGACTTTACCGAGGCCGATGCGAAGGGAGCGCCGAAGGTAGCCATCGTAAACTTGGCGTTTGCGAAGCGCTTCTACGGCTCCGCGAACAACGCGCTGGGGCATCTGATTGGAGAGACGGGTGACAACCCGAAGGCCGATACGACGATTGTCGGTGTCGTCGGCAATGTGAGGCACGAGAACCTGCGCAAGGACATGATCCCAGGCGTCTACCAGCCGTACCTGCAGGATCCGCATCCGACGGGCGTGCAGATGTACGTGCGGACGGCGCAGGATCCGGAGGCGGCGGAGGCGGGGATTCGCAGCGCTATTCATGAAATGGATCCGACGCTGGTAGTCGATGGTCTGAGAACGATGCAGGCCCAGGTGGACATCAGCGCGTCCAATGAGCGTTCTCTGGCGACGCTGGCTCTGGGCTTTGCAGCGCTGGCCGTGTTGCTCGCAGCCGTGGGCTTGTATGGAGTGTTGGCTTATGCGACGCAGAGCCGGACGCGGGAGATCGGTGTGCGGCTGGCGCTGGGCGCACCCCGCCGTTCCCTGGTGGGCTTAGTCGTACGAGAGATGGCGTGGATTGCCGCGCTGGCGGTGCTGGTGGCAGTGCCGGGCACCGTGGGGCTGGCCCACTTCTTTGCGAGCCAGCTGTACGGCGTGAGCACGTGGGATCCGGTGACCCTGGCGCTGGCGGTGGCGCTTACGGCTGCGATGGTGGCCGTGGCATCCGCTCTGCCGGCGCGGAGGGCGACAGTGGTGGATCCGATGGTGGCGCTGAGAAGCGAGTGAAGCAGCGAGTTAGCGAGTCAGCAAGTCAGCGGGTGCGGGAGGGGCGATGATCGAGGACCTTCGGTTTGCGTGGCGGCAGATCAGGAAAGCGCCGGGGTTCGCGGCGACAGCCATTGTGACGCTGGCGCTGGGGATTGGGGCGACGACCGCGATCTTCTCGCTTCTCGACCAGGCGCTGCTGCGCTCGCTGCCGGTACGGAATCCGCAGCAACTGGTGCTGCTGGAAGCCACTCCGTATGAGGTGTGGAACGGGGACAGCGACAGCAACGGCGGTGATCCGGAAGCGTATTTCTCGTATCCGATGTACAAGGACCTGCAGGACAAGAACCAGGTTTTCGACGGTCTGATTGCGATGTTCCAGACGCAGGCTGGCGTCACGTGGCAGAAGCAGTCGTCGCTCGCCGCGACGGAGCTGGTGAGCGGGAATTACTTCGACGTGCTCGGCGTGCGGCCCGCGGTGGGTCGACTGCTGCGACAGCAGGACGATCAGGTGAGGAATGGCAGTCCGGTCGCGGTGCTGAGCTTTCACTACTGGAAGGCTCATTTCGCGGAGGACCCACATGTCGTGGGGCAGACGCTCGAGATCAATGCCCAGCCGTTCCAGATTTTGGGCGTTGCCGCGCCGGGATTCGCGAGCGCGATCTGGGGATCGCCGGCAGATCTGTGGGTACCGATGACCATGAAGCCGGTGATCACTCCGGAATGGGATGAACTGGACCAGCATAATGGGCGCTGGCTGAACATTCTGGGGCGGCTCAAGCCGGGGGAGACGCGGGCGCAGGCAGAAGCGGGCATGGCTCCGCTGTGGCACGCGCTGCGTCAGGCGGAGCTGCCGTTCTTCAAAAACAACTCGTCCAAATTTGTGACCGGATTCGTTACGAATAGCCGGCTGCACGTGCTGGATGGATCCAGGGGATTTTCGTATTCGCGGAACGACATGAAGGCGCCTCTGCTGGTAGTGATGGGGCTGGCGGGGCTCGTCCTGCTGATGGCAGCGGTGAATGTTGCCAGTCTGGTGCTGGTGCGCGCGGCTGGGCGGATGCGGGAGATTTCGATGCGTTATGCGCTGGGGGCGCGACGGGGGCGTGTGACGCGCAATTTGTTTGCCGAAGGACTCCTGTTGGGCGTGATGGGCGGGGCGGCGGGGCTACTGCTCGCCCCGGTCGCAATGCGCTTGCTGGTCAGCCAGATGATTACAGGACAGGGCGAGCCGCCATTTTCGACGCAACTGGACTGGCGGATGCTGGCGTTTAGCTTTGCCGTGGCGGTGGGCGTGAGCCTGCTGTTCACGCTGGCTCCCGCGGTGCAGATGGGAAGGCCGGACCTGGTGAACACCCTGAAACAGGGCGGGGGCAGCGTGGGCGGCCGGCTGGGATTCCGGCGCGCGATTGTGGGTCTGCAGATTGGCCTGAGCGTGCTGCTGCTGGTGTGTGCGGGACTGTTCGTGCGCACGCTGGAGAATCTGCGAAGCGTGCATGTGGGATTCGCAACCGATCATCTGATCACATTCGGCGTCGATCCCAGAATGGCCGGCTACGAAGCAACTGCTGTCGTGCCGCTGAACCAGCGGCTGGTGGAGAGGCTGGCTGCGCTGCCGGGCGTGGAAAGCGCGGGGGCGACCAGCGATCCGGAGCTGTCTGATAACGGAAGCAGTGGCAACATCAGCATTGAGGGGTACACACCGCACGACGGCGAGGACATGCAGACGGAGAAGGCGATGGTAACGCCCGCCTATTTCGCGACGCTGAAAGTTCCCATGCTGGCGGGGCGCTCTTTTACCAGTCAGGATGACCTGAACAGCCCGAAGGTCGTCATCGTGAACGAGGAGCTGGCCGACCGGTTCTTCGGAAGCCCGCAGAAGGCACTGGGACACATGCTGGCGATGGGGCGCGGAAAAGTGCAATACAACCTGCAAATCGTGGGCGTAGTGCGGAATTACCTTCATCGCAACGTGCGCGGCAAGCTCAAGATGGCGATGTATGGACCCGTGGCGCAGCAGACGGTGATTCCGGAGCTGTTCTATTACGTGCGCACGTGGAGCGAGCCGAAGGCGGCGATGGGAATGGTCCGGCAGGCGGTCGCGGGCGTGGACTCGAAACTGGTGCTGGACCATCTGACGACGATGGCCGGTGAGATCGACGAGAACATCAACACCGAACGCATGATCGCGATGCTGGCGGTGAGCTTTGGCGTGCTGGCGATGCTGCTGGCTGCGGTGGGACTCTATGGGGTGCTGGCTTATGCGACGGCACAGCGGACGCGGGAGATTGGCGTCCGCATGGCTCTGGGATCTGACCGCCGCGGCGTTGTGGCGCTGGTGCTGCGGGACGTCCTGAAGCTTGCGGGCATCAGCGTGGTCGTTACTGTGCCTGTGGCGCTGCTGGCGACGCGCCTGCTGAAGGCGCAGTTGTTTGGCGTGTCGAATATGGATCCGGTGGTGTTCGCGCTGGTTGTGGTTCTGATGCTCTTCGTTGCGGTGGTCTCGGCAGCATTGCCGGCGCGGCGGGCGGCGCGCGTGGAGCCAATGGCGGCGCTGCGGAACGAGTGAGGCAGCGGTGAAGCGGCAGCTGAAAAGCGGCCAGCTAACAACCGGTCACAGACGGCAAGTCAGCGGGTCAGCCGTTAGCGAGTCGGCAGGGAACCGGGATTCGACTTTCATCGCAGGAGAGAGCCATGGTGGAAGATCTGCGGTTTGCGATGCGGCAGCTGCGGCGGAGTCCTGGGTTCGCTGCGGCCGTGGTAGTAACGCTGGCGCTGGCCATCGGGGTGAACACGACGGTGTTCAGCCTGCTGGATGGATTTCTGCTGCGCAAGGCGCCGTATCCGCAGCCGGAGCGGCTGGCAGCGCTTGAGAACCACCAGGAATCGAAGGCGCATCCCGGGCAGTATGCAGAGGACGACTCGTCTGACAACCAGGCCTGGAGCGCCGTGCGGCAGAATGTTCCGAGCGTTACTGCCGCCATTGTCGGGCAGGCATTTGGCGACACAGAAGGCGTGAATCTGCAGGCCGGTGCGGATGCAGGCGGAGCGGTGCGATACGTGCACGCGGCCAGGGTCTCCGCGCACTTCTTTGACGTGCTGGGCATCGCGCCGATGCTGGGCCGCGAATTCACTGAAGACGAAGACCGGCCCGGGGCGGGCAAGGCGGTGGTGCTGAGCTACAACATGTGGCGAACGACGTTCCGGCAGGATCCGGGGATTGTGGGAAAGAAGATCCTGCTGAAGGGCGCGCCGTACACGGTTACAGGCGTGCTGCCTGGGGGTGCGCAGATGCCGAATCCGGCGGACGTGTGGACGCCGCTGATGCCGGACGATCCGCATGGCATTTGCGTGGGGAACAATTGCCTGATCCTGATGCGACTGAAGCCGGGGGCGAGCTGGGACCAGGTACGCGCGGAGCTGGCGCACATGCCGCCGCCGCGCAATACGGACCTGGCGAAGGAAAATGTCTGGTACTTCCCCGAGCCGATCCAGCTGTACGCGGGCAGCTCGATGAAGGAGCAGACGCAAGCGCTGATGGCGGCGGTGGGATTCATTCTGCTGATCGCGTGCTTGAATCTGGCAGGCCTGATGCTGGCGCGCATTCACCGGCGCACGCCGGAGATGGCGACGCGGATGGCATTGGGGGCGACGCGCGCGAGAATCCTGCGGCAGCTGTGGATCGAGAATCTGGTACTGGCAATCCTGGGTGGCACGGCTGGACTGGCCGTCGCGGTGGGGCTGTTCCCGGCGCTGAAGAACTTGCTTCCGGACGAGATGATTCCGATTGGCGGATTTGCTCTGGACGGGCGGGTACTTGCGTTTACGGCGGCCGCGGCCCTGGTCACCAGCCTGCTGTTCGGTGCGCTGCCGGCGCTGGAAACGCGGCGCGTGGATCTGCGCAGATCGATTGCTGCGGGTGCGCGAACCGTGTCGGGAGGCCCGGGCCGTCTGCGCCAGGCGCTGATTGCGGCCGAGGTGGGGTTGACGGTCGTTCTGCTCGCCGGCGCGGGTTTGCTGGTGCGGACTATCATCCATTTGGAAACGCTGCCAGCGGGCTTCGATGCGCACCATGTGATGACGGCGAAAGCTTCGCTGGACGATGCGCGCTATCGGGATGCGGCGGCTTTCGATCGGCTGCTGCGCGAGAGCGTCGCTGCGATGAAGCGCATTCCCGGCGTGGAAAATGCCGCCGTTGCACTGAGCGTGCCGTACGAGCGCGGCCTGAACGATGGGTTGACAATTTTGGACGGCAAGCGCGCCGGGTTCAAATGGGGATCGAGCGAGAGCTGGGTGACGCCGGAGTTTTTCGCGGCGTTCCGGATTCCGATCCTGAGCGGCCGTGTCATTCGTGACAGCGATACGGGCGCTTCCGAGCCTGTGGCGGTGGTGAACGAAGGTTTCGGCCGCAAATTCTATTCCGACCCGAATCCTTTGGGAAGGCATTTCCGGTCGGAGGGGACGACCTACACGATCGTGGGCGTGGTGCCGGACGTGGTGAAGAGGCTCGGCATGAGCCAGGGCGCACCGCTGGCAACGGAGCCGATGTTCTATATCGCCGCGCCGCAGACGGACCAGAGGATGGTGAACCTGGCGAACGAGTGGTTTCAGCCATCGTGGATCGTGCGCACAGCGGGCCCGGTAAGCGGGTTGCAGGAGCAGATGCAGCGCGCGATGGAGGCGGTTGATCCGGGGCTGCCGTTCTCCGGCTTCTATTCGATGGAGGATGTTCTCCACCAGCAGCTGCAAATGCAGCGCATCGAGGTGATGCTGCTGGGAACGCTGGCGGGGCTGGCGCTGCTGCTTTCGGCGGTTGGGATTTTCGCGCTGGTGTCGAACCTGGTCGTGCAGAGAACGCGGGAGATCGGGATCCGGATTGCTCTGGGATCGACGCTGGGCGAAGCGATGCGCGTGATCGCGTCTTCGGGCGTGCTGGCCGCGTGTGGCGGCGTGGCCGCGGGGCTGGTATGCGCGGTATTCGTGCTGCGTGTGATGAAGTCGGCGATCTACGGAGTGACAACCTGGGATCCGGTAACGCTGGTGACCGTGCCGCTGGTGCTGGTGGGCGTGGCAGGGTTGGCGAGCCTGCTGCCGGCGCTGCGGATTGCGAAGATCGATCCGGCGGAGACGCTGAGAAGCGAGTAGCGGGTCAGCGAGTTAGCGAGTCAGCGAAAAGCTAGAGCTACCTGCCACAAGCTACGGGCTACTCGCTACCCGCTGTTTCTCTATCCTGAAGACATGAAGATTGTCGCGCTGGCCGGGTTTGGCGGACCGGAGGTGCTGCGCATTGGCGAGGCGGTGAAGCCGAGGCCGGGTGCGGGCGAAGTGCTGATCCGGGTGACGGCGGCGGGGCTGAATCGCGCCGACATTGCGCAGCGGAAGGGCAACTATCCACCTCCGGCGGGCGCGTCGGAGGTGCTGGGGCTGGAGGTGGCCGGCGAGGTGGTGGAACGCGGGCCGGACGCCGAGGAGCGCTGGCGCGTCGGCGAGCCGGTCTGCGCGCTGGTGCCGGGCGGCGGCTATGCCGAGTACTGCGTGGCGCACGGCGGGTGCTGCTTTCCCATTCCGGAGGGGCTCTCGCTGGAAGAGGCGGCGTCGCTGCCGGAGGCGGTGATGACGGTCTGGGCGAATCTGTTCGCGACCAGTGCGACGAGCGTGGGGCGGCTCTTTGCCGGCGACTATTTCCTGATGCAGGGCGGGACCAGCGGAATTGGGACGATAGCGATCCAGCTGGCGCGGGCGTTTGGCGCCCATGTCGCAGCCACGGCGGGAACGACGGAGAAGGTCAGATTTTTGCGCGAACTGGGATGCGAGCGGGCATGGAACTACCGCGAGGAGGACTGGGCGGCGGGTGCCAGGGAATGGACGGCCGGGCGCGGCGTGGACGTCATCCTGGACATGGTTGGCGGCGATTATTTCGCCAAGCACGTCGAGATTCTCGGGCGCGATGGGCGACTGGTCCACATCGCCTTCTCGCATGGGGCGGAGGTCACGCTCGATCTTCGGAAGCTGACCAGCAAGCGGCTGGTGATTACCGGATCGACGCTGCGCTCGCGTCCGGTTGCGGAGAAGACGGTACTGCGCGATCAGGTGGAGGAGCGCGTCTGGCCGCTGATCCGGGAAGGGAAGGTTCGGCCGGTTGTTGACCGGGTATTTCCTATGGAAGAGAGCGCCGAGGCGCAGCGGCGCATGGAGCGGAGCGAGCATGTGGGGAAGATTGTGTTGAAAGTGGGCGGATCGCGGCTAGCTGATAGCTGTTAGCAAAAAACTGCTAGCGACAGGCTATTAGCGAACAGCTTTTTAGCACGCTTTCTCCTGATTTGTGATTCCCTGATTTCTGATTGCTAAATTCCGATTCCTCAATTCCTGGAATGAGAAGATGAAGCGGGGATGCGCCAGCGGGAGGTCGCACGGAGGAAACATGAAAGAGGGAATGGGTGGGCGGATGGCTTTGGGTGGCGGAATCGCCCTGGGTGTGGCAATGGGAACGGCGTTAGGAGTGGCGCTGGACAATCTGGCCATGGGCGTGGCTCTGGGAGCGGCTTTCGGCGTGGCATTCGGCGCGGCCCTCGGGGCCGGACCCGGTCGACGGAAGGGGAAGCCCCTCTAACCGCGGGTAGCGGAGCGGTTTCGGCGGGGTGAGAAAATCAGGCAGGTATGCATGTCACGGTAGAGAGGCTGCGCCTGTGGGTGGTGGGAGCGGCCTGCCTGCTCGTGGCGGTGGTGGTCGGGTTCGTCCTTTATGGGCGGTACCGGTTTCGGCATATCGAGAAGGACCTGCCCGCCCGGCTCGGCGCCAATATTCAGCAGACGGCCACCGGGTGGAGTTACTCGCAGTCAAACCAGGGACACACGCTGTTCACACTGAAGGCCTCGAAGGAGTCGCAGCTGAGGTCCGGCCACGTGCTGCTGCATGATGTGGACATCACGCTGTACGGCGCGCCCGGATCGGGGCGGCAGGACCGCATCTGGGGCAGCGATTTCGATTACGACGAGAACCATGGGATCGCGGTCAGCAATGGCGATGTGAACATCGAGCTTTCCGGCGTGAATGGGCAGGCCGGCCCGACGACGAATACGAACACGAACGCGAGCACGCCGGAGAGCAACGCGATCCGGGTGCGGACCAGCGGCCTCACGTTCATGCAGAAGACCGGCGATGCGAACACGCAGCAGGCGGTGGAGTTTCAGCTGCCGCGTGCGGCGGGGACAGCCGTCGGCGCGAGCTACAACTCGAAGACCGGCGTTCTGGTGCTGAACAGCGCCGTGAAGATCACGACCAGCAGCAATGGCAGGAGCGCAGTGGTGAATGCGGCGCACGCGACCATGCTGCGGAAATCCATGCAGGCCTTGCTCGAGAACGCCACGATGCAATACGAGCAGGAAGAGGGCAGCGCCGACGCGGCGACGGTCTATTTCCGCCAGGACGGGACGGCGGAGCGGATCGACGCGAAGGGCCATGTGCGCATGAAGACCGACACCGGCGCGACGGTGGCATCGCAGACCGCGCAGGTGCTGATGAATCCCGACAGCGAGCCGACGCAGGCGGTGCTCAATGGCGGCGTGCAGTTTGCGGCGGTGCAGCCGAACCAGCAGATGCACGGCAGCGCGGCATCGGGAACGCTGCTGTTTGCCAGCGACGATGCTTCGGGCACGACGGCGCTGCGCCATGCGGCCTTCCGGCAGCAGGTGCGCTTTAGGGACGAGATTGCTGGGCTGCCGAAGGATCCGCAGGGACGTGCGACGAAACAGGTGGAGGGGGAGAAGGTCGACGTGGACTTCGCGCCGGGGCACAAAGGCGGAGAATTGCAGGCCAGCAGAGTGACGGCGGACGGCAATCCCGTGGTGACGATGGAGCAGATGCCGTCGAAGGGACCTCCACAGTCAACGCGGATCAGCGGCGATCAGTTGATGGCAGCGCTGGGCGCGGGCAACGTGCTGCAGAAGCTGGACGGGACAGGGCACACGAGTGTTGTGGAACAGGGCGCGGACGGTTCGCACGACACGAGCCAGAGCGATGTGCTGCACGCGAGCTTCGCACAGCAGCCGGCAGCGCAGCCGAACGGGCAGACTGCGAAGGCTAAGCACACCATAGGAGCGAACGAACAGGAGCCGCGGCTGGTGACGACGCTGGCTACCGCGGTTCAGGATGGCGATGTGGTGATGACCGAAGTGCCGGCGAAAAAGCCGGGTGCGACAACGCAGCCTGCCACGCTGAGGGGCTGGGCGCAGCATGCGGAGTATCAGGCGGCGGACGAGGTGCTGCATCTGACTGGGGCTCCCCGGATTAATGATGGGCAGACGATGCAGATGGCAGCGGAGCGGATTGATTACCACCGGCGAACGCAGGATGCGGCAGCGGAAGGCAACGTCAGGGCGATCTATACGCCGGAGAAGGGGCAGGGCGGGGCGGTGGGATTCGGTGGCGGCGGGAACGGGCCGGTGAACATCATTGCGGAGCGGGCCGCGATGCAGCACGCGTCGCAACGAACGGACTTCTTCGGGACGGCCAGCAATCCGGCCAGGATGTGGCAGGGTGGGGATACGCTGACGGCTCCGGTGATCGAGATTGATCGCGGCCGGAACGTGTTGCGGGCGTGGGGAGAGGACACAGGCGCAGCCCCGGTGGTGCGAGCCGCGTTTGTGACTGCGACGAACAAGACTGCGACGAAGAAGGGGCAGCCGCAGAACTCGGCGCAGGTGCGCAGCCAGACGCTGCTGTACTCCGACAAAGACAGACGGGCGGACTTCCACGGAGCGGTCACGTTGGAACAGGCCGACGGCGTGGTTCATGCCGATGACGGACAGGTATTTCTCAAACCGGAGCAGGCGGCAAAAAAAGGCGGAGTGCAGGAGGATTCTGCGAGGCAGACTTCGCAGATCGAACGGATCGTGGCGCAGGGGCATGTGGTCTTCACGCAGCCCGGCCGAAAGGGCGAGGGAGAGAAGCTGGTCTACACGGCCGACGATGGCCGTTACGTGCTGACGGGAGCGCCGGACGCGCTGCCGCGATTGTGGGACAGCATGCACGGAACAACGACCGGCGCGGCTTTGCTTTTCAATACCCAGGATGATAGCGTCGAGGTGAGCGGGGGGAAGTCGAGCGCCGTAACCCAGACGCGCGCTCCGAGGTAATGCGCAAGCTGTCTACGGACCAACTGAGCAAGTCGTACAAAGGACGCCAGGTGGTAAAGGGCGTCAGCGTGCAGGTGACCGAGGGCGAGGTTGTGGGGCTGCTTGGTCCGAACGGCGCAGGCAAAACGACAAGCTTTTACATGATTGTGGGGCTGATCCAGCCGGACGGCGGACGTGTGCTGCTGGATACTGAAGAGATAACGCACGTCCCTATGTATTTACGGGCACGCCAATATGGAATCAGTTATCTTCCGCAGGAGCCGTCGGTTTTCCGCAAGCTGACGGTGGAGGAGAACATCCTGGCGGTGCTGGAAGTGCAGCCGATCGCACCGGAGATGCGGCGGGCGCGGGCGGAGAAGCTGATCGAGCAGCTGAATCTGCGGCATATTCGCAAGACGCGCGGCTATGCGCTGTCGGGCGGCGAGCGGCGACGGGTGGAGATTGCGCGCTGCCTGTGTATCCAGCCGACCTTCATCCTGCTGGATGAGCCGTTTTCAGGGATCGATCCGATTGCCGTGCTGGACCTTCAGGAGATCATTTTCGACCTGAAGACGAGCGGGATCGGGGTGCTGATTACCGACCATAATGTGCGCGAAACGCTCTCGGTGACGGACCGGGCGTACATCATCAACGAGGGGCAGATCTTCCGCCACGGAACGCCCGAGCAACTGGGCAGCGATCCGGAGGTACGCCGGGTTTATCTCGGAGAAAGCTTTTCATTGGGGTAAACAGAGGCGTATTTTAATCCATTGCAACAAGGGGCAAATCGGGCGGGAAAAGCTGCGCAACCGTTTGTCTGCGGATGTAAACTTTGAGGCAACTGAGGGGATTTCGGGAGTTCTTTTTAGCGCAGGATTATGGCACTTCTTCAGCCAAAGCTCAGCCTGAAGGTCGCGCAGCGTCAGATTCTGACGCCGGGCCTGATGCAGATGGTCAGCGTACTGGCGCTGAACAAGCTGGAGCTGAAGGAGATGATCCAGGCGGAGATCACGGAGAATCCGGTTCTCGAGGAGATGGAAGAGAACGTTCCGCTGCTGGATGACGTGGCGCGCGAGGAAGAGGAGCGCGACCGGCCTGTTGAGACGCAGACGACAGACGGTGAGGCGAAGGAGAAGGATCCCTTCGACGAGATCGACTTCGGCAGCTACTTTCAGGATTACCTCGATCCCGGGTTCCGCTCGCCCAGCAACTACGAGGAAATTGAAAAGCCGTCGATCGAGAACTTCCTGTCGGCTCCGGCTACGCTGGCCGATCACCTGTTCTGGCAACTGGGAGCGCTGAACCTGTCGCCCGCAGTCCGCGAGGCGGCGGAGTACATCATTGGCAATCTCAATGAAGATGGCTATCTGACAGCGACCGACGAGGAGTTGCTGGCGGGATATCTGCGTGAGCAGGAGGGGCCGGAGAACGGGCACAGTGCGGCCGAGCCAGTCGCCACTGCGAATCTGGAAGCGACAAATCTGGAAGCGACAAAGGCGCATTTAGCGACGGCCCTGGAGGTCGTACGGCAGCTGGACCCGCTTGGTGTTGGCACGCGCGACCTTCGGGAGTGCCTGCTGACCCAGGTGGAAGCGCAGAAGAAGGAATACCAACTGGTCGCGAGCAGGACGGCCGGCACGAACGGGACGCGAGCGGCGAGCGTGAACGGAACGCGCAGCATGAACGGGCTGGATCCAGCAGCGAGCGTGAATGGGAATGGCGCCCGAGCCAATGGCGCGAAGCCGGAAGAGCCGAGCCGGCTGGACATCTTCGATCTGGCGGCGAAGATTATCGACGTTCACATGCAGCTACTGCAGAAGCGCGATCCGCGAGAGCTTTCGAAGGCGCTGGGCCGAACGGTCGAGGAGACGCAGAGGGCGATTGAGTACATCCGGACGCTTGATCCGCGGCCGGGTCAGCGTTACAACCGCAGCGAGGCGAGGCTGATCGAGCCGGATGTCGCGTTTGTGAAACGCGGTGAAGAGTGGGTCGTGATGATGAATGAAGAGGACCTGCCGACGCTGCGGCTGAACCAGGGATACCGCCGCCTGCTGACCCAGGACGGGGCCGAGAAAGACGTCAAGGATTACGTGAAGGAGCGGTACCGCTCCGCGCTGCAGCTGATGCGGAACATCGAGCAGCGCAAGAACACCATATTGCGGACGTGCGAGGCGATCGTGCGGCGGCAGGTGGAGTTCCTGGACAAAGGCGTGGATGCACTGAAGCCGATGATGATTAAGGAGGTGGCGGAGGAGATCGGCGTCCATCCGTCAACGGTGAGCCGCGCGGTCTCGAGTAAATATGTCCACACGCCGCAGGGCGTCTTTGAGTTGCGCTTCTTCTTCTCGGAAGGCGTGAACGGCCCGGAAGGCGCGGGAACGCCGCTGATGTTGTTGAAGCGTAAGGTGAAGAAACTGATCGAAGAGGAGGATCCAAAGAAGCCACTGACGGACGATCAGATCGCCTCGCTGCTGCAGAGTCAGGGGATCGACGTGACGCGGCGCACGGTGGCAAAATATCGCGAAGACATGCGGATTCCCAGCACACACCAGCGCCGCATTCGCGGTTGAGCGGCGCTGTTCCCGATTCTTTTTGGTCCCCGCGATGGGGCGGAGGGAAAGGAGCTTTCCATGCAGGTTGAGTACACAGGAAGGCAGGTTGCTGTGACGGCGGCACATCGCCGGATGGGCGACGAGGGCATTGAGCGCATCGTGAAGCTGCTGCCGAAAGTCGTGGATGCGCACATCGTACTGACCACGGAAAAATACCGCAAAACCGCCGATGTAACGCTGAGGATGCGTGCGGGCAAGATTGTGGGCTTCGGCGAATCGAACAACATGGATATCGCACTGCGCGAGGCGCTGGCGAAGGCGGAGACGCAGGCGGTGCGCTGGCGCAAGCGGCTGCACGCAATCAAGCGCCAGCCGAAGGACGAGAAGCTCCCGCATGAGGTTCTGCCGGTGCGTCAGCGGCGGGCCAGCCGTACGCGCGCGGAAAACGCGGAAGAGAACGGCAACGGCGCCGTTGCGGTCGGGACAAACGGCAAGCGTCCGGCGAGGACGGTGCTGCCCGTGACCGTACACACCTTCCCGGCGAAGTCGCCGATTCCGGAACCGCACATCGTGCGTTCGGCAGATTCAGTGGCGCTGCGGCCCATGACGGTGGAGGAAGCGGTGAAGGAAGCGGAGTTCCGCGACCGCGATGTGTTTGTCTTCCGCAATAACGAGGGCACCGTGTGCGTCCTGCACCGGAAGCGCGACGGCAAGATGGAACTGATTGAAGCGCCGTAGAGGCAGCGATGAAGCTGTTAGCGGTTAGCAAAAGACTGTTAGAGAGAAACTGTTAGAGAAAAGCGGTTAGCGAGAGAGGGGGCGTCGTCTTATTGCTGACCGCTTTTTACTGGCCGGTTCTTCACTGGCCGCCTCATCGCTGACCGCTTCTTAGCTGATTCACACGTCCTGATCCAGGTCAAGGTTGCGGATGGCTTCGTCGAGCGCGTGTTGCGCGGCGGTGCGTTGCTGTTCGAGGTCGGCGCGATGTTTCCGCAGGGCCTGCAGCTGATCCTCATCGGCGTTCATCTCGCCGGCGTAGCGGCGGGCGAGGGCTCGCTCTTCAGCGCTGTCTTTGAGGCCGCCGATGTTGTTGTGCAGGCGCGTGGAGTCCTGCTCGACGCGCTCGATCTCGGTGTCCTGTTGAGCGATTTGCGTTTCGATCTCGTGGAGTTTGGCGCGTGCCGTGAGAACCGGCGCGAGCGCCTGGTCAATGGCCGGAAGATCGCCGCTGGTATGGATAATAATCTGCAGTTGATCATCGGTGAGGCCGGTGAGCTGGTAACGCGTGCTCTCGACGTGAGTGAGTCCGACGTGGAGACGAACGGTTTCGCCAGCTTGCGCGGAGAGGCGGAAGCGGTAGAGCGAAGCGGTAGTTTCGACGGGCTTTGTATCGGAGGTGAGCTTCCAGCCATCCTGCACCGGGTGCTCGACAATGATGGTACGAGCGTCGCTGGCGGTGTTGTGGACGACATAGGTGACGTTGCGGGCCTGCTCGGTGCGCTCGATGAGATATCCGTCGTGAACCGTGATGTGGCGCAGATGGCTGGTGAAGTTCTGGCCTTCGCTGGAGACGTGCACGGCCTGATCCACGGCGTAGGAGAGCAGGCGCTTTTCGCCGGCGTGGATGGGGTCGGTGATGCCTTCGCCGGCGAACTCGCCGTTTTCGTAGATGGAAAAGCTGCCGCGGTCGAGCGTGAGCTTGCTTGAATTGGTGAGCCAGAGCGCGCGCAGCGGGACGGGCTGGCCGGCATTCCA
>DASYYN010000274.1:0-20234 GCA_035933815.1 Acidobacteriaceae bacterium
GAAGCTTCGCCACACGAACCTGCGTGCCGTCTGCCGACGACGCAATCTCCGCGAACGGCACCCGCACCTCCTCCAGCCCCTCTACGTCATCGCTCTTCTGCTGGAACTGCCGCGCCCAGTTCTCGTCCGCCGCCCGCGCCGCCTCCGTCCCCTGAAATCCAGCGACGATGGTCCGCGCCAGGTGCTTCTTCGCCTCCATCGGATGCAGCGCGCCCGCGCCCACATCGGCCCGCATCTTATCGATCTCCGACTGCCGCAGATCCGTCAGCAGCGTCCAGTAGCGCCACATCATCTCGTCGCTGATCGACATCAGCTTGCCGTACATCTCCTGCGGCGGCTCGTGGATGCCGATGGCATTGTTCAGCGACTTCGACATCTTCTGCACGCCGTCCAGCCCCTCAATGATCGGCGTCATCAGCACGATCTGCGGCTCCTGGCCGAAGTCGCGCTGCAGCTCGCGTCCGGCGAGCAGATTGAATTTCTGATCCGTGCCGCCCAGCTCCACGTCCGAGCGGAGCGCCACAGAGTCATAGCCCTGCGCCAGCGGATACAGCAGCTCATGCAGCGAGATCGGCTGCTCGTTCTGGAAGCGGGCATGAAACTCGGCCCGCTCCAGCATCTGCGACACGGTGAACTTCGCCGCCAGCCGAATGATGTCCTCGAAGGTCAGCTTGCCCAACCACTCGGAGTTGAACCGTACCTCCGTCTTCTCCCGATCCAGAATGCGAAAGACCTGGTCCGTATAGGTCTTCGCGTTCTGGTCGATCTGCTCGCGGCTGAGCGGCTTGCGCGTCACGTTCCGCCCCGTCGGATCGCCGATCAGCGACGTGTAATCGCCGACCAGAAAAATCACCTGATGTCCCAGATCCTGGAAATGCTTCAGCTTCCGCATCAGCACCGTGTGCCCCAGGTGCAGGTCGGGAGCTGTCGGATCGAACCCCGCCTTCACGCGCAGCGGCACGCCCGTCTTGCGCGACTTCTCGAGACGCTCCTTCAGTTCCGCAACGCGAATGATCTCCGCCGCGCCCTTCTCCAGCAGATCCAGCTGCTCATCAACAGGAAGAAATGAGTTCATGGGTAACGACCAGTATAGAAGCTGGCAACCGGCCGCTCGCTGCTGACTGCTGGCCGCTGACTGCTGTGTTAGTGTTGGGTTTAAAGATGCACCGGGGCGTATGTGCGTCCCGCGCTTAAGCGCATGATGCCGTCTCCGCCCAATGTAGTCCCGAACCCGCCACCTCCTGATCCGCCGCCTTCGTCCACGCCTTCAGGCCCGATGCTCGTCCAGCAGCAGCGCACCGCAAACTGGCTGCATCGAGCGGATTTCTTCCTCCGCATCATGGTGCGCCTCTATCTCGGCCTGATCCTCTTCTTTCTGCCCTGGACGCACCTCTGGACCTATAACCGCTTCTTCCTCTACTACGCTGCCGTGGCGCACATAACCCAGAGCGGAGCCATCCGCGGCATCATATCCGGACTGGGGCTGCTGAACCTGTGGTTTGCCATCGTCGACGCCATGCATTACCGGGATCGCTGACGCTCACCCAATCCCTGGCGCAAATCCATCCGGCAGCGTAGAAAAATATCTGTTGGTCAGGACACGAACTGTATGCCTCGCAAACCTCCCGCTCAGCTGGAACGCGCAGACCTCGCCTACGAAAACGAAGCTTTCCTGAACAGCCCCGACGGACGCATCATCCGCATCCTCTCCGAGTATTCCGAGCCGCTGGCACGTTTCCGCCGCGAGCGCATTCAGGACACGGTCGTCTTCTTCGGCTCGGCGCGCTTTAATGCCCTCGACGAAGCCAATCGCGAGCTGGAGTTGCTGGAGAACACCGGCTCCAGGAAACCCGCACCCGAAGAGGAACAACCTGCCCGCGGCCCGGTCGAAGGCGAAACCAGCGCGCTGCGCCTGCGCCGCGCTGAAGCCGCCGTCGAAATGGCCCACTACTACGAGGACGCGCGCAAGCTGGCGTTCCTGCTGACGCAATGGGCCAAGGATCTGAAATCCCGCCGCAACCGCTTCGTCGTCACCTCCGGCGGAGGCCCCGGCATCATGGAAGCCGCTAATCGGGGCGCCTGGGAAGCCGGAGGCAAAACCGTCGGCCTCAATATCAAGCTGCCGTTTGAGCAGATGCCGAACCGCTACATCACTCCGGCGCTCAACTTCGAGTTCCACTACTTTTTCATGCGCAAGTATTGGTTCGCCTATATGGCCAAGGCGCTGGTCGTGTTCCCGGGCGGCTTCGGAACCCTCGACGAAATGTTCGAAATCCTCACCCTCTCCCAGACGCAGAAGCTGGCAAAGAAGATCACCGTCGTGGTTTATGGCAAAAACTACTGGCAGGACGTCATCAACCTCGACGTGCTCATCGACAAGGGCGCCATCTCCCCGCGGGACCGCGAATTGTTCCACTTCGCCGACACGCCCGAAGAGGCGTTCGAGCTTCTGCGCGACGGGCTGACAAAGAACCATCTGGAGCCGGAGGCCGCCCAGGAAGGCGAGGCTCCGGAGATCGCCCAGACTCGCCGGTAACCTTTTCGTTAACTATTGCATCGGCCGCCGCTGCCCGCCACAACTCCGGCAGCACTTCCGCCATCCATTTCACGTGGTATTCGGAACTGAAACGGCCATTACCCTCCGGGATACGGGACACGCAATTTGACGGGCCGTTCTTGGCACCGTAATGCCCTGTTCATGGTGCAAATCCATACTGGAACGGTAGAACGACCTCGGGAGGGACCCATGGCCGGACTGCACCGCATCTCCTACCTGTGGAAAGAGGCTGACGCCGCCCGCGAGTATTCCACAGCGGTTTCGCTGCACAGTCACACCAATCAATCCAAAGAGACGCTGGATTTCCTCGCCAACCTCGGCACCCAGTATCCCTTTCTCCGGCCGTACTTCCGGCGCTGCGAGCGGCGTGCCCGCGACGTTTACGGGATCCCCCTGAACTACGCCGTCTCCTACTGGACGCCTCCGCTCACCCCCAAACTGGCCTTCGACCTTGAAACCAGTCAAATCGCCGGCAAGCTCGGGCTCATGCCGCTGGTCTCCATCACCGACCACGACACCATTGCCGCCCCCATGCTCCTGCGCACCGTGGCCTCGGCGCGCCATATCCCGGTTTCTGTCGAGTGGAGCGCCCCCTTCGGCGGCGATCAGTCGTTTCATCTCGGCATTCATAACCTGCCCAGCGCCACCGGCCGCTACTGGATGAAGGTCTTCGAGGAGTACACAGCGCATCCCGACGAAAAGCGTTTGACGGAAATCCTCTCCGCGCTCCATGCCCTGCCCAACGTGCTCATCGTCTTCAACCATCCCATCTGGGACCTCTACCTGATCGGCGCGGAGAAGGCGAAGCAGCGCATCCACGATTTCCTCGCAGCGAACCACGAATTCATCCACGCCTTTGAGCTGAACGGCCTCCGCAACTGGAGCGAGAACCGCGCCGTCAGGCGCCTGGCGCTCGAGTGGAACAAGCTGCTCATCTCCGGCGGCGACCGTCACGGACTAGAGCCGAACGCCAACGTGAACCTGACCAATGCCACCAGCTTCACGGAATTCGTCCACGAGATTCGCTACCAGGCCCGCAGCCACGTTCTCTTCATGCCGCAGTACGCCCAGCCCTGGAAGCACCGGCTGCTGCAATCGACGCTGGACGCCATTCGCGATTACCCGGATTTCCCCCAGGGCTCGCGCTTCTGGGATGAGCGCGTCTTCCACCCCGATTCGAACGGCGTCATTCGCCCCGCGCGCGAGATCTGGCCCAAAGGAGCGGCGCCGGCGTGGGTGAGCTTCGTCATCAACTCCGTGCGCCTCATGGGCAGCATGCCCGTCTCCGGCAGCCTGCGCCTGGCGTGGGACGACTCCCGCGAGCTGCAGTTCGCCCTCGAAAAAGACGCTCGCTGACCCCGGACAGCGAAGCAGACTCCGTTCAGCGCCTCCTGCGCGCCGGATCAATGCCCGTGCGTAAACAGCGCGAACACAGCGCCCTGCGGATCGGTAACAACCGAAAATCGTAGCTGTCCTTCGATGGTCATCGGCGGCATCACCACACGCCCGCCCAGTGCCGTCGCCTTCTTTGTGTACGCTTCGCAATCGGCGCACTGAATGTACGCCAGCCAGTGCGGGGGAACGCCCGGCGGCATGATGCCCGACGGCGGTATGCCGCCGATATACTGTTCGCCGTTGCGGATGTGCAGGTAGCCTCCCGGATCCTTATCCTTGCCCACCGAGAACCCCCATCCGAACAGGCTGCCGTAGAACGCGGCCGCCCGGTCGCGATCCACAGTCATCAGGTCGGCCCAGCATAGGGCGCCGTTTTCCCCGTATACGCCAATTCCCTTGTGATCGCGCGCCTGCCACACAGAAAAGAACGCTCCGGTGGGATCCTGAAACACTCCCATGCGCCCGAAGCTCATCACGTCGAACGGCGCATGCACCACCGCCGCCCCCAGTTCCTTCGCCCGCTGCGCCGTCGCGTCCGCGTTGTCCACAGCAATGTAGAGCTGCCAGTGCGGAGCCAGGCGGGCCGCGCGCTCCGGCTCGCTCAGCGTGAACGTCGCGCCGGTGAGCCGCCCCTTCAGCGAGAACATCGTGTAGACGGCATTCTCGCCCATCGGAAAATCCTGAGCCGCCCACCCGAATAGTTCCCCATAAAAATCCTTGGCAGCCCTCTGGTCGCTCGTCGCCAGTTCCAGCCACACAAAATTTCCTGCGGGTGTTTGATCGATGTTGGCCATGCGCGGAATTGTAGGCGCACCGCCACTCTTCGGGGATGAATTTCTAGCGGACCGACGACGACGCGCCCCGCTTCCGCAGCACCACGCGGCAGTTTTCGCGCCAGTGCTCGTCCACGGCAATCAGTTCCCACGGAACTTCGTCCGCAAAATGCCGCAGCACCGTCTCATTTGCCGGATGCACATGGAGCGCCGGCGCAACCAGAAACAGCAGCGGGTCCTCCGCCGCAAGCTCCACGCCGGGAAAATACCCGTGGCGCGTCAGCGCGCCATCCCGATGCAGCATGCGCACGCGCTCCCAGTAGTCGAGCGCCTGCAGCGGCAACTGCAGGTCGTCATCGGCCTTAATTTCCAGCACCACCAGCCGCCCCTTGCAGTTCACCGTCAGCATATCCAGAACGCCCCGGCTCGCCGACGCAAACGCCGGCACCTGCGAGTACACCGGAGCATCCCTGAGCAGCGGATCGAGCACCGACAAATCGCGGCGCAGCACGGACTCGAGCCAGCGTTCCGGCTGCAACCGGTAGAGCGCATCCCTGGCCTTCGCCGCGGGATGCCGGCTCTGCACCAGGCGGTCCATCAGATCGCGAAACAAGTCCTCCGTGACCTCATCGAGCGGCGTCTCGCTCGGCCCCGCTCCGAAGACCACCTCATCCCGCCGCGCAAAAGAGCCCGGCGCCAGTCCATGCCGGATGCGCGCGTATTCGAGCCCATGCAGCGAGAAGGCAATCTCCGTGGCCGACTTCGCCCGAATCTCCGTCTGCGCGTCCAGTTCCGGCGGCAGCATCGCCCGCAGTTGCGCCACCGTGGCCGCCGATCTCTCCAGAATCGCCTTCGTATCCGGCGCATGCAGCAGCTGCAAATCGAGGTTGCCGTCCTTCGCCACGGAGCACGCGCTGATCCGGCCTGTCCTCGCGTTCAGCTCATACAGCTCCCACTGCGCGATCCCGGGATTCATCCAGGCCATCCGCGCCCGTGTCGCTGCGGCGCTGCCTTCAGGCACCACAATCCGCAGTCCCTGAAACACCCGCCGTCCCGCGCCATGTTCCCGGCAATACGCCAGCCACAGGATGCCCAGCGTCAGCGCGCCCTCAATTACCGCCGCCGGCTCCTCAGAGCCGACGCCCAGCACCGCCCACGCGCTCTGTCCTCGCGTCAGCACGCCCCGCGCATACGCCGGACCAAAGCTGTGCTCCAGATCCATCGCCGAGCGAAACCCCTCGGCATTCCACTCCGGGAACTCCGCCCGCAGCGCGTCTTCGAGGCTCCTCAGATACCGCCGGCGCGCCGTATCCTTCGCCAGGGGCGTCCTACAGTCCGGATCGGGAACCAGGGTCAGCATCTGCGGCTTCGATTGCCCGAAGCGCAGCGTTTCCAGCCGCAGCATGTTGCGCCGCGGCTGCACGCTCGTCACCGTGCGCACCAGGTTGCGCTCATCCGACCACAGATGCAGCAGGCACCGGCCGCGCTCGGCGCTCACGGAGCAGCGCGCCAGCCGCAGATCGAAAAGCAGCCGTCCGTCCTCGAAGATCGCCGCGCCCGGATGCTCGGTAAGAAATTCGTCGATGCTGCGCGCAAGCGCAGCAGGCACGGCAGCGGCTCCGGTACCGGCAGAGGAGACAGGCATCTCTTCCAAGGTTCCGGGGCGCGCGCATCGGGCGCAAGCAAAAAGCTACCAGCCCATACGCTTTCGTAATTCGACAATGTGCGCGACGTGATGACGGCTATGCCAGTCGTAAAGCGCCGTCGCCTCGGCAATCGTCTGCCGCCCGTTCACCGGGTGCACGTAGCCGCGCTGCCACTGCGCATCCGTCAGGGACTTCAGCAGCAGCGTCCACCGTGCATGGAGGCCATCCAGTACTCCCAGCGACAAATCAGGGTGCGCGCTCTTCGCATCCGGCAATTCCGCCCAGGCCTTCTCGTCGTATGGCTTGATCGTCGGCCAGTCCTCCGTCAGCGCCAGCCGTATCCGGATATACGCATTCATGTGGCTGTCGGCGACATGATGAACCAGCTGCCGCACCGTCCATCCGCCTTCGCGATAGGGCGTGTCCAACTGGGACGCGCTGAGCCCATCAACAGCCGCGCGCATGTTTTGCGGCAGGGCGGCCAGCGTCGCAATGGCAGGTTCGTGGTTGGCGAGATCCACCGTATCGCGGCGAAATTTGCCAATGGGATAACGCGGATCCGTCTCGGTGTGCAGGGTTGTCGTGCTCATAACCGCACCTTACAACGGGCCTCGCCAGGCGGCAAGGTGAGCTGTTGCGGAATCCACGCTGTGCGGAAAGCCAGAAATCCCCGTTAGGGTCTCTGGCCAGCGGCGAAGACGGGGCGATCGCAGGCGAGCCGCCCCCGTCGACTACGCAGGGCGATGAGCGACTGCGTGATGGTGGTGATGACGACGATGATGGTGACGCGGCGCGGCAAAGGCCGACGCCGACACCAGCATCAGCAGGCAGGCAATCGTGAGCTTCTTCATGGCTTGATCCTGACATAGCAGGGGTCGACGCCATGAGGAAAACTGCGTAAGAATCAATGCAGGAACATCTAATTAGTAACAGGACCTTTCGCCCATCCGGCAAGCCCGCTGCGAAGCACGATCCGCGGCAGACCGTTCAGGTCCCCAAAGGTGAATGCGTGGATCACAAGCGGTATTTCTTTGAGAAGTTTGGCATCACCGAGCGCCTGCTCGAGCGCTGCCTCGGCGAGGCGCTTTCAGCAGGAGGCGACTACGCCGACCTCTACTTCGAATCGGTCGCCGCTACCTCCATCGGCGTCGATGAGTCGATCGTCAAATCCGCCAGCCAGGGAGTGAGCGCCGGCTGCGGCGTCCGCGTCCTCAGCGGAGAGCGCACCGGCTACGCCTATACCGATGACCTCTCGCCCGATCGCCTGCTGCGCGCCGCCCGCACCGCCGCCCTCATCGCCAGCGGCCCCGCGAAGCAGCGGGTTCAGGGATTCACCGAGACCGACGCGCCCAGCCTTTATCCCACCCCTGCCGCGGAGCTCGATTCGCACCTCGCCACCAAGCTTGACCTCGTCATGCGCACCGATCGCGCCGCCCGCGCCTGGGATCCTCGCGTCACCCAGGTCCGCGCCGGCTACGCCGACGAGCTGCGCCGTGTCCTCGTCGCCGCCTCCGACGGGACCTTTGCCAGCGATACGCAGCCGCTCGCCCGCATGAGCATCCTCGTCATCGCCAAAGAAGGCGACCGGGTCGCCCGAGGCAGCTCCGGAGGAGGCGGCCGTCTCGACATCAGCTACTTCACCGGACCCAAGAGCCCTGAGTACTTCGCCGAAGAAGCCGCGCGCACCGCGATCCTGCAGCTCTCCGCCATTCCCGCGCCCGCCGGCGAAATGGAAGTGGTGCTCGGACCCGGCTGGCCCGGCGTTCTGCTCCACGAAGCCGTCGGCCATGGCCTCGAAGCGGACTTCAACCGCAAGAAGACCTCCGCCTTCGCCGGACTTGTCGGCCGCCCCGTTGCCAGTTCCAAAGTCACGGTCGTCGATAACGGCCGCATGCCCTCGCGCCGCGGCTCGCTCAATGTGGACGACGAAGGCTCCGCCACCCAGGAGACGGTGCTCATCGAGAACGGCGTGCTCAAGGGCTATCTCAGCGACAAGCTCTCCGCCCGCCTCATGGGCATCCCCTCCACCGGCAACGGCCGCCGCGAAAGCTACCAGCAGATCCCCATGCCGCGCATGACGAACACCTACATGCTCCCTGGCGACGAGGACCCAGTCGACATCATCCGCAGCGTGAAACGCGGGCTCTACGCCGTCAACTTCGGCGGCGGCCAGGTGGACATCACGAACGGCAAATTCGTCTTCTCGGCATCAGAGGCTTATCTCATCGAGAACGGCAAAATTACCGCGCCCGTCCGCGACGCCACGCTCATCGGCAATGGGCCCGAGGCGCTGAAACATGTCTCCATGGTCGGCAACGATCTGGCGCTCGACGAAGGCATTGGCACCTGCGGCAAAGACGGCCAGAGTGTTCCCGTCGGCGTTGGCATGCCCACCATCAAACTCGACCGCATGACGGTCGGTGGCACCGGGCGATGACCGCTGCAACCGCGCAGTCGACGGACCTGCTCTCCCTCGCCGCCGACATCGTCTCCCGCGCCCTGCGTGCCGGAGCCTCCGACGCCGAGGTCACCGTCCGCGAAGGCGACGAGTTCTCCAGCACCGTTCGCCTCGGCGAAGTGGAAACCCTGAAAGAGTCCGGGTCGCGCGGTGTTGGCCTGCGCGTGCTGGTCGCCGCGGACAATGGCTACCGCGTCGCCAGCACCTCCTCCAGCGACTTCACGCCGGACGGCATTAACCACCTCGTCGACGGAGCCGTCGCCCTCGCCCAGGTCACCTCCATCGATCCCTTCGCCGGACTCGCCGATGCTTCCGACTTCGGCTCGCTTCCCGGCGACCTTGGCCTGTATTACGACGATGTCTATTCGCTGCCCACCGAGGAGCGCATCGCCTGGGCACGCCGCGCCGAGGCTGCCGCCATGGCCGCCGACACGCGCATCGTCAACAGCGACGGCGCCAGCTTCGATGCCGCCACCGGCCGACGCGCCTTCGCCAATTCCCGCGGATTCGCGGGCGAGTTCCGCTCCTCGTACTGCTCCATTGCCGCCAGTCCCATCGCTCACGGCGCGAACGGCGAAATGCAGCGCGACTACTGGTGGTCGCAGGCCCGCGCCTTTCGCAATCTGGAACAGCCGGAATCCGTCGGACAGGAGGCCGCCCGCCGCACGCTGCGCATGCTCGATGCCCACCGCGTTCCCACCCAGCAGGCCCCCATCATCTTCGCGCCGGAGATTGCGCGCGGGCTGGTTGGCGCCGTCTTCGATGCCGCTGCAGGCGACGCCATCTACCGCGGAGCCTCCATCTTCGCCGGCAAACTCGGCGAACAGGTCGCAGCAGAATCCGTCACCGTGATCGACGACGGAACGATCCCCGGCGGATTCGGCACGTCGCCCTTCGACGCCGAAGGCCTGGCCAGCCGCCGCACCGTCATCATCGAGCGCGGCATTCTGCGCAACTACATCCTCAACACCTACGCGGGACGCAAGCTCGGCATGAAGAGCACCGGCAATGCGGGCCGCGGCCTCGCAGGGAATCCCTACCTCACCTCCGGCAATCTCTTCCTCGAAGCGGGCGCGCAATCGGCCGACGAAATCGTCCGCGGCATTGAACGTGGGCTCTACGTGACCCGCCTCCTCGGCCACGGCGTGAACCTCGTCACCGGCGACTACTCGCGCGGCGCCGCTGGACTCTGGATCGAGAACGGCGCATTCACCTTCCCCGTTCAGGAAATCACCATCGCCGGGAATCTCCGCGAGATGCTGCGCAACATCACCGCCATCGGCAACGATCTTGTCTTCCGCAGCTCCACCGCCGCGCCCACGCTCCGCATCGACGGCATGACCATCGCCGGAAAATAGCTACCACATACGTCGTACGCCAAAGCTGTCGAGTTTAGAGTCTGCGCTTAAGAGCGGAATATCTTCGGCGAGTGCCTGCGCGGCCAGAACACGATCGAACGGGTCCCGATGTTCGCTGGTCAGACGCCCTGCGCGCAATGCCGTGCTCGCATCGATCGGCAATAGCACGTAGCCTGCACGTTCCATAGTCTCCAGGAATTCCCGCTCGAGGACCTCCGCGCCGGGCAATCGTCCCAACCGAACCTTGGTCGCAATCTCCCATGCCGATGCCGCGGAAACCAGGACTTCATTTCTTTCGTCAGCGATGATCGCCGCTGCCCTCCGGCTCAGCGCCTTCGGCGAAAGCACCGCCCAGAGCAAGACATGGGTGTCCAGCAGCACCCTCATCGCGCTGTTGTCCGTTTGCGTGCTGCCGTCTTGCGTGCCGGCCGGCGCGGCGGCTTCGGCAATTCGCTCTCACCATTCCACAGGCGCAGTTCTTCCTCGGGCAAGGGCTCGTCGAACGCTGCCGTGAGCCGGAATCCCGGCGTCTCCAGCGCACCAAGGCGTTTACGCATAACGGGCTCAATCGCCTGCAGCCGAGCTACAGGCGTTCGGCTGCGTCCGGTCGTAATAATGACCGTCTGCCCCTTCTGCGCCTTGCGCAGGAGATCGGAGAAGTTTGTCTTCGCCTCGAAAATAGTTGCGCGGATCATAACAGAATTACTGCCATATAATCTTAGCTAAGATGGGTCGGCAGGGTCAATCCGAAACACCTCCCGCTGCGAATCGCCTGTTCCCCCACGATCTGCCCTTCGACCCAGCCCATCCAGCATGGGACCAAATCCCTTCCGCCGCCGGCGTCTTCGCGCTCTACGCCGCGGAATCCAGCAGTGAACCCTACATCAGCCGCACGCCCAACCTGCGCCGCCGCATCCGCCGCCTCCTCGATCCGCGCCCCAGCCAGTCGAAACGCCTGCAGCTCGCGCACCGCGTCGCCCGCATCGAATACGCCCTTACCGGTTCCGAATTTGAATCGATCCTTTGCCTCTACGAGGCCACCCGCGCCGCATTCGGCGACCGCGTCCGCAAGCGCCTCCATCTGCGCCCGCCCTTCCTGCTGCGCATGACCGTCGAGAACGCTTACCCGCGCGTTTATGTCACCAACACCGTTACGAAATCCGGCATGGACGACCTCTACGGTCCCTTTCCCTCGCGCGCTGCGGCCGAGCGCCTCCTCGAAGACATGCTCGACCTCTTCAAACTGCGCCGCTGCCATGAAGATCTCCACCCGGATCCCGCCTTCCCCGGCTGCGTCTACTCGGAGATGAAGATGTGTCTCGCCCCCTGCTTCCAGGGCTGTACCGATGAGCGCTATGCCGAAGAAGCCGCCGCCGTACGGAACTTTCTCCGCACCCGCGGAGCGAGCCTCGCCGATTCCTTGCGCCGTGAGCGCGAGTCCGCCTCAGAACTGCTCGAGTTTGAGAAGGCCGCCGAGCTCCACGCGCGCCTCACCAAAGCCGAGGCCGTCGCCGGCGAAGCTCCCGAAGCGTTGCGCCCCCTGTCGCACCTCGACGGCCTCATCGTTCAGCCGTCCGCCGAGCCCGATTCCGTTGCGCTCTTCTCGCTCGCCCAGGGCAGGCTGCGCGGTCCGGCAATGTTTTCCGTGCTCGGCATGCGGCATCCCAACGAGGGCGCCGGATCCACTTCTCTCTTCGCGCATCCCGTCGGCGCTCCGGAAGCCGTCCCGCTCGATGCGCCTGCCGTGACCACCGCGTCCCGCGATGAGCTCGAGCAGCGCCTCGAGCAAGCTCTAGCCGGCCTGGCTCCGCCGCCCGTGCCGCGCCGCCCCGCATTCGCGGCCGCCGCTGACCACCTCTGCCTCTTCAGCCGCTGGTACTACCGTCCGCAGAACAAACGCACCGGCGAGGTGATCTTTGCCGATGCCGACGGACACGTTCCGCCGAAGGCCGTCCTGCGCGCCATCTCCCGCGTATGGCAGAAGAGCGCTCCCATCACAAACACTCTGTCATCCTGACCGCAGGTCGCCTCGGCGACCGGAGTCGAAGGAGCCTGCATTCGCGCTTTCCGCCTTCTGCAACTGTGCTACTTCTGCGCTTCCAGCACCGCCACGCCATACCCCGGCAGATCCACCGAGCTGTCCGGTTCGCCGCTGCCGATCAGGTCCCGCATCGGCCCGGGCAGCTTCACGCGCTCCTCATACGTGTTGTGGTTGATCAGAATCAGGATGGCCTTGTCTCCGCTGGACTGACCCGCACCAGACCGCCGGCAAACCTCCACGCCCGCCGGCACGCCCGGCAGAATCGCCTGCACGCCCGCCTCCTGCAGAGCCTCCTTCGTCATTTCCTCCATCAGCAGCGGATCGAGCCACGCGCCCACATACGTAATCGTGCCTTTGCCAACCTGCCGCGTGATCGCCGCCGGCTGATCGTCGAGCCAGCCGTTGCTCTTGCCGTAGCGCATGAGCACCTTCGTCTCCGGCGAGCGCACGGTCAGCTGCTCCGCCCAGAGGTTCGCGGTGCCCGCACCCCACTGCCCGCTCACCGGCACGTTCTGGTCGATCGCGTAGAACTGATCGACGCGGCCGCCGAGGAAATCCGCCAGCGGGCCGGGCTGCCGCTCCGGCTGCAGCGCGTTGTACTCATCTTTCATGGCCGATCGCGGCCCCAGCAGCAGATGTCCTCCGTTCTTCACGTAAGCCATCATCCGATCCGCCATCGCCTGCGACATCACATTCAGCGCCGGCAACTCCACCAGCTTGTACTGATCCAGCGGCGTATCGATCGAGATCACGTCCACCGCCTGCGACTGATTCCGCAGCGGCGCATAAAACGCCAGCATCTCCTTCACCGGATCGAACCCCGCGCTGTGCCGCTGGAAGTCAATCGCCCACCGGCTGTCGTAGTCGTTCACCAGCGCTACTTCAGAGTGCGGCGATGTCCCCGCAATCTCCGCTCCCGCCTTCGCGAACTCCTCGCCCACTTGGCGAACCTCGTCGTACACAGGAACCGGCGACCCATCCGCCCCCACCAGCACGCCGTGGTACTCCTCCTGCCCATTGAGCGCGCTGCGCCACTGCCAGTACTCCACAACATCCGCCCCATGCCCAATCGCCTGCCATGCCATGTCCCGCGCCTGGCCCTTGTCGAGCGGCGTGTTCGTCGGACGCCAGTTCACAAACGCAGGCTCCGTCTCCATCACCCAGAAATTTTTGTTCTTGAAGCCCCGCGCGAGATCGTGGCGCGCTCCGTTGTCGATCCAGTCGTAGTTGTCCGTGCTGATGTAGTCGTCCCACGCCGCCAGATCCAGCACCGAGTGCACCGTGTACTCGTCGAATCCGTCGAACCAGCCCATCGTGTTCGTCGTGATGAACTGCCGCTGATCCGCATGCGGCCGGATCGCCGAAATCTGGTTCAGCGAATAGCTCTTCCACGTCTCGCTGACGAACCGCTTCCACTCCAGCAGCAGCGCCGGATTCTCCCGCTCCGCGCGCACCGGAATCTCATCGAAGCTGTCGTACGTCTGGCTCCAGTACGCCGTCGCCCAGTGGCGATTCAGGTTCGCAATCGTCCCGTACTTCTTCTCGAGCCACGCGTGAAACTGCCGCCGCGCCGACGGACCAAAATCAGGATCGGCGTACTCGTTATCCAGCTGCCAGCCCACCACGTTCGGATTGTGTCCGAAGTGAATGGCCATCTGCTCGGCAATGTCGTGCGCGAACTGCCGGTACTTCGCATCCGTGAACGAGAACTGCTGCCGGTTGCCGTGCTCCGCGCGCCGGCCGTTCTCATCCACGCGCAGCGTCTCCGGATACTTCGTCGTCATCCACGCCGGAGGCGCAGCAGTCGGCGTCCCCAGCACCACGCAGATGTGGTGCTTCCCGGCGAGCGCGATCGCGCGCTCCAGCCAGCCAAATTCATACTTCCCTTCCGACGGCTCCATCGTGCTCCATGCAAATTCCCCAACCCGCACGACATCGATATGCGCAGCCTCCATCAGCGAAAGGTCGTGATCCCACTCCGACTCGGGCCACTGCTCCGGATACCACGCCGCGCCGACCAGCAGCGGCGGCTGATCCGAATATAGAGTCGCCTGCGCGGAGCCGCGCGGAGCCGCGCACGCCAGCAGTGCGATGAAAGCGGTTGCACCCAACCACCGGCCAATTCGCATCTTCAGAATTCTCCCGGACTCAAATGTCATGCTGAACGCGCAGGACTCGCTTACCGCAAATAAACGCCTGCGGAACGATAAACCTTCCCGCCCACTTCCGCCTCAATCACCGGCAGCTCCGGCGTCGCCGTCACAATCTCAATCTCGCCATTCCGCAGCAGCGCCGTGTCCTCGGCCTTCGCTCCCTGCAGGCTGGGATTCCACGCGAATCCCTGCGCCGCCTGCACCCGCTCCGTTCCCTTCGGCGTCGCCACCCAGTCGCGCTCCACGTAGCCGCATGGACCGCCCTGATGATGCTTCGTAATCTCGTCCGCTACTCCCGCCGCCGCATATCCCTTCGCCGCCACCTCATACAGTTGCGCCGAAGTCGTCCCTTCACGCGAGGCATGCAGCAGCGCCGCATTAATGCGCGCTGCCTTCTCAAAATTGGCAGCCAGATCCTTCGGCATCGCGCCAAAGTGCACAAACCGCGTAATGGAAATCACCATGCCATCCCGCCGCGCACACAGGTTCAGCATGCCGTACTTCTTCAGCACGCCGGCCCGAGGCACCGCATGTTTGTATTTCAGGATGCGCTCGTCGGTGGCCATCAGCAGCACCGTCGGCGTAATGTGCTGCGCCAGCAGATCCGCCGAAACCCGCGCCGCCATCTCGTCCTCCGTCACCCCGGGCTCGAGCGTCTTCAGCACCCGCGTCGTGGACTCCGCCACGGCCTTGCCCGCCGCGCGAAGCCGCTCCACTTCGCTCGCCAGCAGCGGCACGCGCAAATCCGTCAGGTTCACCGGATAGAACCCCGCCTGCGCCGCGTCGGCCCCAATCTCCGCCCCGCCGAGCTTCCGCGCCAGGTCGCCCGCCGCACCTTCCGCCCATGGATAGAGCGCCGGTTCCACATCCAGCCCGGCAAACTCCTCATCGGCCAGACGCGGACCCTCATTCTCCGGAGCAATGCAGTACTGCTTGCCTTCCTTCGTCACCAGCAGCGAGCACACCGCCGTCTCTTTCCCCAGCGGGACACGCGCATCCACCCGCCCGGCAGTCGCCCAGGCGAGATTCTCATTGCGGCTGATCAGAATCGCCGACCAGCCGCGCTCCTTCATCAGAGCGGTCAGGCGCTCCTGCTTGTTTGCAATTTCGCGGCGTACGGCGTCGGTAACGGCGGTGCTGTTCACAGTGTGCTTCCTCATTTGACGGGGTCCCCGGCGAGCTGCCTCGCTGGGGCAAAGTGAATCGGTTTATCTCTGCACTTGCACTCTATCGGTCCGCATCGTCCCAGGCAAGTGAAACCGCCTCTGCGCGTCGGATCAAACTGTCGTCGCCTGTTTTGGAACCAGGCACAGGCGCACCGACAGCAGCACCAGCGCGATCCACAGCAGGTCCGCTCCCAGCAGATGCAACATCTGCACCCACGTCGGCGCCAGCAGCCCCACGTCCGCCACTCCCAGCACGTACTGCACGCCGAGCAGCAGAGCCACCGCAATCGCCAGCGTACGCGCCTCCGCCGCCTCGGAATTCCGCAGCGCGTTCACCACCAGCCAGCAAATGAACGCCCCAGCGACAAAGCTGATCGCCGGATGCACCCAGCGGATCCGCAGCAGCCACGAACTGCCAGGCGAAAAATCCTGCGCAATCGCCGTCATCAAATTGTGTGCCGGATACAGCGTATCCCCCAGTGCCGCCAGCGATCCCGTTACCCCCACCACCAGCGTCGCCGCCAGCCCGGTCAGCGCCAGTCCCGGAGCCCGCAGCCGCACCGCCCCGCGCAACATCGCTGCTTGCCGCGAAAGGAAATGCGCCGTCAGCGCCAGCGCCGCCAGCAGCAACAGCGTGTTCGTCAAGTGCAGGCCCAGATACACCGCCCGCGCCGGCGACATATCCCGCGCCGTATGCCCCAGCAGCACCAGCAGCGCTCCCAGAAACGCCTCATTCAGCGTGAGCACCAGCACCGCCACAGCGCCCGCCCGCGCCAGGTGCTTCCGCGGCGCGGCAAAGAACGTCCACCCCACCAGCACCAGCACGCATACCAGATCGACGCCGCTCGTCGCCCGATGCGCCAGCTCGATCAGTGTCGCTACCGCCGGATGATGCTGCACCAGCGTCCCATTGCACAGCGGCCAGTGGTCGCCGCAGCCTGCTCCCGATCCGGTGGCGCGCACCGCCGCTCCCCACACGATCACGGCCACGTTGTACGCCAGCACACCCCAGGCAAAGCGCCTCAGGGCCCTTGGGATTTCGAAACCGGTTCGGGGGACAGCGGCAGAAGTAGTCACGACAAAGCCTGCGGTTCCAACACGGGAGCCGCCACTTCCAATTTTAGTCTCCCGCAGCGCAACTCCGCCCGCCCCCGCGCTCATCCTCCAAATGTATGAAATGGAATCCGAAGCTCGTTACCGCTTTTCTCGCCGGCGCCCTCACCGCTGCCCCGGCCTTTGCGATGCCCTCCGGCCAATCCGCAAAGCAGGACATGAAAGCCGCCGGACAGGACACCAAATACGCTGCCAAAGACACCGGCCGCGCCGCAAAGACCGGCACGAAGAAGGCCGCCCGCAAAACTAAAAACGGAACCCAGGACACCTACTACAACACGAAGTACCACACCAAACACGCCGCCCACAAAGCAAAGAACAAAGTAGACCCTGATCAGCCGTATTGAACCTGCGGCCGCTGAATCGTGGCTTTATGTCAGGGCCCGACTTCACAGCTTGCGGATAAAGTCGCAGGCGAAGCTCCTTGTATCAGGGCACGACTTCAGTCGTGCCGCTAATCCTGGCAGATGATTCAGACATCCAGCTTTGTGTCAGGGCACGGCTTCAGCCGTGCCATTAGGGTTTGGCAATATCAATCGGGCTTTAGCCCCTGAGGGAAGCTTTTCCTGCTAAGTGATCGGGCTTCAGCCCCTGCGCGCGCAGCGCGACCCGCGCCAGCGGGTCTGCGGTAGAAGCCCCGGCCTTCAGGCCGGGGACAGAATGCAGCATCCTGATTTGCGGGCTTCAGCCCTGGCTTGCGTCAGGGCATGACTTCAGTCGTGCCGCTAATCCTCGTAGAGTCCCCTGCGCGCGCAGAAAACCCGCACTGGCTACCAGCTACCAGCTCCCTTCACCGAATCACCTTCAGCGCCGCCCTGAACAGCTCGTCGAAATTCTCCCCCGCCGCCTTGTCCTTCGCGACCGCCGTCTCGATCGCCTTTTGCGCGGCGGGCCGCTGGTACCCCAGATTCACCAGCGCCGACAGCACATCTTCCGCCGCCGGAGCCGTCACGCCCGGCACCGGCGCAGCCGTAGCAAAGTCTTCGAGCTTCTCCTTCAATTCCACAACCAGCCGCTCCGCCAGCTTTTTCCCCACGCCAGGAATCCGCGTCAGCGTCGCATGATCCTGCGCGCGAATCGCCGCCACCGTCCGCTCCGGATTCAGTCCGCTCAGAATCGTAATCGCCAGCTTCGGCCCCACACCCGAGACCGTAATCAGCCGTTCGAACAACCGCTTCTCATCGCGCTGCCCGAACCCAAACAGCGCCAGCGTGTCCTCGCGCACGTGCGTGTGGATGTAGAGCGACACCTCCCCGCCCTCCGCCGGTAACGCCGTAAACGTCGGCACACTGATCGTCACGTCATACCCAACGCCGCCCGCCTCCACCACCGCCTGCCCCGGCTGCTTCGAAAACAACCGCCCCCGCAAATGCGCAATCATGAGTGCCCCTTCTCGCCGCTGGTTCCCGCTTCGCTCCGATACACCGCAATCCGGTGGCTCCGAATCGCCACGCTGAACTTCTTTCCTCCTGTTTGGGAGGTGATGACCTGCGAACTCTGCACCGGCATGTGGCAACCGACACACTTCGTCCGGATCGCTTCTCCGATCTGCCGGAACTTCGGACAGGCGCGCACGCTGTGACATCCCAGGCAGTGCACGGAAAATGAATCCGCATTCTCCTGCGAGCGATGCACGTCATGGCACGTCTCGCAGGTCATCTTGCCCGACGTGAAGCACTTGCTCCGTTCGAGCGCCTCCACCTGGCTTCCGTGCACATCCACCGGCGCGTTCGCCGGTGGCGCAGCGATCGTCACGTACCGCGTCAGTTCATCTCCGGGACGAAAGCTCAGCGCAGGACGCACCGGAATCCCCGGCCCCGCATGGCACAGGCCGCACAGATCCATTCGCCGGTCGCGCGGCAGCCGCGCCGGATTCACAATTGCAATCTCCGCCGTTCCCGCCGCCGGCGCTTGCGGACTCCGCTCGCGCGCCACGTGTTCCGCGCCCGGCCCGTGGCATTTCTCGCAGCCAATCCCCAGCACAACGCTGTCCTTCACGTATCGGTTCTCCGGCGGCGGCGCGGCCTGGAAGGTCGTCGCGTGACACTCCAGACAACGAGGCGCGATCGGCCGATTGAATTCGATCCTGCCCTCCACGTAGCCCGGGCTGTTCATCCACGAGTGCGTCTGCGCCCAGTACGCCACCGGCAGCTGAAACAACTTGTCCTCTTTCCAGTAGAAATAGTTCTGCCCCAGCCGCCCCGAGCCCACTACGATGTCGAACTTCTCTGCCGTACCGCTCAGGTGCTCAGGATCCGCGATGTCGACCGCGCTCTGGTAGAACCCGTCCGGCGCCGCGATCATGGCATAGATCAGGTTTGGATTCGGCGTACGCAGCACGTTCTTTCCCGGCGTGAAATCCCCCAGAATCGTTTTCTGCGTCGCCGCGCTGGAATCGCGATAGTGCGTCGTCGCGAAGTAGGTCTTCGCCTCCGCCGCATGACATCCGGCGCACGCCGCGTCACCGGCGTAAGCCGTGGCCGGAGGCGGCGTATGCAGCGGCGTCTCTTCCTGCGCCCTCCCCGCCGCGCCAACCACCGCCACCACCAGCGCAACCCAACCGCATGCCCGCCACCACCAACCCCTAATCTGCACCAATCGAAACCCCTACACCCTACCCCCTACACCCTATCCTCTACTGCCTATTGCCTGTTGCCTATTCCCTGCCTTTCGTCCACTGATCCACCCACTCATTCACCGTCCTGTACCAAAGCTGCGAGTTCTGCGGCTTGAGCACCCAGTGCCCCTCATCGGGGAAGTACAGCATCTTCGACGGAACCTTCATCCGCTGCAGCGTATCGAACAGCTGATACCCCTCCGAAACATCCAGCCGGTAATCGAGCTGCCCATGAACCACCAGCGTCGGCGTCTTGAAATGCGTCCGCGCCAGCATCGGCGACCACCGCTCATATGTCGCCGGATTCGTCCACGGCGTCCCCTTGAACTCCCACTCGTTGAACCACAGCTCATCGGTCGTCCCGTACGCCGACTCGGTGTTGAACATCCCGTCGTGGCTCACGATGCATTTGAACCGGTCCGTATGCCCCAGGATCCAGTTCGCCATGTATCCGCCATAGCTCGCGCCCAGCGCGCACTCGCGCGTCTTGTCGATGAACGGATACTTCTGCTCGGCCGCATCCAGCCCGCGCATCAGGTCGATGAACGGCCGCCCGCCCCAGTCGCCATTCACGCGATCCACAAACGCCTGCCCATACCCCGTCGATCCGCCCGGATTGATCATCACGACGACATACCCATTCGCCGCAAACAGCTCCGGATTCCACCGATACGACCACGAATCGCCCCACGCCCCCTGCGGCCCACCGTGAATCAGAAACTTGACGGGATACTTCCTGTGCGCATCGAACCCCGGCGGCCGAATGAGAAAGCCCTGCACCTTCACATTGCCAATGGAGGGAAACCAGAACGACTCCATCTTCGGCAGATCGAGTTGGGAGAGCAATGCGTCGTTCAAGTGGGTGGCAGGGGCCTCTCGAACTGCGGTGGCGATGATGGGAGGAGCGCAGAACACAGGCCCATCAGCCGGAATAATCTTCCCTCTGCATGCGGGAGG
>DASYYN010000007.1:0-9067 GCA_035933815.1 Acidobacteriaceae bacterium
CGCGAAATAGGCAGCGATCTTCGCTGCCACCGGATCGATGCGGCTCGACGGAATCTTATTACCGGGAAACGGAGTGCGGATGATCGGGCTGGCGTTGGGACCGCTGGTCGCGTTTGGATCGTACGAAGGATTCGGAATCGTCGTCGCCGGATCGTAAATGGGGAAGGGCCACTGACTGAAGTCTCCGCTCAGTTCGGCGGTGGGCGGCGTAAAGACGGGAGTCGGATTGCTGGTCGCGCGATACAGCGCCTCATCGTAACTGCCGAACCAGAAGGTCTTGTTTTTGCCGTTATAGAGGTGAGGAATCCACAGCGGCCCACCGAGCGTGCCGCCGAACTGGTTCTGGTGGAACGGCGGGCTGAGAGGGTTGGTCGTGCCGTCGACCTGGTTCTGCACTTTGACATACTGATTGTCCGGCTGCAGCCAGTTGGCCTTGAATGCCTCATAGCCCGAGCCGTGCAGGCTGTTTGTTCCCGACTTGATGTTGACGTTGACCTGCGTGGCGCCCGATCCGTACTCCGCCCCGTACATCCCGTTCATCATCTTGAATTCCTGGATGGCGTTCTCGTTCGGGATGTTGATCGGGGTGGAGAACTCGTAATCCGCGTCGTAGATGCCGTCGATCGAATAGCTGGTGCTCTGCGACTGCACGCCGCTGGAACTCACCGACAGGTAGCCGGTGTTCACGCCGTGATAGCTCCAGTCGGCCTCATCGCCGCCGAGCTCGATGGTGGTGCCGGCGTTGGTGAGCATCAGGTTGGTGAAGTCGCGCCCCTGAATGGGGAGGTTCTCGATGGTCTCCGCCTGCAGCACCTGGCCGATGGTCGTGTCGTCGGTGTGCAGCATCTGCGTCGTGGCGTTCACCGTGACGGTCTGCGTTTGGCTGCCCACGGCCAGCCTGAAATCCTGCCGCAGCGTCTGCTGCACTTCCAGCGTGACGTTGGCGGCCTGAGCGCGGGAAAAGCCGCTGGCTTCCGCACTTACGGCGTACTGCCCGGGATTCAGCGCGGGCACCGTGTAGTCGCCGGCACTGTTGGTCGCCGACGAGGTGACGACGCCTGTGCTCAGGTCGCGGATGGTGATCTTCGCGTTGGGAATGACGGCGCCGCTGGGATCGGTGACGTGTCCCACGATGGTTCCCTGCGCGTTCTGCGTCCACGCTGCTCTGGCCGGCAGCAGCATCAGCGCCGCCAGCAGAGCGGCGACACCCCAGCGCCCACGAAAAGGCTGAACCCAAGATTGCATGATGGCATTCCTTTCAGGCTGCTTGCTGAATCATGGTGTGTATTCCGGATCAGGCTTGCTTTCGCCCGGAAGCACGGTGGTCAAACTGGCCTCGAACAGATCCCTGTCAGGTAAGGCTGGGGGCCCGGAGGGGGACAGGGCATCGATGAGAGCCACGTTAACCCAAACTGATCGTTTTGTCCACAAAAGTGATCGCTTTCCGCCATTACGGTCCGAATGCCGGCCGGTTCCTGAGCGAATGGGCATCTCGGCGGCTGGCGTTGCCTGGTGGGTCGAACCCGACAGGAAACCAGCTTCAACAGAGGGAGTTAGCGGTCAGTCGGAGGATGGGAGCGGCTGAGTCGGACGAGTTCAGGCTTCTTCGGTGCTTGCCTTCGATTGCCGCGCAGCCCACAAGGCACCCGCCGGAGGATCGGCAGGCTGATCGAGCACCGCAATCTGCGAATAGCTTTTGCGCAACCCGGCGATCATTGCGTCGCGCACCGCAGCTACCTTTTCGAGAATGCTGCCGGCGACGGCCACCGCGGGAGGCGCAAACGCCGCCCCGGCTCGCGCGCGGCCGGCTTCAATCTTCCGGATACGCTCGATGACGAGCGTGGCCAGATATGCCAGGTCTGCGCCGCCCTGCTCCAGCACCTCGCGGGCCACAGCGTCGCCCTGGTGCGCCGCTTCGACAACCAGCGGCGTCAGCCGTGAGTATTCCGGCGCGGGATTGGCGTTGGCAAACTCGATCAGTTCCGCCCGCGAACCCAGGTTCCAGAACCTTTGTGCCTCTTCGAGCAACTTCGTCTCGCGCTGCTGGTCGATGGCGAGGAATCCGCGGCGCAGCGACTCCAGCCCGATGAAATGTCCCGAGCCCTGATCGGCGAGCGCCGGACCCCAGCCGCCTGCCCTGACGATTTCTCCGGTGGAGGCGCGTCCCGCGATATTCGATCCGGTTCCGGCCAGCACCAGCACGCCGGGCTTCCCGAAGAACGCCGAGTCGAGCGCAATCTCGACGTCGCCCAGGATCACCAACTCTCCGCCGACATGCCGAGCGAATGCCTCGCGCAGCCAGTCCGTCACCAGGGCGACGGTTTCGCCGGCCGTGCCGATGCAGCAGCGCGTGATCGACTGCGGCGCAATACCGGTTTTCTCCTGAAGCTGCCGCAGGCCCGCTTCGAGATTCTTCTCGGCAGTAGCCGCATCGGCCTTCATGCGCTTGATCGTGCCGGTGCGGACGCGCGCCAGTTCCCGTGTCGCATCGCCCAGTACGAATTCAGCCTTGGTCCCGCCGGCGTCCACGCCGAGGAAATATTCCATTCCGCTCCCCTGCTGCCTGTGCGGCATCTATTTGTGGCGCGGCAGGATACTCCAGATCGCCGGATCCTCTTCGCCCAGCACCCACGAACAGAATCCCTGCAGGCCGTTCTGCTCGGCCAGATTGTAGCGGTCCTGGAAGGTGCGCAGATCGGTGTAGAAGACCCACTCGCGCATCTGGTCGCGCACCACATAGAACCACGCGCTGTGATCCACTGGATCCCACTCGATCTTGCCGCCCCAGTCGTGCGCCAGCTGCATCGCGTCCGCATCGCCGATGTAATCGGCCGTTGGATTGGGCTTCTCGATAGGGCTCTGATCCGGTCCCGCGGCCGGAGTGACGATCGGCGCGCCGGTGTACCAGTGATAGCCGTAAAGAGGAATCCCGAGCGAAAGCTTCTCCTTCGGCACGAATTTCAGGGCGTAGTTCATGTTGTCCAGCGTCCACTGCCATCCGGCGACCGGGCCCGGAGTTGTCCAGCGCGTGTTCTGGTCGTAGGTCATCAGGCAGATCAGGTCGACGGACTTTGCCAGCGCCGCCAAATCGTAAGCCCCGCGCCAGTCGGTGTAGATCCACTTCGCAAAACCGCCTGCAGTGGGATAACCGGGCGCGTTTGGCACGGTCGCGATGCTCAGCTGCAGTCCCTGCGCGTGCAGCGCGTCGGCAGTGGTCTTCACCAGCGCGGAGAGTCCGTCGCGATCGAGGTAATCGATGTCCTCAATGTCGAACTGAAAGCCGATATATCCATGCGCCTTACACTCGCGGATCAGTGCATCGTTCATTCTCGACTGCGCCTGCCCGTCACCGACGAGCAAGTGCAGCCAGCGCTTGTTCCCCAGCGCGACGATGGGCATCACTGCGAGCTTCTCGGTGTGCGCTTCCGCCAGGACTGCGGGCTCCGGCTCTCCCGTGACTAGCCCGTTCTGGTCGACGTCGTACCACGTGGGCACCAGCAGATCAATTTGCGACGAATGCGCGAAGAAGTCGCGGATCGAGTTTGGGCTGTTCGTCATGTAGAACAGGGCCACCGGCGTTTTCGCATACGCCGCGGGCGCGAGAAGCGCGATCAACAGGCACAGCCATCGATTCATACCGCGATCACCTCAATGCCGTGGGCTTGAAAGGCTTCGAGCGTATCCCGCGGAATGCCCGAATCCGTCACCAGAATATCGATGTCGCTGGCCGGGCAGATCAGCGCCGGGCTCACCATGCTGATCTTGCTCGAGTCGGCAACAATGACCACCTGCTTCGCCTGCCGCACCATGGCCCGAAAAATGGCGGCCTCATCCGGCTCAATCGTCGTCGCGCCGCGCACCGGGTCCACGCCGGTTGCGCCGACGAATGCCTTGTCCATGAAAACGCCAGTGAGCATCTCGATGGCCGTCGGCCCGGTCAGTGAGAACGCGCCCGCCCAGCGCATGGTGCCGCCGGTGAGCGTGACGTTCAGCGCCGGCTGATTGCTCAGTTCCATACCGATATTCACGGCGTTGGTGATCACGTGGATCGAATTGCGATGCCGGATGCAGCGCGCCACCTGCGTCGTGGTTGTGCCGGCGGTGAAGCCCACGGTGTCGTGCTCGCGGATCAGCTCCGCCGCAGCGACGCCGATACGCCGCTTCTCCTCGGCAAAGCGCGATTCGCGCACGTGAAAGGAGGAGTCGAAACGAAAGGCCTCATACTGCATTTGTCCGGCGAGCCGCGCGCCGCCGTGCGTGCGATGCACCAGGTTGCGCTGCTCGAGACGGGCGAGATCGCGCCGCACGCTCGGCGCCGAGGTGTGCAGCAGCGTCACCAATTCATCGACAGAGGCATTCCCGCGCTGCAGCAGCACCTGCAGGATCTTTTTCGCCCTTTGCTCAGTCTTGGCGGACATGGGAACGCCAGACCATTATCACGATTCAGTCTGAATCTGCAAAACGGAGGTAGTAAACAGGAATCAGGAGTCAGGAATCAGGTGATGCGCTGTCGCCATGTATGCGCTACGACCGATTTCTGATCACTGATCTCTGATTTCTGATTCCTGACTCCTGCTTTTCAGTACCCCAGCTTCTTGTCCACGACGTTCTCCAGCGGCTCGCCTTTCGTAAAGCGCTCGTACTGGAGGAGGAAGAAGCTCATGGCGCGATCGAGCCAGTCGCGCGTGTGATCCGCCGAGTGCGGCGAGATGACGACGTTGTCCATCTTCCAAAGCGGATCGTCTGCCGGCAGGGGCTCCTTCTCAAAGACATCGAGACCCGCACCGCGAATGGTCCCGGCCTCGAGCGCGCGCACCAGAGCTGCCTGGTCGACGACGGGACCGCGTCCGACGTTGATGACCACAGCGCTCCGCTTCATCGCGGCAAACTGCGCGTCGCTGATCATGTGGTGCGTCTCGTTGGTCAGCGGAGCCGACATCACGACGTAGTCGCATTGCGCCAGCATCGCGGCCAGTTCCCCGGGCCGGTAGAACTGATCGATCAGCGGGTCAGGCTTGTCGGGTGCGTGGCGTTTCAGCGCCAGCACGTGCATTCCCATCGCGTGCGCCCGGCGCGCGCACGCCCGGCCAATGTCGCCATAGCCGACGATGCCCATGGTCTGCCCGGCAATCTCGTCCACATCGAAGGGCTCCCAGCGGCCGGCGCGCTGATTGCGCAGCGTCCGCGAGAGATCCTTGGCGAAATACAGAACCATTGCCAGCGCAAATTCCCCCAGCGACTGCGAAAAGACGCCGCTGCCATTGGTGAGGGTCACTTCGCTTGCGACCAGCTCAGGAAAGAGCATCGTATCGAGCCCGGCCGCGCGCGAGTGCACCCACCGCAATTTGGGCGCTTCCAGGAACACGCTGCGCAGCTCCGCCCGCGATCCCGACCAGTGCAGAATGACCGCCGCATCTTTTGCCGCCGCTCGAAGCTCCTCCGCGGTAATGCCTGCTGTGTGCGGCACGCCGGTCAACATCCTGAGTTGCGGATCGTCCTGCTTCGTCAGTACCAGAACCGCGGGGCTGACAGTCATCCGGCTCCTCCTCTTTCCACCATAGACCGCCGGGGAGGGTCCGTTACACTGCTGGTTCAGGAGGGCCTGTGAACCCATCCGAATTCCGGCAAATTGGCCACCATGTCGTTGACCTGCTGGCGGACTACTTCGAGCACATCGAGGAGAAGCCTGTCTTCCCCGACGTTGACCCGCGCCTGCTGACGCAACTGTTCAACGAGCCGCTCCCCAGCCAGGGCGAGCCGGCCGACCAGGTCCTCGCCGAAGTAGAAGAAAAGCTGCTGCCCTACAGCACGCACGTCGGTCACCCCGGCTACATGGGGCTGATCACGCCCTCGCCGAATCCTGTCGGCGTCATCGGCGATTTTCTCTGCTCGGCGCTGAACCAGAACGTCGGGACGTACTCCGTCGGACCCGCAGGGGTAGCGATGGAGCGGCGCGTGGTCCGCTGGCTCACCGATCTCGCAGGTTACTCGCGGGCCGCCGGCGGGAACCTCACCAGCGGCGGCCTGATGGCCAACTTTATCGGGCTGAAACTAGCCCGCGACTGGGCCACCGGAGACCGCGCCCAGCACGACGGCCTCTCGGGTAAGTGGGCCGTCTATGTCTCGGAAGAGCGGCACGTGTCGGTGGACAAGGCCGTCGATGCCGTCGGCCTCGGCCGCAACGGACTGCGCCCGCTGCCGACTGACGACCGATTCCAGGTCCGCCTCGACGCGCTCGAATCGGCCATCGCCAATGACAAAGCCCGCGGCATTCGGCCCATGTGCATCGTCGGCATTTTCGGATCGACCAACACGGGCGCAGTCGACGACATCCGCGCGCTGCGCGCGATCGCCGACCGCGAGCACATGTGGCTGCACGCCGACGCGGCCTATGGCGGCGGCATGCTGCTCTCGCATCTCTCGCCCATGCGCGACGGCGGACTCGAACTGGCTGATTCCATCACCATCGATCCGCACAAGTGGTTCTACGCGCCGCTCGATGCGGGCGCCATCCTCGTCAAAGACGAGCGCCGGCTCACCGCTTCCTTCGGCATGAAGCCCTCCTATCTGACCGATGAGATGGAGGGCGCCGATCAGCGCTACCAGTACTACGTCCACGGATTCGAGCAGTCGCGGCGCTTCCGCGGCCTGAAGGTCTGGATGAGCTTCAAACGCTACGGCACAGAGCAGATCGGCGAGTGGATCGACAACAACATCCGCCAGGCGCGCCACCTGTACAACCTGGTCGCAGAGAATCCCGACTTCGAAGCCGCTACGGAACCGCCGATGTCGGCGATCTGCATTCGCTGGCGCAAAGGCGATCTTGACGAGGCCGAATCGAAGAAACTCCACACGGCGGTAGTCGAGCGGGTGGAGAAGAGCGGCAAATTCTGGATCTCAACGACGGAGCTGAAGGGGAAGACCTGGTTCCGCATCAACCCGGTGAACTTCAGGACCCGGACCGAGCATATGGAGCAGCTGCTCGCGCTGCTGGAAACCGAGTGCGCGGCTCTATCGTCTGAGTGAGGCTGCACACCGCGGGGGAAGGGACCAAAGCCGAAGGGCCTGAGCGCTGACACGCACGCAGGCCCTATACGCTAAACGGTATCCGCTATACCCTGCCGTTCACCGCGTCTCCGCAGTGGTAGGCCCGCTGGCCTGCGTGACCTGCCAGCCGTTGTTCGCCTTGAGCAGCGTCGCTGTCCCGGTCCGCTGCCCTGAGGTCAGGCTTGCGATGCGCGGAAAGGCCGCTTTCATTTCTGTCGAGTCCGCCCATCCTGCTGGATGCGACACGCCATAGTGGTAGTCCACCGTGTACTGCGTCGCGTTGTCGTCGTGCGGCGAATATCCATCCACGTTGGTCACATCAGCGTGGCCAAAGCAGAAATTCCCATACCCGGGCTGCGTTTGATCCGCCGTCCAGTTCGACCGGCCCTTATCCGTCAGGTCGTAGTCGTTGGCCTGCTTGGATCCGAGCAGCTTCTTCTTCTCCACGGGCGTACGCGTCAGGAACCCGGCATCGACCAGCGCGTCGAAGCCCTTCGTCTGCTCTTCGTTCTTCGCGTCTGCCTGGGCCGGAAACTTCATTGGAGACGTCCAAACGCATTCGGGCCGCGCACTGTAATAGTCATTGATCGCGTGTTTAAAGGCGCCAGGATCGACTCTGTTCTTCTGGCAGCCAATGCCGAGCGCCAGCAGCCCAATCGAGCCAAAAATCAGAATTCGTCGTGGGTTCATGTTCTGTACCTCCCTCGGTACGATGCGGAGAGACAAAGCCCTCGTCACGGAATTTTGTGGCGAATTGGCAGAGCGCTCGGAAATTTTCCCCTTGATCGCAGGCAACGTTTCAGCGCGTCGACAGCCCTCCGCTCGGGTGCAGTGATCTCTTTTCGGTACGAACGTAATGGCACCGCACCGCACCAGCCCTCCATGGACCGCCGCTCCTCGTCACACTGGAACTGAGGTGACGTCATGACCCTGTCACGCAGAGGATTCGTTCAGCTTGCCGGCGCTGGGGCTCTGATGCCCGCGGAACTGCTCCGGGCAACGGTCTCTCATTCCCAGTCCCCCGATCTGCCTCAGCCGATCGCTGCCCCCGACGTCTCCCGCGTCGCCCTCATACACGGCGACGACCGCCGCCGCAACATCCACGACGCGCTGCTCGCTATCGACGACCAGATTCGGCCGCGCCTGCGCAACAAGAAATACGTCGTCATCAAGCCGAACAATGTCTCGACCACGAACCAGCTGGCCGCAACCCATATCGACGCGATGCATGGCATCGTCGATTACCTCGAGCCGCGCTTCCGCGGGCCGATTGTGATCGCCGAGTCCTCGGCCGGCGACACCCTCGACGCCTTCGACCACTTCCACTACAACCGGCTCGTCGATGAGCATCGCTCGCAGAAGGTCACCCTGATCGACCTGAACCGCGAAGGCAAGTACGAAATGACCCCGCTGCTCGACGCCGACCTGCACATTACACCGGTGCGCCTCGCCGCCCGCGTCCTCGACCCCAGTGCCTTCGTCATCTGCAGCGCCATGCTCAAGACGCACAACACCGTCGTCGCCACGCTCTCCGTCAAGAACATGGTGCTCGGTTCTCCGCTGCACAGCGCGCCCGGCGACCTGCCCTGGAACGACAAGCGCAAATACCACGTCGGCCTGCGCCAGACGCACTACAACATGCTCGTCACAGCGCAGAAGCTGCAGCCCAACTGGGGACTGGCCGTCATCGACGGCTTCGAGGGAATGGAAGGCAACGGCCCCGGCAATGGCACGCCGGTCGCCTCGCGCGTGGCCATCGCCTCAACGGACTTCATCGCCGCCGATCGCGTCGGCCTCGAAGTGATGGGCATCAATCCCGAATGGGTCGGCTACCTGAACTATTGCCATCAGGCAGGGCTCGGTGAGTTCGATCTTGCGAAAATCCAGGTCACCGGCGCGACGATCGCTTCGGTGCAGAAGAAATATCAGCTGCACCCCGACGTGCAGCGCGAGCTGGAGTGGATGGGGCCGCTGAAGGAGATGATCTCGCCCAAGGTCGGCAGCCTGCTCCAGCCGCACG
>DASYYN010000018.1:0-2961 GCA_035933815.1 Acidobacteriaceae bacterium
GCTCATCGCGCACGACGAAGCTGAAGGCGTGGTGAACATCGCCTCGCCCCATCCGCTACCGAATCGCGAGTTCATGCGAGCGCTGCGGCGGGCCTGCGGACAGCCGGTGGGGCTGCCCGCTCCGGCGTGGGCGATTGAAGCCGCGGCGGTCTTTCTGCGCACCGAGTCGGAACTGGTGTTGAAGAGCCGCCGCGTCGTCCCCGGCCGTCTCACCGAGGCGGGATTCACGTTTCAGTTCCCACTCTGGCCGGAGGCGGCACGCGATCTGGTCGAGCGCTCGCGTGCATCGCAGGCGCGCTGAATTTCTCGCTTACCTCCGCAAACCTTGACATCCCTTTCCATCTAGGCATACTGTGGGCGGCATCCCAAGACGTCGAGGGATGAACAGGAAACATGGCGAAAAACGATTTGCAGGGAACGCTGGATCTGCTGGTGCTGAAGACGCTGGCGCAGATTGGCCGGATGCACGGGTATGGCATCGTGCAGCACATCGGGCGCGCGAGCGATGAGCTGCTGCGCGTCGAAGAAGGCTCGCTCTATCCGGCGCTGCACCGCATGGAGCAGAGCGGCTGGATCGCTTCGGAGTGGTCGCTGACCGAAACCGGGCGGCGCGCGAAGTATTACAAGCTCACCGCGGCGGGGCGGCGACGGCTCGACAACGCGGCCCAGGAATTCGAAACGCTCGTGAAGGGCGTGCGGGCCATCTTGCGGTATGCGTGAGGGACTGGCCGTCCAGGCGGAGCGGCTTCGCCGTGCCCGACCGGATAAGAGAGCCTGACGATGGGTTGGACAAAGCGAATCACGAATCTCTTTCGGCGCGATCGCATGGACGCGGAGATCGCTGAGGAGCTGGCCGCGCACATCGAACTGGCGGTCGAAGAGGCGACGCGGCGTGGAGTCGCCGAAGCAGATGCCCGACGCGCGGCGCGGCTGCGCTTTGGGAATCCGGTAGCAGTGCGGGAGAAGACGGCGGGAACGGATCTTGCCCTCGGGCTGGAGTCGCTGACGCGCGATGTGCGTTTTGCGCTGCGGCAGATGCGCCGCTCGCCGGGATTTGCCATAGCCGCGGTGCTGACGCTGGCGCTTGGCATTGGCGCGAATACTGCGATCTTCAGCCTGGTCGAAGGCATTCTGCTGCGTCCGCTGCCCTACCGGCATCCCGACCGGCTGGTGGTCGTCTGGCAGACGACGCCGGAGCATCGCGCGACCGGTGCGTTCTTCAACACGTACCGTCAGTTCGAGGCATTTCAGCAGAACAGCCGCACCTTTGAGCGGCTCTCGGCCATGTCGTGGGCCAGCGGCATGCGATCCGGCCCGGTCCAGTGGAATGGCAGGCCAGTCGAGATGCTCGCATTTTCTGCGAGCATGGATTTCTTCTCGACGCTGGGGGTTTCCGCGCAAATCGGGCGAACCTTTGCCCCCGCGGACCTGAACGCCGCGTGCACGGTCGTGCTGGCGCACGGATTCTGGCAGAACAAACTAGGCGCACCGGCGAACATCGCCGGGCAGACGCTAAGCTTTGGCGACGCGAGCTGCCGCGTGATCGGCGTTATGCCGCGAAGCTTCTCCTTCTATCCGCCGGAGACCAACGCCTGGATGCTGATTACGCCGTCGAGCACGTTCGCGACGAAACCGTGGGAGTCGATGACGGGCGTCTTCGGCCTGCTGAAACCAGGCGTGACGCGCGAGGCGGCCCAGGCTGAGCTGGCGTCGATTGAGGCGCGGATTTTGCCGGAAGCGCCGCAGGAGGACGTGTTCCTGCGCAACTGGGCTCCGGACGTGATTCCGCTGCACGACAACTTCACGTGGCTCACCGGTCGCAATCTGCGCCGGGGACTCTGGCTGTTGCTCGGCGCGTCGAGCCTGATCCTGCTGCTGGCGTGCGCGAATCTCGGCAGCCTGCTGCAGGGCCGCAGCATGGGAAGAAGCCGTGAGCTGGCGATGCGCGCCGCGCTGGGTGCGGGAAATGGGCGGCTCATCGGGCAGCTGATGACAGAGTCGCTGCTGCTGGCCGCGAGCGGAACGGTGGCGGGCCTGGCGCTGTCATCGGGTCTGCTGCGCTGGTTTCGCGCCACAAACCCGATTCAGTTGCCGCCGGGCACGGTTATCGCGATGGACTGGCACGTGCTGCTGTTTGCGGCCGCTGCGGGCCTCGTTTGTTTACTTCTCTTCGGGCTGCTGCCTGCGCGCCAGGCATCGCGGATGGATCCCAATGCGGCGCTCAGGGCCGGCGGTGCGGCTCAGGGCGCCACGCGCTCGGCGCTGCACGCCATGCAGGGGCTGGTGGTGATGCAGGTAGCGCTCTCCATGATGCTGATGGCCACCGCGGGCCTGCTGGCGAAGAGCCTCTGGAATCTGGTCGCCACCGACGTGGGCTACCGCACAGAACACATATTCAGCGCACAGATTTATTTGCCGAAGGGCCGCTACGTGCGGAAGGGCGATCTGTCGCGGCTGACCGTGCAGGTCCAGCCGGATGTTGCCGCTCTGCCGCGAGTGGAGTCGGTTGCGTTCACATCGCGCTACCTGCCGATGGGCGGCTCGAACACGCTGGCGATTGAGGGGCGCCACACTCCGGAAAACAACCCGCCCACTGCGGTCGAGCAGGACGTCAGCTCTCTGTATTTCGCGACGCTGAACATCCCTGTGCTGCGCGGCCGAGGCTTCGATGGCCGGGACCAGGAGAACACACAGCCGGTGGCCATGATTAATGAAGCGCTGGCGACGCGGTATTTCCCAGGGATGGATCCGATTGGCCATGCGATTCAGCTTGTCAGCGAACACAATGCGGCGCGGTGGCTGACGATTGTGGGCATCACCGCCGATGTGAAGACGACGACTGTCTTTCAGGAGATGGGGTACGTGGAGAATCCTGTCGTCTACCGGCCGCTGGCGCAGGCCGCGCCGGCGTCGCTGGCTCTGGTGGCTGCGACCAGCGGACCGGCGGGCGATTTGGCGGGA
>DASYYN010000231.1:0-12997 GCA_035933815.1 Acidobacteriaceae bacterium
AAGCCGCCGCCCGCGCCCAGGGCACCCTGCGCCTCGAAGGCAAGGACTACCTCGTACAGGATGGCGACGTCCTCCACATCCGGCACAGCGGGTAGAGGCAGGGCACAGAGAGCAGGGCACAGGGTACAGGGACAAATACATGAGTGGCTCTTACAAAGACTTGACCGTTTGGCAAAAGTCGTTCGACCTTTCTCTCGGAATTTACAAGCTGACTCGGGACTTTCCCGGCGAAGAATTGTACGGGCTCACTTCGCAACTTCGGCGGGCCTCGGTTTCAATTCCGAGTAACATCGCGGAAGGATACGGCCGGGGGTCAAGACGCGATTACCGCAATTTTGTCGCAATCGCTCGCGGTTCCGTGCTGGAGTTGCAAACCCAACTGGCCATTGCCAGGGAGTTAGGATTCGGCCGGCCTGACGCAATGCAGAGAGCTCAGGCTCAGGCCGAAGAGATCGGGAAAATGTTATGGGCCATGCTGCAAAAGCTCTGATTACAAACTGCCGTGTCTTGCTGTGCCCTATGCCCTGAGCCCTGTGCCCTCGCCCATGCTCCTCTCGCTCATCCTCGGCTCCCTCGCCGCCGTCGCCGACATCATCGGCGGACTGGTGCTCGTGCGCCGCAACTGGACCCAGCGTTACCTGCGCTACTCCATAGCGCTCGGCGCGGGATTCATGATGGCCGTTGCCATCCTCGACATGCTGCCGGAGAGCTTTGAGTTCTCCCGCCTCTGGGCGCCCATCCTCGTCCTTGTCGGATACTGCATCATTCATCTGCTCGAGCACACCATCACCGGCCACTTCCACTTCGGCGAGGAGACGCACAAACACGAATTCCTGCACGCGCACACCGGATGGTCCGTGCTCGCCGGCCTGGCGGCGCATGCCTTTTTCGATGGCGTGGCCATCGCGTCAGGCTTCGTGATCTCCCGCGGCCTGGGGTGGATGATCTTCGTCGCCATCATCCTGCACAAAGTCCCCGAAGGCTTCACCATCGCCTCCGTCATGCTGGCCTCGGGCCGCTCGCGGCGAACCGCAGTGTATTCAGCCATTGCTCTCGCCGCCGCCACCATCGCCGGCGTGCTCATCATCGGATTCCTGCCGGGCTGGGTACAGGCCGGACTGCCACTCTCCGCTGGCGTTGCCATCTACGTGGCCGCCAGCGACCTCGTCCCCGAGGTAAACCGCGAGCCCGGCATTCGCGTTGCCCTGGTGTTCTTCCTGGGAGTCGGCCTCTTCGTGCTCGTCCGTCTGCTGGCGCCAATCTGAAGTAACGTGCCGAGCGCACAAATTCATCCTCGCCCACCGCAAACCGCTCCATACTGAGCGCGAACGGAGGTGGGCCATGAAGCAACAGTGCCATCTGGCGATGATCTGGCTCTCCTGGGCGATCTACGCTGGCGGCGCGGCTGCGGCGCTCTGGTTCCACAACTGGTTCTTTGCCGGACTCTGGATCCTCCTCGCGCCCGTCGCACAGTGGCAGTACATCCGCCGCTTTCCGGCGATCTCAGGCACGATGGGCTATGGACCCGTGACCGACGCTCCAGCTCCGGCGCAGGAGCCCGTAGTGCCGCATCAGCACGTGACGCTCTATACAGCAGTGGGCTGCCCTTTCTGCCCTCTCATCGAACAGCGCCTCGAACGGCTCCAGGCGAAGCTCGACTTCTCGCTCGAGAAGATCGACGTCACGCTGCGTCCCGACCTGCTCATGGCCCACGGTCTTCGCGCTGTGCCGGCCATTGAAGCGCATGGTCAGATCCGCACCGGCCTGCTCACCTCCGAGCAGCTTGCAGAATTCCTCGCGCCGGTGCCGGCCGTCGCCGCAGCGAACCGCTAGGTGTGGAAGAACAGGCTGTAGATCAGGATCGCGAAGACAATCGCGCTCACCGCAACGTACAGCTTGTCGCGCTCGAACAGAAATCCGACCGCGCACATCGCCACCCGCGCCACCGGAGTTGCAATCAGCACAAGCAGCCCCAGCATGATGATGCTGCGCGCGTCGAACGTCGCCACGCCGTGCATAATCGAGCCCAGATCGATCAGCCGCGCCGGCATTCCGTGAAATTGGCGGTAGTCGCGGCGGGGGCCGTGATTCTGGAAGAGGAACAGCACGCCGCCGGTCAGCACCACAACCGCCGCCAGCATGACGCCCGTGCGCAGCATCACGCCGACCACTGTCTCCAGCCGCTTGTCGTTCCAGCTCATCGCGCTACTTCCCCACCACGTTGTTCACGATCATCTCGATGCCCATCGCCACGATCAGCAGCGAAAAAACCAGTTTCAGCGTGCGCACCTTCGCCCTCACCAGCACGCGCGATCCGATCATCGATCCGCCCAGCACGCCCAGCATCACAGGAAACACCAGCGACGGAACCAGGTAGCCGCTGCGCCAGTACAGTCCGGCGCTGGCGGCCGCCGTCACGCCAATCATGAAGTTGCTGGTGGTCGTTGAAACCTTGAACGGCAGGCGCATCGCCTGATCCATCGCCAGCACCTTCACAGCTCCTGATCCAATCCCGAGCAGCCCCGAGAGCGCCCCCGCCAGCCACATCAGCCCGAAGCCGGCCGGCACGCGCTGCGCCACGTAAGGCTGCACGCCGTCGTGCGTGGGCAGTTCACCCCGCAGCCGCAGCCGCAGCGCCAGCGCATCTGCCTTTTCCGTGAAGGTCTCGTGCATTTTCCTGAGCGAAGCCCAGGCCGAATACAGCAGCACCAGGCCAAAGATGATGCCGATGGCTTTCGTCGGCACGCGTGTGGTCAGCCACGCGCCGACCAGTGCCCCCAGCGTTGTCGCGATTTCCAGAAACATGCCCACGCGGATATTCGAGAATCCCTCGCGCACGTACGCAGCAGCGGCGCCCGATGAGGTGGCAATCACCGAAACCAGCGAAGCCCCGATCGCGTAGCGAATGTCGACGTGAAAAATGACCGTCAGCAGCGGGACGATCACCACTCCACCGCCCAGCCCACTCAGCGCTCCCAGCAGTCCTGCTCCCACCGCGCTGAGGAACAGAATGAGGGCGAACCAGAGCTCGTTCATCAGCTCCTACTTTACGGTGTCTGCGCCTTGCTTCACCAGAATCGCCACCGAATCCGGCGGCAGCTTCACATTACCGTCGTGCAGGCCGATCCCCTGCTCTGACTGCAGCACGATGCGCGACCCCGAACGAACCGCCACCTCAACCGGCTCAGCCGCCAGCGAGAACGCAACGGTGATGCTGCCCCGCTCCATCGCGAGCCACTGCCCAGCCTCGCTGCAGCGCACCTGCACGCGGCTCAGATCCCCATCCAACAGATCAGGCGTGCTCCGCCGCAGCGCGATCAGCCGCCGATACCACTCCAGCATCTCCGCATGGCAGCCAGTGGCGCGTTCCTTCCAGTTAAGCTGCGAGCGCTCGTACGTCTCCTGCGCCTGGGGATCAGGAATGTCCTCCCGCTTCCATCCGAACCGCGCAAACTCCTTCGCCCGCCCCTCAGAGACCAGCTTGCCCAGCTCAGGATCGTGATTCGTAAAGAACAGGAACGGCGCCGACGCGGCCCACTCCTCTCCCTGGAAAACCATTGGCACGAACGGCGCCGTCATCACCATCGCCGCGGCGATCTTCGCGCGTCCGAAGCTCACGATCTGCGACAGCCGCTCCCCTTTGACTCGGTTGCCGACCTGATCGTGGTTCTGCGCGTACCCCAGAAAGCGCCACCCAGGCAGTCCGCACACCGGCTTGCCGTGGACGCGGTCGCGATACGGCGAGTAGCGGCCATCGTAGACATAGACATCGCGCAGAGCCTTCGCAATCTGCTCCAGCTTGCCAAAGTCGGCGTAGTAGCCGCTGCGATCCCCGCTCAGCGCGGTTACCAGTGCATGATGAAAATCGTCGCTCCACTGCGCATCCATTCCATAGCCGCCGGCCTCCGGCGCCGTGACCTGCCGCGGATCGTTCAGATCGCTCTCGGCAATCACCACATACTGCCGGCCCGTTTCCGCCTGCAGCGCGTGGACCTCCGCCGCGATCTGCTCCATGAAGTTGATCGCCGAGCGGTCCATGTACGCATGCACCGCGTCCAGACGCAGACCGTCAAAGTGATACTCGCGCAGCCAGAACAGCGCGTTGTCGCAGAAGAACCGCCGCACCTCGTGACTGCCTGCGTCTTCCAGATTCACCGCAGCGCCCCACGGCGTGTGGTGCGACTCCGTGAAATACGGGCCTAACTTGCCGAGATAATTTCCCGAGGGCCCAAGGTGGTTGTAGACCACGTCGAGCAGAACAGCCAGCCCCTTCTCGTGGCACGCATTCACAAAGCGCTTCAGCGCCTCCGGTCCACCATAGGGCTCATGCGGCGCGAAGAGGTCAACGCCGTCGTATCCCCAGCCCTGACGTCCAGGAAAGGAATTTACCGGCATCAGCTCGACATGCGTGATGCCCAGTTCGCGCAGCGCATCCAGCTTCTTCTGCGCCGCGTCCAGCGTTCCTTCCGGTGTGAAGGTGCCCACGTGCACTTCATAAAGAATCCCGCTGCTCAGCGGAGGCGCCTGCCACCGCGCATCGCTCCACTGAAACGCGGAATGATCCACGATGCGCGATCGGCCATGCACGCCGTCCGGCTGCCACTCCGATCGTGGATCGGGCAACGCCAGATCCTCGTCGTTCAGAAAATACGCATACTCGGACCCTGGACCCGCCTCCGCCGCATCGGCCTGCCACCAGCCGCCGCCGGCCGCCTCCATTGTGTATCGCTTACCGTTCACCTCGACGCGGACACACTCAGCTTTCGGCGCCCACACGCGAAACCGGTGCATTCAGTCATTCCCCCGAATCGTCACTTTGCTTTTTAGATAGCTTTGGCCACGGAGCAGAAAACGCCACTTCCGGTCAGCTTATTTTCTCAGGCTCGGACCTCTTCCGCTTTGCTCCTGCCGTGGGCAGAATCGCCATGTCCGTGCCGATGGGCACGATGACGGTGTCCGTTCTTCCCCTCGAGATCGAAGGCGGCATTCACCAGAGCGATATGCGAGAAGGCCTGCGGGAAATTCCCCACGAGCCGCTTGCGATCCGCGTCGTATTCCTCTGAGAGCAAGCCCAGGTCATTCGTCAGGCCGAGCAGGCGATCGAACAGCGCGTGCGCATCGTGTTCGCGGCCGATGGCGTGCAGGCAGCTCACCATCCAGAAGCTGCACGCCAGAAATGCGCCCTCGCCGGCCGGCAGCCCGTCCTTTACTTTCCTTGTGTCGTAGCGCATCACGAATCCATCCTGTGTCAGCTCGCGCTCAATCGCCTCTATGGTGCCGCGGATGCGTGGATCGCCCGGCGGCAGGAAACCAACCATCGGCATCAGCAGCAGCGACGCATCCAGCTGTTCGGCGCCGTAGTACTGCACGAAGCTCCCCTTGTTTGCATTCCAGGCCTTCCGGCAAATCTCCGCGTGGATGGTATCGCGCAGCTTCTCCCACTTCTCGACCGGCGCATTATGCGCTCCAAGCTTGCGCGCGATGAGCACGGCCCGGTCAAACGCGACCCACGCCATCAACTTCGAGTACGTAAACTGCTCGCGTCCGCCGCGCGTTTCCCAGATGCCTTCATCCGGACGCTGCCATATCTTCTCCAGATGATCGAGCAGCAGCACCAGCGCCCGAAACTCATCCGCCGTGCGCTTGCCCATCTTATGCAGCGCGTGGAAGAACGTGTCCAGCATCTCGCCGTAGATATCCAGCTGAACCTGAGTCGAGGCCGCGTTGCCCACGCGCACCGGCCGCGACTTCTCATAGCCGGGCAGCCAGTCGGCTTCCCACTCCACCAGCGAGCGCTCGCCCTTGAGCCCATACATGATCTGCACCTGATCGGGACTGCCGGCCACGGCCCGCAGCAGCCACTCCTGCCACGCCGACGCCTCTTCGTAGTACCCGGCCGTCGTCATCGCCAGAAGCGTGAACGTGGTGTCGCGCAGCCAGCAGTATCGGTAATCCCAGTTCCGCGGCCCGCCAATCGCTTCCGGCAGCGAAGTCGTGATCGCCGCGACGATTCCTCCGGAAGGCCGGAACGTCATCGCCTTCAGCGCGATCACCGACCGCTCCACATGATCGCGGTAGCGGCCGTCATAGTCCAGCTTTCGCACCCAGTTCGTCCAGAACCTGTCCGTGTCTTCAAGCGCCTGCCGCGCGTCGATGGCTTCCGGATCCGGCTCCCAGGAATTCCCGTAAGTCAGCGTGAACCAGTGGCGTTCTCCGTGGCTCACCGTGAACTCCGCTTCGGTGCGCAGGCCCACCCCCTTCACCGGAACGTCGCTGCGCAGCACAGTCAGGCTCGGTCCCGCGACTGCGCGGATCCCGTCCTCGATGCTCGTAACCCATGGAACCGTGCGGCCATAGTCGAAGCGCAGACCGAGTTCCATACGAACGGCTACTGTTCCACGCACTCCTTCCACAATGCGCACCACGTCGGAGTGCTTCTCCCGGATCGGCATGAAGTCGATCAGTCGCACGGAGCCGTCCGGTCCCTCAAAGGTGGTTTCCAGAATCAGCGTGTGCGCCCGGTAGCGGCGCATTGATTTGAATTCGCCTTCCTTGGGAAAGATGCGCCAGTAGCCGTGATTCTCGTTACCCAGAAGCGCCGCGAAACACGCGGGCGACGAAAAATCCGGCCAGCACAGCCAGTCGATGGAGCCGTTGCGGGCGACCAGCGCTGCCGTTTCGCAGTCGCCGATCAGCCCGTAGTCTTCGATTTTTGAGGCCATAGGGGAACTTACTGCTCGTGGTAATTGCGCATCAGTCCGCCATCGATAATGAATGTGGACCCAGTGACATAAGATGCTTCGTCCGAAGCCAGCCACGCGACCAGCCCCGATACGTCATCGACCGAGCCGAGGCGATTCAGCGGAATCTGGCCGAGCAGCGAATTCAGTTTCACCGGGTCACTCAGCAGATTCTTATTGATGGGCGTGACGATCGCTCCTGGCGCCACATTATTGATGGTGATGCCCAGCGGCCCCAGCTCCACCGCCAGGTTGCGCATCATCATTCGCAGCCCGCCTTTGCTGACGCAGTAGCTGGTGAAGCCGGGAAACGCCATGTCCTCGTGCACGGAGCTGATGTTGATGATCCGCCCCGGCTTCTTTGCCTCACGCAGCCGGCGCACAAACGCCTGCGCCAGGAAGAATGGCCCTTTCAGATTCACTGCCAGCGTGTAGTCGAAGTCCGACTCGGGCGTGTCCCAGAAGTCATAGCGCTTTTCCATGCCGGCGTTATTGATCAGGATGTCGGCGCTGCCAAACTGATTCCAGGCGGCATCGACCAGCTTCTGCAGGTCGGCCAGCTTCGTCACATCGCCCTGAACAGGAAAGCCCTGGCCGCCGGCCGCCTCGATCGCCTTCTTCGCCTCCTGCGCTCCGGCCTCGCTGCCCCGATAGTTGATGACAACCTTCGCTCCCTCGCTGCCGAGCCGCTTCGCAATCCCCTGTCCAATGCCGGATCCGGCTCCGGTCACAATAGCCACTTTTCCCTGCAAACGCTGCATCGCTTTCTCTCTTTCCGCGCTGATTTTCGGTTGGTTCCGGTTCTCTTCCCTTGGATGCTCGAATCTGGCCCGGATTGCGGCCGCACGATCTTCGCCCAGCAGGTGTTTGCCTCTGCGACTAAGGTTGCAGGCGTGCCAGGGGAACCGTTCGCGGCCAGGATTCGTATTGTTACATGTGCGCCGGCCCTCGTGGACTCGACACCGGGCTTGCCCGAACCGCGAGGCTCGGCGTTATTCTTAGCTTTCGCGTCGCGGCGTTATGCCCGGCGCAGGGGGTAGGGCCATGGCACTGTATTGCAGGAATTGTGGAAAGCCGCTCGCCGACGACGCGCGCTTTTGTAATGGGTGCGGTGCCCCCGTAGCTCCTCCGGCAGCCGCTCCTTTCCCGCAGCAAACAGTGACGCGCCTGGTGCGTCCGCGCCCGGGCCGCATGATCGCCGGTGTTTGCCAGGGGCTGGCCAATGCCTACGCCTGGGATGTGGTGTGGGTGCGCGTCATCACCGTGCTGCTCACCGTCTTCGGCGGCGGATCGGGCCTGCTGGCCTACGTGATCTTCTGGATCGTCATGCCCGAGCAGACGGTTCTGCTGCCGCCTCCACCCGCTCCGTATCCGCCCAGCAACGGCCCGCAATAGCAGGACTAAGCTGGAGGCATGTTTTACCACTCCGGCGGCAACAAGCTTTTCTACACGACGCTCGGCAAAGGTCCGAGCGTCGTTCTGCTTCATCCCACTCCCGTCCATCACCGCTTCTGGCTGCCCGTAGCGGAGATGCTCGCGCCCCGATACCAGGTCATCATTCCCGACCTCCGCGGACATGGGCAGTCCGAGTCCGGCGAAGGTCCCATCACCATGGAGAAGCTCGCAGCCGACGCCGTGCGCCTGCTCGATTCCCTCGAACTCAGCACCGCCATCTTCGCGGGATGCTCCATCGGCGGCTACACACTGTACGAACTTTGGCGGACCGCTCCGGAGCGCATGCGCGCCTTCGCCTTCTGCTGCTCGCGACCGCAGGCCGACAACGAAGCCGCCAAAGCCAAACGCGAGGAGAACATCGACAAGATCCGAGAGCGCGGCAGTGCCGACTTCATCGAATCAACCCTGCAGACTGTCATCGGAGCCACCGCGCGCAGCCGCTGGCCGCAGAAAGTCGCCGAAGCTCGCGAGATGATGCAGGCCGTTTCGCCGGCAGCGCTCATCGCCATCCAGCAGGGGCTCGCCGCCCGGCCGGACTCCGTCGCCACCGCGCGCACCATCCGCGTGCCCTGCTGCGTCGTCGCCGGCGGCGAAGATCCAGGTTCCCCGCCGGCCGACATGCGCCTCCTCGCCGGGCAGATCCGCAATGGCGGTAACGGGGCCGAATACCACGAACTGCCCGATGCCGGACACTTTGCCCCGTTTGAGCAGCCTGAGGCCGTCGGCCGTATCCTCCATCGATTCTGCGACTCCGTCGTTGGCTGAAGGGGTAACTTTAGTTTCCCGCGAAACTTACACCCCAAAATAGGGTCTCCACCTGCAGCAACGGCGTCATATAGTGAAGACGCCCGACAAAGAAAGCAGCCCTCCCCGGGCCAAAGAGGAATTGCTTATGGAAGACCTTTCAGAACATCTACCCACGACTCGCCAGTGGATGCGCAGCCTGCCCGCCTTCTGGCTCGATTTGGCCAAGCGCGGCATCGCGCTCGCGCTGGCAGGGCTGATGTTGCCCCTCGGCACCGGTATCGCGTTTGCACAGGATGCCCCGCCGCCTCCGGATCAGCAGATGGACCAGGACGATCAGGGCCCGCCTCCGCAGCAGTGGAATGAGATTGCCCCCGATCAGCTCGATCAACTCGTAGCGCCGATCGCCCTTTACCCGGATTCACTCGTCGCGCAGGTGCTCGCCGCTGCAACTTATCCCTCGCAGGTCGTCGATGCGGACCGCTTTGTTCAGGGATACCGCGGCATGCCTCCCGATCAGCTGGCACAGATGGTCAACCAGCAGCCCTGGGATCCCAGCGTTAAAGCGCTCGCCGCCTTCCCGTCGGTCCTCTCGAACATGGACCGCAACCTCGACTGGACCACGCAGCTCGGCAACGCCTACTACAACCAGCCGCAGGACGTGATGACCGCCGTGCAGGTTGACCGCCAGCAGGCGTATCAGTCCGGCCAGCTGCGCTCCACGCCGCAGCTCAGCGTTGTCTACCAGCCGGCCGACATCGTCATTGAGCCGGCGAACCCGGCCGTTGTCTACGTGCCCTACTACGATCCGTGGAGGGTCTGGGGCTGGGGACATCCGTATTACCGCTGGTATGCTCCTCCGCCGCCTCCGGGATTCTTCATGGGCGTGGGCGTCGGCTTTGGATTCGGCGTCGGCGTCGCCGTGGGCGTATGGCGCCCATGGGGCTGGGGATATGGACACTGGGGCATGGGCTGGGGCCCGCACCCGTATATCGTCCATGAGCGCGAGATGTATGTTTCGCGCAGCGTGACCGTCATCAACCACGGCTACTACGGTCACTTTGACGGCCACTTCGATCGCGACCGCGATGCGCGCGAATGGAACCGGCGCCAGGCTGCCGTCGCCTATCGTCGCGGCTACGACAACGGTCTCCACAACGGCTACGACCGTGGCCGGGACAACCGCAACTTCGACCGTGGTCAGGACAACCGCAACTTCGACCGCGGCCGGGACAACCGTAACTTCAACCGCGGCCAGAGCGATATGCGGCGTGCCCCGGACATGAACCGCGAGCAGAATTACAACCGCGGTCAGCAGAACTACAACCGTCCGCAGAGCGACATGCGGCGTGCTCCGGACATGAACCGCGAGCAGAATTACAACCGCGGCCAGCAGAACAACAACCGTCCGCAGAGCGACATGCGCCGCGCGCCGGACATGAACCGCGGTGGCCAGCCGAACAACAACCGGCCGGCGCCGAATTTCGGCCCCATGCCAATGAACCGCGGCGATCAGGGTCGTCCGCAGAGTGACATGCGCCGCGCGCCCGACATGAACCGCGGTGGCCAGCCCAGCTTCAACCGCCCGCAGCCGCAGCCGCGCGGCAACGGCGGCGACAACCGCGGCGGTGGCGGACGTCAGGACAACCACGGCGGCGGTGACAAGGGCGGCCACCCGCACCGCTAAATACTCCTCACTGCTCACCAGAGGGATGGCAGCAATGCCATCCCTCTTCTTTTTGGGTGCCCCATCCTTGTCGTTCCCGGTTTTGGAACGACAGGGTGGGATCCTTCCCCTGTGGTACAAGGAAGGGTTACCGCACCGCTGGAGGCCCGCCATGGAGCATCCCACCCGTCCCGACCGCCGCGCATTCCTCAAGGGCACCACCGCAGCCGCCGCCGCTGTGCTCGCCGGAGCCCTGCCCGCCGCCGCCGAGACGAAACCCTGGTCGATGCCCAACAATCCCCGCACCCAGGACGCGATGCCCACGCGCAACCTCGGCCGCACCGGATACAAAGTCGGCATCTTCTCGCTCGGCGGACAGGCCGCGCTCGAGCACCCCAACAACGCCGACACCGCCGTGCCCATCATCAACCGCGCGCTCGACCTCGGCGTCAACTACATCGACACCTCCTCGATCTACGGCGGCCCGCAGCGCTGGAGCGAGCGCTACGTCGGCGAGGTGATGAAGACCCGCCGCCGCGAAGCCTTCCTCGCCACCAAGACCAAGGAGCGCACCCGCGAAGGCTCGATGCGCATGATCGACGAGTCGCTGAAGCTGCTCCAGACCGACAACGTCGACCTGTGGCAGCTGCACGACATCGGCACCATGAAGGACATCAACGCCATCTTCGCGCCCGGCGGCGCTATGGAAGCGCTCGTCGCCATGCAGCAGCAGGGCGTGGTCAAATACCTCGGCATCACCGGACACTACCGCCCCGACGCGCTCGTCGAAGCCATCCACCGGCATCCCTTCGACTGCATCCTGATGGCGCTGAACGCCGCCGATCCGCACCACTTCAGCTTCCAGGAGCAGCTGCTGCCGCTCGCGGTAGAGAAGCAGATGGGGATCATCGGCATGAAGATCCCAGGCCGCGGCCGCATTCTGTCCTCCTTCACACCGCCGCCGCTCGAGCAGCAGAAGCACAGCTGGGAGGGCATGGTGCTGGCGCCGACACCAGGCACGCTGACCATGAAGGAGGCCATCGGCTACACGCTGTCAAAGCCGGTGAGCACCATCATCGTCGGCTGCGACTCGATCCACCAGCTCGAGGAGAACGTGCAGATCGCCCGCGACTTCACTCCCTACAACGAACAGCAACTGGCCGCGCTGGCGGCGAAGGCCGAGCCGGTGTCGAAGCCATCGCTGTTCTTCCGCTTCTACGATCACGACGCAGCGGGATGAGGCGAGCAGCCAGTAGCCAGTCGCCAGCTGCCAGCAGCCGATTCATTCCTGCTGACTGCTGACTACTTAGTGCTGATTGCTGGCCGCTGACTGCTGGCCGCTTATTTCTGAAATCATCCCCCTCATCCCCCAAGCATTTGATTCTGTTCAGTGTGACGGGAAGACATCCCTCCCTATCCATTTGAGAACAAAGTGCGTGACTTTGGATTCTTATACTTGACCGCTGGCAGTTATTCGTCCCCTCGTGGGCAGCACATAAAAAAAGCTCTGTTCGGCGTCCGAACAGAGCTTTCGTTATTTCAAGGTTAGGGGATCGCGATAGGTGGGGCAACACAAGAGTGGAGACGGCGGGGTACGGGGGTAATGATTTTTCCCTCACGAGCTAAAGCCCCGGTATTAAGCAGGCCTATTCGGCACGACTGAAGTCATGCCCTGACATAATGCTGGCGTTTTCGTGGTGACGATCACGATGCGGCAGATTAGTTATCAGTGATCAGTTGTTCGTGATCAGGCGGTGCCCAGGCTTCGGGGGAATTGCTCTCGCGCGAAGATTGAAGTGGCAAATCTAAACCCCATACTGCATACTTTCCCTCATGACGGAAGTAGGCGTTCTATGGATAACAGGGCTCCTGAGCGTGTCGGCCATCATCGCATCGCCGCTCATCACTCTCTGGGTGCAGAGGCGTCTTGAATCAAGTAAGGCCCGGCGCGAAAGACGAGAACAGATATTTAAGGCTCTCTGGGTGAACCGTCGCCGCCAGTTCTACATTGCTCGTGTCGATGCGCTCAACATGATTGACGTAGAGTTCTATGGGGAAAGAAAAGTGGTGGACGCGTGGGAGGACCTTCGCTCCCACTATTTCCGGCAGGAACATCCAGGGCTAAATAATGACCAAATCTTCGCAGAGCGCGAGGAGAAGTTTGCCACACTGCTATACGAGATCAGCCAAGTTTTGGGGTACGCGTTTGGCCGGACACAAATCCGCGACAACATCTACCGCCCGCAACTACATAATACCGTCGATGAGATGGAGTTAGAGACCCGGACGAGGGTGCTTAACCTGATGCGCAGCGATGCCCTGCCCGTACGATTTGTCGAAGGACCTGCTGCACCTGCCCTACAGGAAACTCCCCTAGATCAGCAGCGGGCCG
>DASYYN010000094.1:0-10297 GCA_035933815.1 Acidobacteriaceae bacterium
TCGAAGAATCCTCGTTACTATTTCGATCTCCGGCGGGAACGCAAGAACGCGCAGAAGGGCGAGTCGAGCTACACGCCGGCCGTCGCGCTGATCGCCGCGCTTGGCGCCTCGCTCGCCTACATTGCCGCGCAGGGTGGAGGCGATCTCGCTGCGGGACGCGACGCCCTCATCGACAACGCGGAAACCTGCGCCGCCATGACGCGCGCCGCCGTGCAGGCGCTCGGGCTGGAACTCTTCGGACCAGGCAGCTACTCCGCCGCCGCCACGGCTATCGTTGCGCCCGCGGGCGTTGACTCCGGCGTGATCGTGAAGGAGCTGAAGAGCCGCTTCGCCGCCATTGTGACGAACGGCCAGGGCGACATGAAAGGCAAGATTTTCCGCATCGCCCACATCGGTCTCTTCGACTACATGGACACGATTGCCATCATCGGCGCGCTCGAGCAGGTCGCCGCGTCGAAGCTCAGTCTGCCGGGATTTGCCTTCGGCAAAGCGCTGGCTGCGGCGCAGCAGGTGTTCGCCGACCGCAGTAAGAAACCGGCAACAGAAAACGCTCTGGAGCCGGAGTTGGTGAAGGCATAAGAGGGCGCAGGGCTCAGGAAAATCTCACCGAAGAAAGGGAGCAATGAAAGTCGTTCTCGCGGAAAAAGTGTCTCCGGCCACTGTGGCCGTCTTCCAGTCCGAACCTGGATGGGACGTGCTCACCCACGATAAGGTGAAGAACCTGCCTGAAAGCCTGGCCGACGCCGACGCGCTGGTGGTCCGCTCAGCCGTGCAGGTTGACGACGCGCTCATGTCCGCTGCTCCGAAGCTGCGCGTCATCGGACGCGCGGGGGTGGGTGTGGACAACATCGACGCCGATGCAGCCACGCGCCGTGGCATCGTCGTGATGAACACGCCTGGAGCCAACGCCATCGCCGTCGCCGAGCTGGCCATCGGACTGATGATTGCGCTCGCCCGCCAGATTCCGCGCGCGAACGACACCATGCATGCCGGCAAGTGGGAGAAAAAGTCGCTGCAGGGCGGCGAACTGCGCGGCAAGAAGCTCGGCATCCTCGGACTCGGCCGCATCGGCATTGAAGTCGCGCGCCGCGCCCGCAGCTTCGGCATGGAACTGCTCGGCCACGACCCGTTTGTCTCCGCTTCCATCGCGCGCGAGAACGGCATTCGTCTCGTCTCCGCCGAAGAGCTGTTTTCCCTCTCCGACTTCCTCACCCTGCATGTCGGGCTCACGCCGCAAACCGCCGGCATCATCAACCGCGAGACGCTCGCGCAGATGAAGAACGGCGTGCGCATCGTCAACTGCGCGCGCGGCGAACTCGTCATCGAAAAAGATCTGGCCGAAGCTCTGCAGAGCGGCCAGGTTGCCGGCGCCGCACTCGACGTCTTCCACGAGGAGCCCCCGAAGGACTCCGTCTTTGCGCCTCTCCAAAACGTCATCCTCACGCCGCACATCGCGGGTTCCACCGCGGAGGCACAGGAGGCCGTCGGCGTGCAGATCGCGCTGCAGGTTCGCGAGTATCTCAAATCGGGTGTCGTGCAGAACGCCGTTAACCTGCCGTCGCTGAGCCACGAGGAGTACCAGGAACTCGCGCCCTACATGACGCTGGCAGAGCGCCTCGGCACCTTCCTGGGCCAGTTTCCCAAGGGCAGCATTGAGAGCATCTCCATCAAATACCACGGCCGCCTCGGCGAACTGAAGACGGAGCTGATCCGCAACTGCGCCATCGCCGGCGTCCTCGGCCATCTCGAGCAGGTGAATCGCATCAACGCGGCGTCGGTTGCGACCGAGCGCGGCATCCGCCTGCACGAGGAGAAGAAAGAAGCCCCCCTGGGCGGCGCCGGAACGGTCCTGCAGATTTCTCTGCACACCGCCGACACCACCATCGACGCCAGCGGCGCCGTTCTCCATGGCGACTCGCCGCGCCTGCTCCACCTCGACGGCATCGACATCGAAGCGCCGCTGCAGGGCACGCTGCTTGCGATCCGCAACAAGGACGTGCCCGGCGTCATCGGCCGCATCGGCACGATTCTCGGCGAACACAAGATCAACATCGCGAACTTCGCCCTCGGGCGCGCGGACAGCAAAGGCGCAGCCACGGCGCTCGCCGTCCTGCAGATCGACGGCACGGCCACAGACGCTGCGCTGAAGGAATTGCGCTCTGTGGACGCGATCACCGGCGTGCGCCAGGTGGTGCTGCCGCAGAACTGAGCCTCAGCACGGGTCTGAGGTCGGCATCAGTAAAATAGAGGCAGGGCCGCTTCCGCCTGACGCGAAGCTGTCCCTGCAATCTCTGATCCCCGAAGGACACGTTCGTGCCGCTCTACGAATACCGCTGCAAAAGCTGCGGTCATCAGTTCGAGAAGATCCAAAGCTTCAGCGCTCCGGAAGAAAAGGAGTGCCCGCAGTGCCACGGCGCTGTGGAGCGCCTGCTCTCCGCCCCGGCCATTCAGTTCAAAGGCTCGGGCTGGTATGTGAGCGACTATGCCAAAAAGGGCAGCTCCATGAAGGCCTCCGCCGACGGCGCGAAAGACGGCGCTAAGTCCGAGGGCAGTTCGAGCGAGAAGCCGGCAGCTTCTACCGACAGCAGCGGCTCTTCCTCCAGCGCTCCCGCATCGTCAAATAAATCCAGCAAGAGCAAGTAGGGCCGAATCCCGGGCGCACCGAGTCTCATCGAACCGGCAGATCACCGATGGAGGATGTGCATGACCCAGCGACTGAAGTACGCCTCGGCTTCTCCTGAGGCGCTGCGCCCGCTCTACGAAGCTAGCCGTTACCTGCGCTCCAAAACCACGCTCGAGCCCACGCTGCTGCATCTGGTCGATCTGCGTGCGTCGCAGATGAACGGCTGCGCCTTTTGCATCGCGATGCACTGGCGCGAAGCGAAGGAGGCCGGCCTCAGCGACGATCAGCTACACGGCTTGCTCGCCTGGCGCGAGGCGGGCTGGTATTCAGAACGCGAAAGCGCTGCGCTGGCATGGACCGAGGCGCTGACCGACGTCGCGCACACGCACGCACCCGATGACGTCTACAATGAGGCGCGCAGCCAGTTCAGCGAGCGCGAACTGGTCGATCTGACCCTCGCAATCAGCACCATTAATTCATGGAACCGCTTCGCCATCGGCTTCCGTACACCTCCGGAGAGCGCTGCCGGCGTGATCGAGTCGATGAAAACAGGGACACGGAGCTAGCCAGGGATCTCCTGCCCCTCCAGCTGCAGCGACAGATCCTCCCACTCGGCGTTGAGCCGCGCCTGCTGCTGGCGCAGCGACTCTAGTTCCGTTGAGAGCCGCTGCGTCTCCTCGGCGCTGACGAAGACGCCCAGCGCCTGCTCGGTCTCGGCCAGCGACTGCTCGATGCGCGGGATCTCCGCCTCCACCTGTGCCAGGCGCTCCTGCATCTGCCGCAGCTTGATGGGATTCACGCGCTTCACCGCGGCCGCAGTTGGCGCGGGAGCCGTTACCACTGCAGGCGCGGGCGATTCCTGCTGAGCCGCGGCGGCTGTCTGCTCCGCGAGCGTCGCCGCTCCGCCCTCTTTGCGCCACAGATAATCCTCGTAATTTCCAGGGAAGACATGCACCTGGGACCCGCGCGCCGGATCGTCGCTCTTCGCCACCTCGAAGACCTTCTCCGCCAGACCGTCGATGAAGTACCGGTCGTGCGAGACGAAGATCACCGTGCCGTTGAACTTGCCGATCGCCTCCAGCAGCACATCTTTCGCGCGCAGGTCGAGGTGGTTGGTCGGCTCGTCCAGCAGCAGGAAATTCGCCGGGCTCACCAGGATGCGCGCCAGCGCGTAGCGGTTGCGTTCGCCGCCGGAGAGCACGCCGAGCCGCTTGAACACGTCGTCTCCGGAGAAAAGGAAACAGCCCAGCAAGCTCCGCAGGTCCTTCTCCGCCACCTTCGGCGCCGCACGGCCCATGTCATCGAGCATGCGCGCTTCCGGGTCAAGCACCTTGTACTGATCCTGCGCGAAGTACTCCGCCAGCACGTTGTGCCCCAGTTTCAGCGTGCCCGCGTTCGGCGTCTCCTGCCCGGAGAGCAGGCGGATCAGCGTCGACTTGCCCGCCCCGTTCACGCCCACCAGCGCGATGCGGTCTCCGCGGTCGATGGTGAAGTTCACGTTCTCCAGCACGCGCTTCTCGCCGTACTGCATCGAGAGCCCGGAGACCTCGACGACGGTGCGACCTGATGGCGGCGGCTGCGGAAACGTGAAGTGCGGCGTCGGCTCTTCGAGCGGAATCTCGATGCGCTCGATTTTTTCGAGCTCCTTGATGCGGCTCTGCACCTGCTTCGCTTTCGTTGCCTGATAGCGGAAGCGGTTGATGAACGCCTCCAGATGCTCGATGTGCTCGCGCTGATTGCGGTATGCCGACTCCAGCTGCGCGCGCCGCTCGGCTTTCTGCGTCAGATACTTCTCATAATTGCCGTGATAGAAATGCAGCCCCTTATTCCAGATCTCGACAATCTTGTTCACCGTCACGTCGAGAAAGTAGCGGTCGTGCGAGATGAGGATGTATCCGTTGGGCCAGGTGCTGAGATACGTCTCGAGCCAGTTGCGCGTCTCCAGGTCGAGATGATTCGTGGGCTCGTCCAGCAGCAGCAGATCCGGCTCCTGCAGCAGCAGCTTCGCGAGCGCAATGCGCATCTGCCATCCGCCGGAGAACTCCTCGGTTCTGCGCGTCCAGTCTTCCTTCGAAAATCCCAGGCCGGTGAGCACCGTGCCCACTTCCGCATCCAGCGCATATACGTCGTGGTGCCGCAGGCGCGACTCGATATGCGAATAGCGATCCGCGACGGTTGCATATTCCGCGCTCGCCGGGTCCAGCTCGGCCAGCGAGGCGGAGAGCGCTTCAAATTCGCGCTCCATCGCGCGCAGCTCATCGAAAACGCTCAGGCACTCCTCAAAAACAGTGCGGCCGGAAAGCGTCAGCCCATCCTGCGGCAGATAACCGATGCTCATGCCCCGCATGCGCTGCATGCTGCCGTAATCCAGAGCCTCCATCCCGCCGAGAATCTTCATCAGCGTCGATTTGCCGGTGCCGTTGGCGCCCACAAGAGCTGTCTTCTCCGTTGGAGTGATCAGCCAGTCTGCATTTTCGAAGAGGAGGCGCGCGCCGAATCGCTTGCCGGCGCCGGAGAGCTGCAGCATGGCTCTATTCTATCGGCCCGGCGGCGGCCTTCCGGCACGATACAATCGGCGCAGACCCTCTCACCAGGAGACATGTTGAGCCGTTTTTCGAAGCGACTTGCCGTCCTCGCCGCCGTGGCCGCATGCGCCGCGCCGCTGCTCGCCCAGGTCAACGCCCCTCTTCCTCAAGATGACGCTCCGGACTGCCGCATCAGCAGCCTGCAGGTTTGCGTGAAACACGTCGTGCAGGACGAAAAGGGCATCGTGATGAGCCCGGTGCACGCCCCGGCGTCGAACCTGCTCTGGATCCTGCCCTTCGGTGTGGCCACCGGTCTCGCTGTGCACTACGACACGCGAGCCATTCGAGACCTCGGCGTGCATCCACATCGCGAAGATCAGTTCAACAAGCTTTCCGATGGTCTGGGACTCTACGCGCCCTTCGCTGCGGCCGGCGCAGGCTATTTCGCCGGCAATTTCCGCCAGGATTCCTACATGACCGAGACCGCCGTGCTCTCCGCCGAGGCGATGGCCGATGCGGGCATCCTCGACGAAACGATGAAATACGCCTTCGATCGCGAGAATCCGATGCTCGATAACGCGCGCGGCGACCTATGGCCGCGCGGCATCAAGGGCTGGCCCAACAGCCCGTCCATGCCTTCCGAACACGCCATGAACGTCTGGGCCTTCGCGCACGTCGTCGCCGGCCAGTACAACGGCATCGCCACCAAGGGCCTGGTCTACGGAGTCGCGAGCACTGTGACCGTCACTCGCGTCCTCGCCCGCCAGCACTTCCCCTCCGACGTGCTGGTCGGCAGCACCCTGGGCTGGCTCGTCGGCGGATACGTGCTGCATCACCGCTCGCGCGAACACGGCAATCTGTTCGATGTCTCGGCGGTGCAGACGCCGCTCGGCCGCGGCATCGGGCTGACTGTGAATCTCAATCGCGGCGAGTAGCCAGCCGCTTCCGCTCCACTTCAGCGATCACTTCGTCCAGCGCAGCCTCCCACGAGGCCAGCTGCACGCCGAAGCGCTCCTTCAGCCGCGCATTCGACAGCACCGAATTGTGAGGACGTCTCGCCGGCGTTGGATAATCGCGCGACGGGATCGGCACGACGCGCGGTTTCGGGCCGTCCAGCAGCGCTGCGGCACGCTGGAAGATCGTCTGCGCGAAGCCGCACCAGGTCGTGTATCCGCCGCAGGTCATGTGGTATAGCCCGGCCCACTGCGCAGCGTCACCGTATTTGCCGGCGAGCACGCCATCGACAATGCTACGCGTGGCGCGCGCCAGTTCCATGGAAGTTGTCGGCGCGCCCACCTGATCGTTCACTACGCTGAGCTCATGACGTTCCTGCGCCAGACGCAGCATCGTGAAGAGAAAATTCTTGCCCTGCGGGCCGTAGACCCAGCTGGTGCGAAAGATCAGATAACGCCCGCCGACCTGCCGGATCGCCTCTTCTCCGGCGAGCTTGCTGGCCCCGTACACATTCAGCGGACCCGTGGCATCCTCTTCGCTCCATGGCTCTACTTTTCTGTTGCTGAACACGTAGTCGGTGGAGTAGTGCACCAGCAGAGCATTCCTGCGCGCCGCTTCTTCGGCCAGCAGCCGCGGTGCGCGCGCGTTGATCGCATGGGCGAGCTCCCGCTCCGATTCGGCGCGATCCACCGCGGTATAAGCTGCGGCGTTCAGGATCACATCCGGCCGCACACGCTCCAGCACTTCGCGAATCTGCGCGGGAACGCCGAGGTCCAGGCCTTCGCGACCCAGCGCGATGAGCGGATTCGTTCCCGCAAAGCTGCGCTGCAGCTCCATCCCCAGCTGTCCCGTTGCGCCGAGGATCAGCACTCGCGGTCCGTCGCTCATGCGAAGACCTCAGCGTTGCGGAATGGCGTTTCCGGAAGCGCGGTTTCTGTAATTTTCATGGCTACGAATGATCCGCACTCAGGTACGGCTCGCGCAAAATGTTCAGCAGATACTCCCCGTATCCGCTCTTCCGGATCGGCTGCGCCAGCGCTTCCACTTGCTCCGCCGTGATGTAGCCGAGCCGCCACGCAATTTCCTCCGGACAGGCAATTTTCAATCCCTGGCGCCGCTCCACCGTCTGGATAAACAGTCCCGCCTCGAAGAGCGAATCGTGCGTGCCGGTGTCGAGCCACGCCATGCCTCGGCTCATGATCTCCACGTTCAGCTTGCCCGCCGCGAGATACAGCCGGTTCAGATCCGTGATCTCCAGTTCCCCGCGCGCCGAAGGCTTCAGCGATGCTGCCAGATCCACCACCTGGTCGTCGTAAAAGTACAGCCCCGTCACTGCGTAGCGGGAGCGCGGGTGCGCCGGCTTCTCCTCGAGACTGACCGCCTTTCCCGAAGCATCGAACTCCACCACGCCGTAACGCTCCGGATTCTGCACCGGATACGCAAACACGGTGGCGCCGCTCTTCAGCGCAGCAGCCGTCTGCAGCTGCTTCGAGAACGACTGCCCGTAGAAGATGTTGTCGCCCAGCACCAGCGCGCTCGCGTCGCCGCCGATAAAATCGCGCCCAATCAGAAACGCCTGCGCCAGACCATCGGGACTGGGCTGCACGGCGTAGCCAATGTTCAGCCCCCACGCATGCCCGTCGCCGAGAAGATCCGCAAAGCGCGAGGTGTCCTGCGGCGTCGAGATAATCAGGATGTCGCGCAGCCCGGCCAGCATCAGCGTGCTCAGCGGGTAGTAGATCATCGGCTTGTCATACACGGGCAGCAGCTGCTTCGACACAACATGCGTCACCGGATGCAGCCGCGTCCCCGACCCGCCCGCGAGGATAATTCCCTTCATGCCGGCCGCTCCGCCAGGCGTTCCGTATAGTTCTGCTCAATCCAGTGCAGATAGGCACCGGTACGGACGTTGTTCACCCAATCCAGATGATCGAGATACCAGCGCACCGTCCGGCGCAGCCCGGACTCAAATTTTTCCGCAGGCGCCCAGCCCAGTTCGCGAGCAATCTTCGATGCGTTGATCGCATACCGCCGGTCGTGCCCCGGGCGATCCTTCACAAACGTGATCAGCTTGCGGCGCGAGCCGATCCCTGAGTCTGGCTGCATCTCGTCCACCAGATCGCAGATCGTCGTCACCACGTCCAGGTTCTTCCGCTCGCTGTTGCCGCCCACGTTGTACGTCTCGCCCGGCCTCCCTTTTTCCAGCACGGTGCGAATCGCGGAGCAGTGATCCTCCACGTATAGCCAGTCGCGCACGTTGCCGCCATCGCCGTAGACCGGCAGCGGCTTTCCTTCGAGCGCGTTCAGGATCATCAGCGGAATCAGCTTCTCCGGAAACTGAAACGGCCCATAGTTGTTCGAGCAGTTCGTCGTCAGCACCGGCAGGCCAAAGGTGTGGCGGTACGCACGCACCAGGTGATCCGAACCGGCCTTCGAGGCTGCGTAGGGGCTGTTCGGAGCATAAGGCGTCGTCTCCGAAAACGCTGCATCCTGCAGGCCCAGGGTTCCGTAGACCTCGTCGGTCGAAACATGCAGGAACCGGAACGCGCGCTTGTCCTGGTCACTCAACGATGACCAGTATTTTTTCGCCTGCTCCAGCAGCGTAAACGTGCCCTGCACATTCGTGCGGACGAACGCATCGGGTGCCACGATCGAGCGGTCCACGTGACTCTCCGCCGCGAAGTGGACGATGGCTCGTGGGTGATGCTCACGGAGCAGCGCCGCGACCAGTTCCGCATCGGCAATATCGCCCTGTACGAGTGAGTAACGGCCGTCGCCCTTCAGCGAATCCAGATTCGCCGGATTCCCAGCATAGGTGAGCAGATCGAGATTGACGACGGGCGTGCCGGCGCTTTCCAGCCAGGTCAGAACAAAGTTCGACCCGATAAAACCGGCCCCGCCGGTGACAAGAATCGTGGCCTGCATAGGTCTTCTAAGCCCATGGTACCCGACAGGCCCAGGTTCGCACATAAAACAGAAAGGACCCGGAATCATCCGGGTCCCTGCCTGCTTACTCTTGACACTGCGTGCTTAGTACTTGCGTACCGTGGGGTCGATCTCGTTCGACCACGCCGTAATACCACCGGCCAGGTTGTGCAGCTTCTTGAAGCCGTTCTTCGCCAGGAACTCCGCCGCCTTCTGGCTCCGGCCGCCTCCCTTGCATTGCACCACAATCTCCTGCTCCGGATTCAGCTCGCCGACCCGCTGCGGCAGTTCTCCCAGCGGGATCAGCTTGCCGCCGATCTGCGCAATCTGGTACTCGAACGGCTCGCGCACGTCGAGCACGAAGACGTTCTCACCCGCATCGCGGCGGCGCTTCAGTTCCTTCACCGGCATTTGCGGAATGCCATTTAACACGGAGGCAGGTGCTTTCGATTCGGGCATAATTCCACAGAACTGCTCGTAGTCGATTAGTTTAGTCACGGTCGGATTCTTCCCGCAAACCGGGCACTCCGGATTCTTCCTGAGCTTCAGTTCCCGGAAACGCATGTCAAGCGCATTGACCAGCAACAGCCGTCCGATCAGCGGATCGCCCTTGCCGAGGATCAGCTTGATCGTCTCCGTCGCCTGAATCACGCCCACCAGTCCCGGCAGGATGCCCAGCACGCCACCCTCGGCGCACGACGGCACCAGCCCCGGCGGCGGAGGCTCCGGATAGAGGCAGCGGTAGCACGGCCCGTCCTTCGTCGCGAAGACGCTCGCCTGTCCCTCGAAGCGGAAGATCGACCCGTAAGCATTCGGCTTGCCGGTCAGCACGCAGGCGTCGTTCACCAGGTACCGCGTCGGGAAATTATCCGTACCGTCGGCGACCACGTCGTACTGGCTGATGATCTCCAGCGCATTGGCGCTGGTGAGCATCGTCTCGTGCTTCACGATCTTCATGAAGGGATTCAGCGCCTGCAGCTTATCCGCCGCCGAATCGAGCTTCGGCCGGCCCACGTCCTTCGTGCTGTGAATGATCTGCCGCTGCAGATTGCTGGAATCGACCACGTCGAAGTCCACCATCCCCAGCGTGCCCACGCCGGCTGCGGCCAGGTAGAAGGCCAGCGGCGCTCCCAGTCCGCCGGCGCCGATGCACAGCACTTTGGCTGCCTTCAGCCGCTGCTGACCCTCCATGCCCACCTCGGGCAGGATCAGGTGCCGCGAATAGCGCGCGACTTCGTCATTCGACAACTCGGGGAGCGTGATCGGATCA
>DASYYN010000236.1:0-7413 GCA_035933815.1 Acidobacteriaceae bacterium
CTCTACAGCCCGGCGGCCTACCGGCTGCGCGGCGTCGATGTGAAGGTCCCTGACGGGCTGAAGATCGGCTACATCATGGGAACCGGCGACGATGTGCCGACGGCGCTCGCGGAGATCGGCATTCAGCCACACCTGATCTCGCCCGAGGAACTCGCGCAGGGCGATTTGTCCGGATACGACGCCATCGTCGTGGGCATTCGCGCATATTCGTCGGTGCCCGATTTGGAAGCGGAGACGCCGCGCCTGCTCGATTACGTCCGCAACGGCGGGACGGTGCTGGTGCAGTATCAGAGCGTGCAGTTCCCGGCGCCGTACACGCTCTCGCTGGGGCGTAATCCGGAAAAAGTGGTGGACGAGACCACACCGGTGACGCTGACCGATCCGCAGAATCCGCTGTTCACCTGGCCGAACACCATCACGTCCGCAGACTTCAACGGGTGGCTCGAGGAGCGCGGGCACTCGTTCCTCAGTTCCTGGTCGCCGCAATACAAGACGCTGACCGAGACGCACGACCCCGGACAGGATCCGCAGAAAGGCGGCCTGCTCTACGCGCGAGTCGGCAAGGGCAACTGGATGTATATGGCGTTCGCCGTCTACCGGCAGCTTCCGGAGGCGGTGCCCGGCGCGTACCGGTTGCTGGTGAACCTGATTGCGGCGGGCAAAAACCCGGGGCTTCGCTAAGCATCTGTCGTCGGCAAGATCATGGACGCGCCCATCTTCATCGAGACTGACCGGTTCGAATACCGTAAGGTTCAGCCCCACTTCATCAATCCATGCTGCTTTGGAGAAGATCTGGCGGCGTGGCTGAAGCTGGAACTCTCCCGGTTTGCGGACGTTCAGGTTTCCGAGCCGATCCAGGAAGACTATGGCTGGGGCATCTGGGTGATTCAAGGCGAGGACCGCTTCTGGGTCGCGGTTTCGTACGCTGGCGATGGCCCGCAGGAAAGCCCGGCACAATGGGCGATTTCAGTCGATCCGGCAAGCAGACTGCTTCGTACAAGCGCTGTCACTGCGATTCGCGACCGTATTCAGCACGTCCTTGCGTCCAGTATTGGAGTCGTGATCGTCCGCAGTTAATTTGTTGAAACGCTGAGAGTTGATTCGCTCTTCACCTGGCGTTTTACACGAACATTCATCGCAGATTCTCCGATTGTTAACAATCGCCTGCGACGATGCGGCTTGGGTAGCATTGGGCCGTTCGGAGTTGTCGTAGCTTGGCGCTGCCCGGCTCCGGGCACGTCTGCCGCTGCTCAATCTTTCCCCAACCATCGGCTTCATCGTCCACGCAATTTTCAAATGAGAGAGGCGGAATGACGAATCAAAGTAAAGCGCTTGCCACGCTCGCGCTCAGTCTGGCTGTAGCCACTGGGTATGCGCAGACTGCGGCGGGCACGACGCAGGGCACACGAGCGGTTCACCATCGCACGCGCGCGGCCTCACCCCGGGTGCACACACCGTCGGTGCAATCGCAGATCGAAGAGCTGAAGAACCAGATGCAGGAGCAGAAGGGTCAGATCGACTCGCTCCGGCAGCAGCTTTCCGATCGCGATGCGCAGTTGGAGCAGGCGCAACAGGCCGCGCAACAGGCACAGCAGGCGGCGCAAGCTGCGCAGCAGGCCGCGACCGCGGAGCAGCAGACGCTCTCCTCGAATACGCAGGCGGTCTCGAGCCTGCAGACTTCGGTCAACGATCTGAAGTCGAGCAACACGGAGCTGGCGACATCCGTGAAGAAGCAGACCGATGAAGTGAAGAAGGCGGTCGAGAGTCCGGACGCGATCCACTTCAAGGGCATCACCCTGTCGCCATCGGGCAGCTTCCTGGCGGCGGAAACCGTTTGGCGCCATGGAGCGACGGGCGGCGACATCAACACGCCGTTCACCAGCGTGCCGCTGGACCATTCCGATAACGCGCAGCTCAGTGAATTTTTCGGCAGCGGCCGTCAGTCGCGTGTGGCGATGAAGGCAGTGGGCAAGACCGACCACGTGGTCTACACCGGCTACTACGAGGCCGACTTCCTGAGCGCGGGCATCACCTCCAACAACAATCAGTCGAACAGCTACACTCTGCGCCAGCGCCAGTTGTGGGGCGACGCGCTGGTGGGCGGCAGCTGGGACTTCTCCGGCGGCACGGGCTGGTCGCTGGTGACGGAGACCACCCAGGGCGAGACGCGCGGCACAGAAGTTCTGCCGGCCACCATCGACGCGCAGTACACCGCCGGCTTTGTTTGGGGGCGTCAGTACAGCTTTCGCGTGACGAAGGATTTCGCGCACAAGTTCTGGGCGGGGCTTTCTGTGGAGAATGCTGAGACACTGAACCCGGCAGGCAGCAATCTTCCAACGAACCTCCTGATTGGCTCCGCGGGCACCGGGGGGGGACTGTATAATTCCACCGCGAATTACTCGTTCAACTACACGCCTGATTTCGTCGGGAAGCTCGTCTTCCAGCCGAAGTACGCGCACATTGAACTTTTCGGGATCGAACGCAACTTCCGCGACCGCGTCTATACCTCCACCACCAGTTCCGCGGGCGCTTTCAACTCTTCAGCAACAGGGGCGGGCATTGGCGGCGGCTTCCGTACCGGGAAAAAGGTCGTGGTTGGCCTGAAGGGGCTCTACGGCAAAGGCGTGGGCCGCTACGGCTCGTCGACCATTGCCGATGTCACGCTCCGCCCCGACGGTGAGATCGATCCTCTGAAGGCTTTCTCCGCACTCAGCACACTTGAGTTCAATCCGTCGGGCCGGCTGAATGTTTACTTCAACTACGGTGGCGATTACGTCTACCGCCACTACAACGGCAAGGAAGGCTATGGCTCGCCGCTGACGAACATGTCGGGCTGCCTGGTCGAGCCTGTGGCTGGTACCGCAACCGTGAACGGCGGCGTTGGCTTCTCGCCGGCGAACCCCGCGAACTGCGGCAACCAGAACAAGGACGTCCAGGAATTCACCATGGGCGACTGGTACTACTTCTACAAGGGACCGAAGGGCGGTCTGCGCTTCGGCCTGCAGTACGCGCGGTTCGAGCGCGATCTGTGGTCAGGCGCGGGCGGCGCAGCGAATCCCGGCGGCGGCGCGAAGGGCGTGGACAACATGTTCTGGACCTCGTGGCGCTACTACTTGCCGTAAAGCAGGGACCAGGCAAGAGGCAACAGGAAAAGGACCCGCTACGGCGGGTCCTTTGTTTTGTATTGCGTTTGCTGACTAGCTGGCTCGCTGACCGCTGCTTCTTACGCCACCGGCTGCTCTTCTTCAAGCACAGGGCCGTGCGTAGCCGCCGTCGGAGCGGGCTGCTGCGGAGCGGGAGCATCACCGATGCGTTTTGCGAAGTGGCACTCAACGGTGTTCTGCGGCTCTTCAGCCTTTTGTCCTTTACGCGGACGCCGCTTCGGCATCATCTCCTTGTTATTCGGGCAGACCAGATACAGGCCGCGGTCGACCACACGCTCCACGACGTAGGGCGAGTTGCACTGCGGGCATTTCTGCGCGACAGGCTTCAGGTTCGAGGTGAAGTCGCACTTCGGATACCGCGTGCATCCCCAGAAGATGTTGCCGGTGCGCGCCTTGCGCTCGGCAATGTCGCCTTCGCCGCACTTCGGGCACTTCAGGCCTTCGATGAGGTTCTGCTTAATGTACTTGCACTTCGGATACCCGGAGCAGGAGACGAACTCGCCGTAGCTGCCGGAGCGCAGCACCAGTTGCTTGCCGCACTTCGGGCAGGTCTCGTCGAGCGGCTGCGCCGGTTTCTGCTGCTGCTTCTGCGAGAGGCGCCGAATCGTCTTGCACGGCGGATCCTCGTTGTAGCCCGGGCACGCCATGTACGCACCGAACGGGCCGCGGCGCAGCACCATCACGCGCCCGCAGTTCTCGCAGTATTCCTCAGCGGGACCGTTCTGGCCTTCGCTCGCCTGCAGATCAGGTTTGGACTCGTGATACTCCTTGGTGAAGCTGCAGCTCACCTGCTCGACGGTGACCTTCTGCCCCGTCGCGAGCGCCTTCTCGATGGCCGGCTTCAGTTCGGCTTTCGTCTGCACTTCGGCGACGGTGCTCGATTCGTCGCCCTGTGTGGCTTTCACCAGCATGGGGAACTTCAGCTTCGAATCGATTTTGACCAGCAGCTTTTTCGGATCCTTCTTCCAGGCACTCGCGGCGACAGCGATGGGCTTCTCTTTGGCATAGGCGCTGCACGCGTAGAACGAGCCGAACTTGCCCCACTTCAGAATCAGCGGCGAGCCGCACAGATCGCACTTCTCGTCTGTGGCCCGTTCCATCCGCTTCACGTTCTCCATGTGCTTTTCGGCGTGCTTCAGCTCTTCTTCGAAGTGCGCGTAGAAAGCCTTCAGCAGATCGGTCCAGCGCTCCTTGCCCTCTTCGATGTCGTCCAGCTCTTCTTCCAGCTTCGCCGTGTACTGCGTGTCGAAGATATACGGGAAGTTGTGGACGAGCAGATCGTTGACCACCGTGCCGATCTCCGTCGGATAGAAGCGGCCGCCGCGTCCCGTGGGCGGCACCTTGGTGACGTACTCGCGATCCTGAATCGTCGTGATGATCGAGGCGTACGTCGAAGGACGCCCGATGCCCTGCTCTTCCAGCTCCTTTACCAGTGACGCTTCGTTGTAGCGCGGAGGCGGCTCGGTGAAGTGCTGCTCCGGCATAGTGCGCAGCAGCCGCAGCGCATCGCCATCGTTCAGCGCGGGCAGCACGTTCTTCAGCGACTCCTCATCGTCGTCCGGCGTGTCGCTTTCTTCGTGATAGACCCGGAGGAATCCATCGAACTTCAGCACCGATCCGGTGGAGCGGAATTCGTAATTGCGATCGGCACGTGCGTCGATATTTACCGTGGTCTGGTCGAACACCGCCGGCACCATCTGCGAGGCGACGAAGCGCTGCCAGATCAGCTTGTAGAGCCGGTACTGCTCATCGCTCAGGTAGCGGCGAATCTCGTCCGGATGCAAAGCGGGATTCGTCGGGCGAATCGCTTCGTGCGCATCCTGCGCGTCTTTGGAGCGATAGATGTTCGCCTGCTCCGGCAGATACTGGCGGCCGAGTTTGCTGCCGATGTACTCCCGCGCGGCGGTCAGCGCTTCGGGCGCGACGCGGGTCGAATCGGTACGCATATAGGTGATGAGGCCGATCGTGCCCTCATCGCCGAGATCGACGCCTTCGTAGAGGCGCTGCGCCACGCCCATGGTGCGCTTGACGCTGAAGCCGAGCTGACGCGAGGCGTCCTGCTGCAGCTTGCTGGTGGTGAACGGCGCGGCCGGAGAGCGGCGGCGCTCCTTGCGCTCCACGCTGCGCACCGACCAGCGCGCTTTGCCCAGCGCCGCGACAATTTCATCCGCGGTCTTCTGATCGGCAACGCTGGGCGCGCTCACCGTCGGCACTTCGGCCTTGGTGCCGTCAATGCCGACCAGGCGGGTAATGAATTCCTGTCCGTCCGGCACGGGAGCGACGGCGGCGTCGATGGTCCAGTACTCGACCGGTTTGAACGCCTGAATCTCGCGTTCGCGCTCTACGATAAGGCGCACGGCGACGGTCTGCACGCGTCCGGCGGAGAGGCCGCGGCGCACCTTGTCCCACAGCAGCGGAGAAATCTGATAACCGACGATGCGGTCCAGCACGCGGCGGGTCTGCTGTGCGTCGACGAGGTTCTCATCGACATCGCGAGCGTGCTCGAAGGCCTGCTGCACGGCCTTTTTCGTGATTTCGTTGAAGGTGACGCGGTGGATCCGCTTGCGGTCTTTCACCGTAGGCAGCAGCTGCATCTGCAGGTGCGCGGCAATGGCTTCGCCTTCGCGATCGGGGTCGGGCGCGAGATAGACGGCGTCGGCCGTGGAGGCGAGCTTGCGCAGCTTCGCCACCACCTTCTCCTTATCCGGCGTCACGATGAGCGTCGGCTTAAAGGTGCGGTGCTTCAGCTCCACGCCGATGTCGCGCTTCGGCAGGTCCATGATGTGGCCGAACGAAGCTTCGACGGTGTAGCTGTTTCCGAGATATTTGTTGATCGTCTTCGCTTTTGCCGGCGATTCAACGATGACCAGCGATTTACCCATTGTTTCCTTTTTTCAACCAGCAACACCCGGCAGGCGGTTGCACTCAGCCTTTGGGGAAGCTATCACGACCTGGCATTTTCAATCTACACGCAGACAAGCCGGCGCGTTCCGGGGATGCACAGTCGACGCAGCAGGAAGCTCAGAAGCTCCTGACGTAGTTTTTGCCTGGCAGGTGCTTGATTCGTCCCGCAAGTTCCAGCTCGAAAAGGGCGGTAAAGACCTCAGAAGAGCTCAGTTCCGGCTCGAGCTTTTCCAGAATCTCATCCATCTGCAGGGCCTCATCGTGGCGAAGCACGCTGAAGACGCGTCCCTCCGAGGGCGAGAGCGGGCTATCTTCGAATAACGATGCAACAGGGGTGGCCCCGGATGCAAATCCCTCGCTCTGCTCGAGGGCCGCGCGGATGTCGGTGGGCAAATCTTCCCACACGTCCTCCCAGCAGGAGGTGAGCTTCGCGCCCTGTTTAATCAGCAGGTTAGGTCCCCAGGCATTTTTATTGGTCACGTTGCCGGGAACCGCGAAGACGTCGCGGTTCTGCTCGAGTGCGCAGCGGGCCGTGACGCGCGTGCCACTGTACTCGGCGGCCTCGATCACCAGCACGCCAACGCTCATTCCACTCAGGATGCGATTGCGTCGAGGAAAATTTTGTGGCGCGGGAAAAGTGCCCAGCGGATATTCGGAAACAATCGCTCCGCCGCCGGCGATGATCTGTTCGGCAAGCACCTTGTTCTCTTTCGGATAAATGACATCGACGCCCGTTCCCCACACGGCGACGTTGGGCTTCTTCGCGGCCAGTGCCCCTTTGTGCGCTGCCGTATCGATGCCGCGAGCCATGCCGCTCAGGATGATGAGGCCGCGCATCGCCAGTTCGCGGGCCAGCTTTTCCGCCATGCCGGTGCCGTAGGGAGTGGGGTGGCGCGTGCCGACGACGGCCAGAATCGGCCGGGATAATAATGATGCGTCGCCGCGCACCCAGAGCAGCGCCGGAGGATCGTAGATCTGGCGCAGCCGCTCCGGATACGCGTCGTCGCGATAGGTGAGGATGCTGGCGCTGGTCGCGGCCAGCTTTTCCAGTTCCTGATCGGCTGCGTGACCCGCCTCGCCGGAAGCGATGAACTGCGCGGCTGCAGCGGGGAATTCCAGCGACTCCAGTTCGGTGAGCGGCAGGTGCAGCACGCAATCGGCGCAGCCACGCATTTCAATCGCGCGCAGCAGCCGCCGCGGACCAATGCCGGGCGTCAGCGCCAGCGCCAGCCAGGCGTGGCGCTCCTGGAAAGATGCATCGCGTGCGGGGGAGTTGATTACAGGAGCAGAGGTCATCGCGGGCGCAGTTCTCCGCGCGATCGGATCGATGTGGAGTCGAGTGTCA
>DASYYN010000134.1:0-23805 GCA_035933815.1 Acidobacteriaceae bacterium
CGACTTCGCCCGGCTCGCGACGGACTACAGCCTGTCGACGCCCAGCGATTTGATGGCGGCCATCGGCTTCGGTAAGTACTCGGCACGCCAGGTGCTAAACCGGCTGGCTCCGGGTCTGATCCATCCGCAGCAGGAACCGGAGGCGGTGCCCGCTGCGCCGACGCCGGGCGCCGATGCCGTACGCCGCGTTTCTGCCTCGGCCGGGTCTGACTCGCTGGTGGTAGAAGGGCAGAATGAGCTGCTCGTCTATCGCGCGCGATGTTGCAACCCGATCCGCGGAGAAGAGATTATCGGCTACGTCACGCGCGGCAAGGGCGTCGCGGTGCATGCGCGCAACTGCCCGAACGTGCAGAACCTGCTGTATGAGGCGGACCGCCGCATCGCGGTGGAGTGGGCGAAGAGTGCAGACGAAAAAGCGGGGCGGCCGCAGACGTATCCGGTGAAGCTCACGGTGCACTGCGACGATCGCGCCGGCATGCTGAAGGAGATCACCGCGGTGATCAGCGACGGCAATGCGAATATCCGCAGCGTGGAGACGCACCCGGGCGACGCTGGCGATGCGATGATCGAGTTCGTGATCGATGCTGAGGATGTGCGCCACCTGACCCAGCTGGTGCTCGGACTGCGGCGGCTCCCGGGCGTGCGCGACGTGACGCGGTCGCAGAAGCTGTAGGTCAGCGGATATCCAGTTCCCTGCTGAGCAGATCGGCAATTGTGTTGCGGCTTTCCTGCCACTCCTGCCATACCGAGGCGCTCCAGCGCTCGATCATGGCATCGCGCTCCGGACCCGCAGGAGCTTTCAGGACATCGGAGACAGTAATGGAGCCTCGATCCCGCGGAAGAGGCAACACCGGCCACTGCTTCGGCCGATTCGCCAGGCGCATGTGGACTGCCTGTACCTGCAGGCCGGACAATCCCTTCTCAAGATGCAGATAGAGACCAGCGAGCGCAAAAACGACGGCGATAGGCTTTGTCGTCGCATCCGCCGTCTGAGCCGTAAAGGTATCGATCGCAACCTGATGAATGAAGGAGGATCGCGGCTGCGCGAGCGTGTAGTACGACAACTCGTTGAAGAGCTCCCGGCTGGCGGGCGAGTTGCACATCGGTTTACTTTCCGCCCTTCGCCCGCAGCACGACCTCAATGTTCCCCCGCGTCGCATTCGAATACGGGCAGGCGCGGTGGGCCGCCGCGACCAGGGCTTCCGCGCCAGCCTGATCCTGCTCCGGAATGGTGACGTCCAGTTCCACGCGCAGGGTGAAACCCTCGCCTTTGCCCTCGTCGAACGGGCCGACGCCGACCCGCGCCCGCACGGAGACGACACCGGTCTTCTTCCCCGCCTGCTGCGCCTGGTACTCCACTGCGCCTCCAAAACAAGCGGCGTAGGCTGCGCCGAAGAGCTGCTCGGGATTTGTGCGGTCGCCTTTGCCGCCCATGCCCGGCGGCAGCGCCAGATCCAGATCGATCAGCCCGTCGGAGCTGCGAGCATGGCCATGACGAGCACCTTCGGCAGTGACATCGGCGGTATACAGAACCTTCATCGTTTCGTGGTCCTCCGTTTCTTTGTTGCCGGATTTACTTCGTGCGATTCTGATGCGTTGGATGCGCCCGCCTGCAGCTTGCCGAGAAACGCGCGTAGTTCCTCCGGCAGCGGAGATTCGAGATGAAGCGGCTTCCTCGTCACCGGATGCGTGAATTCCAGTTCAGCAGAATGCAGGAAGTTGCGATCAAGCGAGAGGTCCTGGCCGCCCTGCTCGTGCCTGATCTGCGCGGGAGCGCCGTACAGCGTGTCTCCGACGACGGGATGTCCGAGGGAGGCCATGTGGACCCGAATCTGGTGCGTGCGGCCGGTTTCGATGCGCACGCGCACGAGCGTGAATTTCCCCCAGGTCGAAGAGATGCGTCGCTCGACGCTGTAGTGCGAAACGGCGGAGCGCGCGCCCTCGTCGCGGCGCGTGGTCATCCTCGTGCGCCGCAGCACGTCGCGAGCGATGGGTGCGTTGACGGTTCCCGAGTCCTGCTTCAGATGGCCGTGCACCAGCGCGATGTATGTTTTACGCATCTCGCGCCGGGAGAACATCTCGGCCAGACGCGCGTGCACCGCGTCGTTCCGCGCCACGACGATCAGGCCGCTCGTCTGCTTGTCGAGCCGATGAACGATACCGGGCCGCAGCTCGCCTCCGGTCGAAGAGAGCGTCGCATAGCGGTGGAGAAGCGCGTTGACCAGAGTGCCCGCTTCAGTCGCGCCGGCACCGGCGTGGACCATCATGCCGGCCGGCTTGTCGATGACAGAGAGCGCATCATCCTCATAGACGACGCGCAGCGGGATGTCTTCGGCAAAGGCTTTCAGCGGCGGGCGCACAGGGTCGCCGATCACCTCGATGGTTTCGCCGCCGCGCAGCCGGTACGAAGCGCGCGGGGGATGCCCATCGAGGCGGATCTTCTCTTGCTCCAGCAGCAGTTGCACGCGCTCGCGGCTCACGCCTTCCAGCTGTTTGGCGAGCCACGCGTCGAGGCGCTGCCCAGCAGCATCGGCGGGAACGGTGAAAGTGCGGGGCACAGTTACGGATGTCCTGCGTATTCGCCCGGACCGGTCAGCCCCGGAATCCAGTTGGGAAGATTGGGTTGCGGAGGCGGAGGCGGGGGCGCGTCAGCGGGGATCCAGCCGCGCTGCACGAGCCAGTTGCGCAGCAGCATCGGCCAGGTGGAAAGCGGCAGGATCGATCCGCAGAGCCCGCAGCCGTGGTTGGCGTAGTCGTAGACGTGCAGCTCGGCCGGGATGTGATGTTCGACGAGCGCACGGTAAAGGTCGAGCGAGTTCGCGATGGGAACGGTCGGGTCATTCTCGGTCGCGAACAGGAACGTGGGCGGCGTGTTGTTGCTGACCGCGAACTGGTTGGAATAGCGGCCCTCCAGAACCGGATCGACGTCAGGGCCGAGCAGGTTCATGCGGGAGCCGGCGTGCGCCTCGGGCAACTGCATGGCGACCACCGGATACGACAGCACCATGAACGCCGGCCGGCAACTTTGCTGGTCCACTGGGTCGGTGGACTGGGGCGGCACGGCATCCGCATCGCAGTGCGTGCCCAGCGTAGAGGCGAGATGCCCGCCCGCTGAGAATCCCCAGATGCCGAGGCGGTTCGGATCGATGCCGTACTCGGCGGCATGTGCGCGGATCAGACGCATCGCACGCTGGCCATCCAGAATCGGCGCCGGGTAGTGATACGGCTTGACGCGGTAATCGAGGACGAATGCAGCCACGCCCTGGGTGTTGAGCCAGCCGGCGATCTGCACGCCTTCGTGGCCGATGGCGACGTGCTCATAGCCGCCGCCGGGGATCACCAGAACCGCTGTGCTCGTGGAGCGCTTCTCCGGCAGGAACGCGTAGAGGCGCGGCTTGTCGGCTTCGCCGTCCCCCTGCGCTCCGGGTGCGCCCTGCGGCCACAGGTACACAGGCTGCGGAATGCCAGGGGGGAGCTGTTGCGCGTGGAGAGAACTGCCGGTGATCAGAATGAGACTCCAGAAAACGGCTTTCCAGTTCATCCGGAACAGTATAGAGATTCGGACATTTCGAATGCGGGAGTACAAACTCTGCGGAGATTTCCGTCGCGCGAAAGCTATTTCACGTCAATTCGCGCCAGACTGAGCATTTGTGATGGCCGTCACTGATGAGCCCCCTCGGGCGCGGGCGTATACTCCACTCTCCAAGAACGCATGGATGCGAGGTATGAACCATGCAAAACGTCGCACATAAGATTCCGCCCTCTTTTCCGAAAAGTGAATTCCGTCCGCAACTCGTAGCAAAAGTCGCCGCCGATTGCCGCCCGTCCGACGGCGACGACTGGATCAAAACGTATCTGCGCCTGCAAGAGCAATTTCTTCTGGAGGAGATTGCCTCCGGAGAAGGCGATAGCTGGCTGCAGGACATCACATAACGTTCTGGAGTGACCCAGAGCGAAATTCCAGCTTTCGTAAACCTGCTACCGCAGGCCAGCAGGCAGCGCGTCGCGCAGGAACGAGTGTCCCTGATCGGACTTCTCGTCGGGCTTCTGGTCGCCTTTGCCCTTCGGCCATGTCCAGTACATGCCAAGGTAGGCGTAGTTCTCCGTCTGTCCGGCGACCGAATGCCCATAGCAGAACAGGATCTGGCGGTCCGGGTTGTGCTTGAAGTGGTAGTAGCCGCCCATGTCGATCATGGTGGAGGCCTGTGTTTGCGGCGCGGCGACGCCCTCCTTGCCATGGGAGAAGACTTCGCCCCCGAATTCGAGGCGCTCGCCGAAGCTGTACTTCAGCAGAAATCCGCCGTAGGGGAAATTGCGATAGCCGGTTTGGGGAACGATTGTTTCGCCGGCGCCGCCGTCCAGCAGCCACTTGCCGTAGTTCTTCTGGAACCAAAGCGGGACTTTGAACCAGGGTTTGCCGATGCCGAGGCCTTTATCGTAATTCCCGGTCGGCATTTCGTACATGATGAACGGGCCGATCTGCGGAACGTGTTTCGATTCCTTGATGATCGCGATCTTGGTACCCAGTTCCATGTCGCCGAGACCGAACTCCGTGGGGCCTTGTCCCTCATCCAGTGCGGCATACTCCGGGTGATTTAACGGCGCAGCGACTCCCCAGGGCAGAATGGCGTGCAGCTGGAGGCGCGGGATCGCGCCCCAGTTGAATTCGAATGCCGGACCGACGGAGTCCATCTCGACGGGCGTGCCGTCGGCCACGCCAAAAATGTAGAACTCGTAGTGGTGCAGATCGACGGGCACAGGATCGTCAATCTGGTACGGAGGCCCCTGCGCCCAGGCGGCGGCCGCGGCGAAGAACAGTATCCCAAGACTCAAAACCAAATTGCGCCGGCGATTCTGTTTCATGCGTGGAGCATTCCTCGTGGCGTGGTCATTTCCCGAGCAGCAAATCCTCAAAGGGTGGAAAGGCAAGCAAAGACGCTACGAGCAGTAGGATGCTCGATCACCAAAATTTAATTTAGCTATGAAGCAGGGATGGCTGGGGCTTCGGACGCGGGGCGTACCATAACGCTCCTGCGAAGAGGACCGCGAAGATGGCGAGCAGCTGGGGCAGCGTCAATCCGCCGACGAGCGCCGGTTCATCGCCACGGAAGAACTCGAGAAAGAAACGCGCGAGCCCGTAGAGGAAGAGCCAGGCTCCGGCCATCTCACCAGGACGCCTGCCGCGAAACGAGACCAGCAGGGCAAAGATCGCCAGCGACGCGGCGGCATCGTAGAGCTGCACTGGATGGAGCCGCACGCCCAGCGGCACGCGATACCAGAGGTAGGCGACAAAGCTCCGGTACATGACGCCCCACGGGAGCGCGGTGGGCCGACCCCACGCCAGTCCTCCGCAGAACGCTCCAAGGCGGTTGATGGCAAAGGCCAGCGCCAGCGCCGGGGCAGTGGCATCGGCAACGGACAGCAGCGGCATGCCTTCAGCGAGCCCGCACAGGGCAGCAGCGAACACGCCAACGGCTGCGCCGCCAAGAGCGATCCAGTCGCCCGGAATATTGGCCAGCCCCAGAACCCAAAATGGATGCACGCGGAATGCGTCGAAATTTGCCAGCACCAGGAGCAGGCGCGATCCGAAGAGTGCCCCGAGAATACCGACGAGCCCCAGGTTCCACATGCGGTCGGATCGCAAGCCGAGGCGCCGCGCCTGGAGCACAGCGCAGGCGAGTCCGGCGAGCAGGCCAATGGCCGTCAGAACGCCGTATGTGGGGATGGCAATGCGTCCGAAATGGAAGAGCAGAGGATGCACAGAAGCAGGTAGCAGGTAGCAGCCGTGCAGCAGCTCGCTGTTGCTGGCTGCCGGCCGTTTTATCGCTGACTGCTGGCCGCTAGAAAAGAAGAACCGACCCGCTGGGCCGTGGGACAGTACGCCGGTGAACCCGTCCTAAGACGGTGGGAACTCTCCGCGGCTCTTTAGGCATTCCGGACTGGCGGACACTGCGCACCGAGCCGATTTGTCGAGTCGAGCTCCCTGTTCAATGAATGTAGGTTCAACCAGCGTTGACCGTCCTCACCTGCTTTGCAGGCCGGTCTCTTGACTGGATGCTAACGGGGGTCACTCGATTTGGCAAGTTGCGCGTGCCGTGTCGAAAGTGGTATTGCGGAGAACTCTTTTGCGCTCACGGAGAAGGGCGGCTCCGCAGCCGACGAGAAGGTCCTCGCTACACTATCTCTTCCATGCTGCGCACCGTCCAGGCGACTCGTTATGTGCTTCCGCTGCGAGAAGGCGGTTCTCTGCCTGCGATTGTTGAAGCCGACGACCTTGGTTTGTACGTGGTTAAATTTCGCGGGGCGGGGCAAGGCGTACTGGCGCTGATTGCCGAAGTAATCGCCGGCGAGGTTGGACGCGCGCTCGGCCTGCGCGTACCGGAGCTGGTGCTGGTGCAGATCGATCCGGCGCTGGGCCGCAATGAACCGGACTACGAAATTCGGCAGCTGCTCAAAGCCAGCGCAGGGCTGAATCTCGGACTTGATTACCTGCCTGGCTCGACGATGTTCGACCCCGCTGCGCGCGATACCGCGCCGCCGGATGAAGCTTCGATGCTTGTCTGGTTCGACGCCTACGTTCAGAACGTCGACCGCACGCCGCGCAACGCCAACCTGCTCGTCTGGCACGGCAAGCTGTATCCCATCGATCATGGCGCGGCGCTGTTCTTCCACCACAACTGGGCGACGCGCGAGCAGAGGATCACATCGCCGTTCACGGAAGTGGCGGAGCACATCCTGCTGCCCTGGGCCAGGGAGATCGGGCAGGCCGCGTCTGCCGCGCACGAGCGCCTCACGCCGGAAACGCTGGAGCGTATCGTGAACCTCGTGCCTGAGATTTGGCTCGAAGCGGTACCGGATGGCGTGCCCGCCGACGAACGGCGCACCGGCTACCTCGACTTCCTGACCCGGCGGCTGGCGGCGTCGCATGTTTTTGAAGAGGAGGCGCAGCGTGCCCGCCTCGTTTGATTACGCCATCCTTCGCGTGGTGCCGCGCGTCGAACGGCAGGAGTTCGTTAACGCCGCCGTGGTGGTCTATTGCCCGGAGAGGCGGTATCTGGCTGCGCGCGTGCGCCTCGATCCGGCACGTGTGCTGGCGCTGTGGCCGGAGGCGGATGTGAGTCTTATCCAGCAGCACCTCGATGCGGTGCCGCGGATCTGCGAGGGGGACGAATCCGCCGGGCCGATTGCGCGCCTTGCACAGCGGGAACGATTCCACTGGCTCACGGCGCCGCGCAGCACCATCATTCAGCCTTCTCCGGTGCACACCGGCGTGTGTGACGCGACCGACGAACTGCTGGAGCGGCTGGAGAGGCAATTCCTGGCGTGAGATTGCGCGTGATCTGCATCACAGATCCTGCCAGGCGGCGTTGACCACCTTCTCTGCGCAGGCATATATTCCCTGGCAGCAGAGGGCGTTTGAGCCATGTCCGTCGTGATCCGCACGCTTGCGTACGCCACGGTTTTCATCGGATTCCTGGTTGTTTACCTGCCCAGCTGCATCATGGGCTGGACGGGCACGACGACGCCAGTCGAGATTCACGGCCCGCAGATCACGGGCATCGTCGTCGGCGCGCTGGGCGTGGCGCTGACGCTCGCGTGCGTGGTTAGCTTCATCCGCATGGGCAGGGGAACGCCGGCGCCGTTCGATGCGCCGCGGCAGCTGGTGATTCGCGGGCCTTACCGCGTCGTGCGCAATCCGATGTACATTGGTGCCGCGACCATCCTCGCGGGGATCGCGATCTTCTACGAGTCACTGGCCGTGGTGATCTATGCGGTTGGTTTTCTGCTGGTCTTTCATTTGTTCGTTGTGTTCTACGAGGAGCCAACGCTGCGCCGGAAGTTTGGACCGGATTACATCACCTACAGCCACCGCGTAGGGCGCTGGTGGCCGGCCCTGCACACACTGACGCGTTACAGCAGCAGCTCTCAGACCTAGACCACTGCTATTCCGCTTCGTGTCGCCGATGGTTCAGCCGGCTCTGCGCTCGTCGCCGAGGATTTCGTCGAGCATCCCGCTGAGCGAGTGGGCACGGCTGCGCAGCGTCGCTGCAGTGTCGCCGGGCGCGGTGACGGCGGCATAGCGCTCGGTGAGCCGCGCCAGTTCATCCGCGAAATTGAGCGCGGCGAGCACGGCAACGCGCAGGGAATCGACCGTGCGGCCGTGCGCGGCCACGGCACGCATCTTGGCGTCCACGGTAGCCGCGAGCTTCTCGGTATAGGCTGGGTCACTGGCGCGCAGGCGATAGGTCTGGTCGTAAATCTCGACCGTAACGGCCTGCACTTCGGATTGGGTGGTCGTACTCACGCAGCAATCTCGTCCAGTTGCTTGAGCAGCCGCTCAACACGCTGGCGGACCTGCTCGCGGTCCTGCTCCAGGGTGCGAACCTGTTCCTGCGCCTGCTCCAGCTGAGTTCCCTGTGCGTCCAGCTCGCTCTGCAACCGGTTTGCGCGCTGCTCGGCCTCGGCGCGCGCGGCCCGTTCGCTCTTGACTAATTCAATTGCCCGTACCACGCGCTGCTCGAGAGCGACAAAATCGTCGACCACGATCTCCGGTTCGTGAAGGCTGAGGGATGACATCCGACTCTCCTGGATTGTTTCGGCGTTCTGCGCGCAGTATAGCTCGATTGGCGCAGTGAAAATCGTGAAATGAGCGAGGAGAATACGATGGGTTTCCTGAGAGAAGACAGGAATCAGGAATGAGAAATGAGAACTTAGGATTCGCGGCCGTGCTTCTGAGTTCTGATTCCTTTTACTTTAGCTCCCGCATCTTCGAGCCCTGGAAGATTTCCTCGTTCGTTTCCGGACGCCCCACATCGCCCTTGTGCCGGTGCATGACGCGCGGCTTCACCTCTGCACCGACGCTGGTGCGCGGCACGGCCTCGTCGGCGTGTTCCGTTGTGCCGTGTTTTGGTGCCTGGCGCTGATACTGGGCCGCTTCGCGCCGCGCTTCGGCTGCGTTGTCAGCATGCTTGCCTGGTTCTGCCATGCGATCCTCCTGCTTGAGGAGAATCCGCATGGGCCGATGCTGTTGCCCCGGCCTGAACGATTAGTGGTGAATAGGCCCGTGAACGAGCAGCCAGACGACGAGTCCGATCAGCCCTGCCAGCAGAACGCTAATGCCGGCGGCTGCTTTGCGCACGGTGGACCGGACCGACTGCACGTCTTCGATGATCTCCGTCGCGTCGGATCCGCTGCGCTCCGCGGCTTCGCGTGCGCGGCTGACCTCGTCCTCGAGGCGCTTGATGTGGGCATTCTGGTCCTGGACGAGGGCCCGCAGATCGCGCTGACTCACCGCGAGCTCGCCCATGTTGCGCGTCAGCTCCGCGGTCGCGACCGGCACAGCGGCCGACTGGCTCACTTCCATCAGGCGCGAGAAGAACGGCAGCACGCTGCGGAACTGCATCAGCGTGTTGATCATTTGTGTTTGCTCGGGCGCTGGAACGGTCTCCAGAGTTGTCTGCCCATTTCCGCTGGCTGCGGCCGGGGGCACATCATCCGATGCGAGAGCAATCAGGCGGTCAACTGCCGATTCGGCAGGCTTCGGGCTCATGGGGGTGATCCTGCTATCACTATAGCCAAAAGGCGCCCACTCTTCGGCACTCTTCTTGGCTGTGGAGAAGTTGATATCAGGGGGCAAATCGAAACCGATGGGCAAGCCGGGATGCTTCGCTTCGTGCGACACTCTTCCTCCGCGTGACTTGAACGCCGGACTTTCTTTCTTTCGGGCTGACTCAGCCTTTGTCGCTGGAAGCGGCTGCCTGCTGGCGCAGTGCGTGGATCACGACGCGCAGCATCTCTTCCTCCGGAGCCGGTTTCCCCGTCCAGATCTCGAACTGACGCGCGCCCTGGTGCACGAACATCTCTACCCCGGTGACCACCGGCAGGCCCTTTTCTCGGGCCATGCGGATAAGCGGCGTATCGACGGGGTTGTAGACGAGGTCGAACACCAGCCTCGCGTTCAGTTCCTTTGGCTCCAGAATGCTCGCCGGTTTCACGCCGCGCATTCCCACAGGGGTGGTATTCACGATGACGTCGAAATTTGTCTTCGCGATCTGCTCTTTGCGGATGGTCTTCGCCTTCGCCTGGCGCGCCAGCTTTTTCGCGGCCTCGGGCGTGCGGTTCCAGATGAATACCTCTGAGCCCTTCTCGACCAGGCCGAAGACAGCGGCGCGTGCCGCGCCTCCCGCGCCGAGGATGAGAATCTTTGCGCCGCGCAGAGGCAGCCGGCGTTCCAGCGGACGCACCACGGCGGCTACATCGGTATTAAAGCCGTACAGCTTGCCGTCCTGCCCGCGCACCACGGTATTGCACGCGCCGATTTTCTCCGACAGCGCGTCGGTCCGCACGAGGTGCTTCATGATGTCCGTCTTAAACGGCATGGTGACGGCGAGGCCGTGCAGCGGGACCTCGCGCACGAGCGTCAGCAGATCGTTCAGCCGGGTCGTCTGCAGCGGCAGAAAGACCGCGTTGACCGTCTCGCGCCGAAAGGCGATGTTCTGCATGAGCGGCGAGAGGGAATGCTTGACCGGATTCCCAATCACTCCGTAGACCTTCGTCGAGAGGTCGATCTGGTCGATGCGCCATGCCTCGCGCAGCGTGCGCGCGTCGATCTGTCCCGGTCCGGTCTCCTGCCCCATGTGGGCGGAAGCAAAGGTGAAAACGCTGCCGGCGCGCAGGCCCAGTACGCGGCTGATCGTGCCCTGCTCGCCCATGGAGATGCCGATGAGCTCAGCCTCGTCGCGACGCCGCTCGAGGAACCGCATCATGGCTACATTGTCGGTCAGCGTCTTCGCCGTGGAGACGATCTTTACGAATTCGGGCTGGAAGGGCTTAATGCGCTCGAAAATCTTGTCCAGATCCTTCGTGGCCTCGAAATCGTGATAGCTGATGATGAGCGCCGCGCCACGCGAACGCAGACGGTTCATCTGCGCCGGCTTGATGTGCTCCGCCGTCTGCAGCTCCATGTCTACCAGGTGGCACCCAGCGAGCGCTGCTTTTTCGAGGACTTCCAGTTCGGCGGCGATGGCGCCGCGGAACTTGCCGCCGGTCGCCGCGCGACGGCAGGTGACGATCGCGGTGACCTCGCCGCGTTCGTAGAGAAAGTTCTTCAGCTTCGGAATTATCGCCAGCGGGTTCGGCAGATAGTCCAGGCGAAACTCGACGAACTGATTCTCGCGTACGATCTGCTCCGCGTTTTCGAGCATCTCGGTGGGAGTCGATCCGGTGATCGCGACGCAGATCTTTCCGATGCGCGAGCGAATATAGTGGGCGGTCATCGCCGGCCGTTCGGCCGTGCCGTTGTGGCCATTGCCCGCGGGGACCGCAACGCGTGCCGGCGCAGCCGTGCCGTTCCCACCCTGCCGAGGGGACGTTGTCCGAGCCTCGCCGGCTCGTTCCGCGATGGTGCCAGCCTTCATACCCGCAATTGCCGCATATTAAAGGGGTTTACCTGCCATTGCAAGAATAATTCCATTTCGTTGGACGTGAGCGCGACCGAAAGGCGGCTTTCCTGCTGCGTTTCGACGCGCTTTGGCCCGAGCATCGGCCGAACTTTCTTCCTAACCACTTTCGATTCAGGAGCATGGCTCCGGGATTCGGCTTTTCCACCGGAGGCTGTCAGCGGGGGTCCTACAATGGCAGCGACTGATGAAAAAAATACGCGTCGGCATTCTCTTCGGCGGGCGCAGCGGCGAGCATGAGGTGTCGCTGCTCTCGGCCGCCTCCGTGCTCAAGGCCATCGATCGCTCCAAATTTGAGGTCATTCCCATAGGAATCACCAAGCAGGGTCAATGGGTTACGGCTACCCACGCCGAGCGACTTCTTGCCGGCGAGGGGGCCGGAGCTGCCGGGGAGAAGCATCTCCGGGCCGGCGATCCGGAGGCGACCCAGGCGGCCGCCGTCCTGCGCCGGGGGGAATCGGTGATCGTCCCTCCGGTACCACGATCCGCACCCGGATCAGAGCACACCGGGGCGCTGGTCCCCTTTGAGCGCGCAGCCGGAACTTTGGCTGGGACCAGCCCGGACGCGGTGCTGAACCTCGACGTCGTGTTCCCCGTCCTGCACGGGACCTTTGGCGAGGATGGAACGATTCAGGGTCTGTTCGAGCTGGCGGGCATCGCTTACGTCGGATCGGGGGTGCTGGGCTCGGCCACGGGGATGGACAAGGATGTGATGAAGCGCCTCTTTGCTTCTGCGAAGTTGCCCATCGTGAAACACATCACGTTTTTGCGCGGCGAGTGGGAGAAGAGTCCGCGCAAGGTTCGCAGCCGAATCGAGAGCGCGCTGCGCTACCCGCTATTCATCAAGCCGGCGAATCTGGGCTCGTCGGTGGGGATCAGTAAGGCCCACAGCAGCAAAGAGCTTGGGCCGGCGATCGAGCTGGCCGCGCAGTTCGACCGCAAGATTGTCGTGGAGCAGGGAGTGGGCGGCGCCAAGGGCAAGCCCCGCGAACTGGAAGTCGCTGTCCTCGGCAATGACAACCCTGATGCCTCGGTGGTGGGCGAGGTCGTGCCGATTAAAGAGTTCTACGACTACGAGGCGAAGTACCTGAGCGAAGGATCGGACCTGATCGTCCCGGCGCGGCTGACGAAAGAGCAGACGAAGCAGGTGCGGGAAATGGCGATCCGGGCCTTCCAGGCCTGCGACTGCGCTGGGCTGGCGAGGGTGGATTTCCTGATGGAGCCGGGAAAGTCCGGGCGGATTTACGTCAACGAGATCAATACATTGCCGGGGTTCACGTCGATCAGCATGTATCCGCGGCTATGGGCCGCTTCGGGAGTGCCGTATCCGGAGCTGATCGACCGGCTGATCCGGCTGGCGCTTGAGCGCCGCGGCGATAAGGACCGCAACCGGTACTCGCTGTAGCTGCGACGGGACGCCAGCGCGGCGACGTGGCCTGCAGCGCGCAGCGCCGGGTTGCTGGGGAAATGAGGTACAGCCCCGCGGGTGCATAATGACAGCAGGGGCGCCCTCCCGTGAACCTGCCCAACTCCATCACGATGGGCCGCATTTTCTGTGTCCCCGTGCTCATTTGGATGTTGTCGCCGCACTTTCCACACGGCGGCTGGCACGGCGAACAGGAAGTGATCGCTTCCTTATTCTTCATCCTGGTTTCCATTTCCGACGGCATTGACGGGTATCTGGCGCGGAGCCGCGGCCAGATCACCACGATGGGCATGCTGCTCGATCCGATCGCTGACAAGCTGCTGATCACATCCGCCTACGTTGCGCTCGTGGAGTTCAATCCGCACGTCGTGAAGCCCTGGATCGTGGTCGTCGTCATCGGACGCGAGTTCCTGGTGAGCGGCCTGCGCTCGATCGCGTCGACCGAAGGCTTCACCATTGAGGCCAGCGATATCGGCAAGCTGAAAACCGTGATCCAGATTGCATCGGTGGTGGTGGCGGTGCTGGACCGCGGCTGGTACGTCTGGCATTTCGGGTGGTTTATCGTGCCGGTGCACCTGATCGCGGTGGTCGGAATCTACTACATGGCGGCGATTTCCATCTTTTCCGCAGTCGATTATTTCGTGGCCTTTTGGCGGAAGATCGAGCGGGCGACGGCGACCCGGCGCAGCACCGACAATGCGTTCGTGCTCAGCCGCAGGAAGAAAAAGGCCGCCCCGCCTGCACATAACGCGACACAGTCTTAATATGGTGTGTTGGCCTCTCCCCAACTGAGGCCTCCGCAACGAAAGACAAAAAGCCGGTCACGACTGAGGACCGCAGAGGATTGTGCGCCCGGTGGCGCACGGCGGATATCCAACCCCCAAAGAGGAGCCGCAATGGATCCATCGAAGAACCCTGAAGAATCTGAATCTGTATCCCTGGAAGAGGAAAAGAACGACGAGCGGAAACCGCTGCTCGGCCGCTTTTCGCGGCGCTCGTTTCTCACGCAACTGGGCGCGGCGAGCGTAGCAGCCACCGCGGCTCCGCTGGCGCGGGCCACGCAGACTGAAAGCGGTGAGCAGGCCCACGGAGAAAAGCACGGCGTGCCTGGCGCCGTTCCGGTGACGCTCACCGTGAATGGCAGAACCTACCACGTGAGTCTCGAGCCTCGCGTCACGCTGCTCGATGCGCTGCGCGATCATCTGCAGCTCTTTGGGACGAAAAAGGGCTGCGACCATGGCCAGTGCGGCGCTTGTACGGTGCACGTCAACGGGCGGCGTGTGAACTCATGCCTGAGCTTCGCCATCATGCACCAGGGTGACAAGATCACAACCATCGAAGGCCTGGCGCAGAACGGCGAGTTGACGCCGGTGCAGCAGGCGTTCGTCGAGCACGACGGGTTCCAGTGCGGATACTGCACGCCGGGGCAAATCATGTCGGCCTCTGCGCTGCTGCACGAACCCATCGGATCCGATGACGACGCGGTGCGCACAGCGATGAGCGGAAACATCTGCCGCTGCGGCGCTTACAACAACATTGTTGCCGCGGTTCAGCAGGCGCGCGGGCACGAACGCGCATAAGGAGTCGAGCAATGGAAGTCTTTCGCTATAACCAGGCAAAGACGGTCGAAGGCGCAGTTCGCTCCAATGGAACGTTCATTGCCGGCGGCACGACGCTCGTCGATCTGATGAAGCTGAACGTGCTGCGGCCGACGACGGTGGTGGATATCAATCCCCTGCCGCTGGACAAGATTGAGCCGGAGCCGAGCGGCGGATTGCGCATCGGCGCGCTGGTGCGCAACAGCGATCTGGCATGGAACGCGACGGTGAAGGAGAAGTACACAGTCCTCTCAGAGGCGCTGCTCTCCGGAGCGTCGCCGCAACTGCGCAACATGGCGACGACCGGCGGGAATTTGTTGCAGAAGACGCGCTGCTACTACTACCGCGACACGAATTACGCCTGCAACAAGCGCGAGCCCGGATCGGGATGTTCGGCGCTGGACGGATTCAACCGCATTCACGCGGTGCTGGGCGGATCGAAGGCTTGCGTTGCGGTGCATCCTTCGGACATGGCGGTCGCCATGATGGCGTTGGAAGCGACGGTCCACACGAATGGACCGAAGGGCGAGCGCGCTATTGTCCTGAACGACTTTTACCTCGTGCCGGGCGATACGCCTCAGCACGAAAACGTGCTGGCGCCGGGGGAGATGATCACGCATGTCACGCTGCCGGCGTTGCCCAGCGGAACACGCTCGCATTATCTGAAGCTCCGGGATCGCGCGCAGTACGAATTTGCGCTGGCGTCGGCAGCGGTCGTGGTGAAGGTGAGTGGCGGGCGCATCGAGCGGGCGCGGGTGGCGCTGGGCGGCGTTGGGACCAAGCCGTGGCGCTCGCATGAAGCAGAACACGCGCTGGAAGGACAGTCCGCGAATGTGGACACCTTCAAAAAGGCCGCAGACGCGGCGATGGCCGACGCAAAACCGCTGAAGTACAACGGATTCAAGATTGAGTTGGCAAAGCGCGGGCTCGTCCGCGCATTGCAGACGGCGACAGAATCGGCATAAAGCGCAACGCACAACTGCTGAGGGAGCAAGCGGTATGAGCACATCGATCATTGGCCAGGCGGTCTCGCGCGTCGACGGCCGGCGGAAGGTGACCGGAGCGGCACAATTCGCCCTCGATCATCCGGTAAAGAACCTTGCTTTCGGATACCCGGTGTGGAGCACGGTCGCCAGCGGGCGGGTGCTGAATATTGACACGTCCGTTGCGGAGCGGATGCCGGGGGTGCTGGCCGTTCTGCACCACGGGAATACACCGCCCCTGTATCGTCCTGCAGGGCACTACGAGCAGAACAGCCGCGCGGGTGAGATTCGTCCGCCGTTCGAGGACGACAAGGTTTACTACTACGGGCAGTATGTCGCGCTGGTGGTGGCAAACACGTTCGCGCAGGCGCAGGAAGCCGCGTCGAAGGTGAAGGTGATGTACGACCCACAGAAGCCCGTCATCGATCTGGCGGACGCACCTGCACCTCCAATGCCGCGGACCATGCACTATGAGCGTGGCCAGGCTGCGCAGAACTTTGAGAGCGCGCCGGTGAAGGTGGATGAGACCTACGTCATTCCGGTAGAGACGCACAACCCGATGGAACTGCACGCCACCATCGCGGAGTGGGACGGCGACCGGCTTACGCTCTACGAGACGACGCAGGGCGTGGTCAATCACCACCATGTCATCTCCGAGATGATGAACATCCCTCAGGACCGCATCACGGTGATCTCGCCGTTCTGCGGATCGGGATTCGGCGGCAAGCTGTTTCCGTGGCCGCATTCGATGTTGGCTCCGCTCGCCGCCAAGGTGGTGAAGCGCCCTGTACAGCTGCAGGTGCCGCGCGCGCTGATGTTTACCACGGTCGGGCATCGTCCGCTGACGCAGCAGCGCATGCGGCTGGGCGCAAGCGAGGACGGCAAGCTGCTCTCCATCCAGCACGACGTGCAGCAGCCCACCTCGCAGGTGGACACCTTCGTCGAGAACTGCGTGGGTGTGACGGCGATGATGTACGCCTGCGACAACGTCGAGACGAATCAGCAGATTCTGCCGACGAACATGGGGACGCCCACGCCGATGCGTGGTCCCGGCATTGTGTCTGGGCTGTTTCCGCTGGAGTCGGCTCTCGATGAGTTGTCCTACAAGCTGAACATAGATCCCATCGAACTCCGCCTGAAGAACTACACCGAGCAGGACACGAGCTACAGCGCCGTGCGGCCGTTCACCAGCAAGCATCTGCGCGAGTGCTATCAAACCGGCGCCGAAAAGTGGGGCTGGTCGAAGCGGACGCCGCAGGTCGGCTCGATGCGGCGCGGCAACGAGATCATCGGCTGGGGCATGGCCACGGCAACGTGGCATGCGGGGCGCGGTGCGGCAACGGTGCGCGTCCGCCTGAATGCCGACGGCACGGCGCGCGCCATCTGCGCCACCCAGGACATCGGCACCGGAACCTACACGATCTTCGCGCAGGTCGTGTCGGAGAAGACCGGCATCCCCATCGACAAAATCGAAGTGGTGCTGGGCGACAGCAGCCTGCCCCCAGGGCCGACGTCCGGTGGATCGACGGTTACGGCTACCGTGCTGCCCGCCGTCGATCAGGCGACCCAGGGCGTGGTGGATCGAGTGATCGCCCTGGCGCAGGAAGCTCCCGATTCGCCTTTCCACCCGAAGAATGTGCAGCCGGGAGGCGATCCTCCGAAGCTGGTGATGACGAACGGGCGGATCCACGCTGCAGACCAGAGGCCCGAAAGCGGTGTGGCGTTCCCGGATATTCTGGCCAGCGCGCGACTCAGCGGCCTCGAAGCCGAGGCGAAGACAGCGCCGCAGCAGGCGGAGACGCAGAAGTACTCCGCGCATTCTTTCGGCGCGCAGTTTATTGAAGTGGCCTGGGATCCGGGCATCGCTCGGCTGCGGGTGACCAAGGGGCTATCCGTAATTGATGCCGGCAAAATCATTAATCCCAAACCGGGCCGGAACCAGATCCTTGGCGCGGTGGTGATGGGGATCGGTATGGCGCTCTTTGAGGAGACCTATTATGACCGGCGCAACGGCAAGCCGGTGAACAACAACTACGCCGATTACCTTGTCGCGACAAACGCCGATGTTCCTGATCTTGACTGCATCTTCGTCGAGTATCCTGATCTGCACGTGAACGAGTACGGCGCGCGCGGTATCGGCGAGATTGGCTTGGCAGGCGTGGCTCCGGCGATCGCTAACGCCGTGTATCACGCAACCGGAATCCGCGTGCGCAAACTGCCGATCCGGATCGAGGATCTGATCGGTGGGCCGAACCAGGTTTAACGAATGCCGGAGCTGAAGCGCATCCTCGAGTTGGCAAAACGCGCGCGAGACGCGCACGAAGAGGTGTGCGTGGCGACCGTCGTCGGCGTGGAGGGCTCGGCGTATCGCCGGCCCGGTGCGCGCATGGTCCTGACCAGGTCCGGCCAGCGCGCGGGCACGGTGAGCGGCGGCTGTCTCGAGGGCGAGATCGCGAAAAAAGCCTGGTGGCTGACGGAACGGGGAGCGGCGATCCAGCGATACAGCAGCTTTTTCGACGACGATGGGGATATGCCCTACGGTCTGGGCTGCGGCGGGACCGTGATCGTTCTCCTGGAGCGTGGTGAGCCGGCTGCGAATACGCTGGAGGCGCTGCGGAGCAGCGTCGAAGAGCGCCGGGGCTCCGTCGTCGTCATCGATACGAGCGCAGAGTCGCCAGGGACCGTGCTCATCATGAACGACGCCGGAGAGATCGCGTGGCAGCGGCCGGGCTCGGAAGAGGCGGCGAAGCTGGCGGACGAGGTCGGAGCGGCCAAGGCATCGCGGCAGGTCGGGGACCTTTATATCCAGTATCTGGCTCCGCCCCCGTCGCTGGTGGTGTTTGGTGCGGGGGACGACGCCCAACCGCTGGTGGAGTTCATGGCGGAGCTGGACTGGCATGTGGTCGTCGCTGATGGGCGCTCGCAACTGATTCGGGCGGAACGGTTTCCGCAGGCAGCCGGCGTTATGGGGCTGGACGCTGGGCTTGGCGAGGCGGCTACCGCCGACGCTGCCGTCATCATGACGCACAGCTATGAGCAGGACCGGCAGATCCTCGGCCGGCTGCTGGAACCCGATTTGAAGTACCTGGGCATCCTGGGCCCGCGGCAGCGGACCGAGCGGCTTGTGGGGGAGATTGTACCAGGGCTGAGCAGGACAGCCGAAGAGTGCATGGCCCGGCTGCACAGCCCCGTTGGACTGGATCTGGGCGGGCACACGCCGGCGGCGATTGCGCTGTCCATCGCAGCTGAACTGCAGGCGGTCATCTCTGGGTGCGGGGTCGGGAAGGCAGCGGCCTCGCTGGCCCATGTCTGACGGCCGGATTGCCGCCGTCATTCTGGCTGCTGGAAAATCGCGGCGACTACGCCAACCGAAACAACTGATTCAGCTTGCGGGCGAGAGCCTGTTGCGCCGGACCGCGCGCCTGGCCGTTGAGGCGGGCTGTGCGCCCGTCTTCGTCGTGCTGGGCTACGAGGCGGAGCGGATGTGTCCGGAACTGAACGGGCTGGCCGTCCAGTCCCTCACGAACGAGAACTGGGCAGAGGGTATGGGCGCCTCGGTGCGGTGCGGAGTGGCGGCGGCGCAGGGGGCGGCTGACGGCGTGCTGCTCCTGGTCTGCGATCAGCCACGGCTCTCGGCGGATCACCTGCGGGCGTTACTCACTCGACACGAGGAGACCGGAGCCTTGATTACGGCGTCGGCATATGGGGGGCGGTTGGGCGTTCCTGCCGTCTTCGCGGCCCAGTTCTTCGCGGAATTGCTCCAGATCCACGGAGATCGGGGTGCGCGCCAGGTAATTGAGCAGCACGGGGATGCGGTGCAGGTGGTGGAGTGGCCGGAAGGCGCGCTGGATATCGATTGGCCTGAGCACGTGAGGCAGATAACTGTGGAGTAACCCGCTGTCGGGCGGAAGTTGGCAAGGTAACCGCAGCCACCGATTGTTTATGTGATCACACTTTTTTCTATATTGTGAAATCGAGTTGCTTTTCCACGGCTAACGCTCACTCGGGAAGCCCGTAAGCCTGTTGCCAGTCGTTTACACGCAGGGCTAGCATACGGGTCAGTTCGATATGCCTGTGTCCTCTGCGGGCAAGCCAGAAAGAGCCATGTCCATCCCCGAAAAGCTGCTGTTCCAACCCACTTCCCAAACCAGCAAGCGGAGCGACTTTCTATGGCGTGGTATGCCTACTGCATAACCGAAAGACAGGCCTTCCCTGAACTTCTTCGCCACCGGAAACCTATTCCAATGGAGTCAGTGACCGGGATCCAGGGTAATCAGATTTTCCTCTATCCAGCCAGTGATTTAGCCGTAATCGTCAGCGAGTATTCCCCCTCCGAAACTTTGAGTCATCAGGCCGGCGTCGAACACGCCCGGGTCATTGCCGACTGCTTCAAAAATTCCACAGTTCTTCCGTTCCGCTTCGGGACGGTTTTTTCGGACGACGAGGCGCTGCGCCGGTCGATCCGGTCGAACCAGCGGCAGTTCCTTACGAATATTGAGCGCTTGCGCGGCAAAGCGGAGATGCACCTGAAGGTGGTGCTCGACGACTGTTGCAAGGAGCAGGTGCGGCGGTACGCACCGGCTCCCGCAGTGCCGGCTGTCGGCAAAGCCTATCTCTCCAACCTGCGCGAGAATGCCGCGCTCCAGCGCGAGCGGCAGACCAAGGCGCGGGCGATCTCCGTACAGATGCATCGCATGTTCGCTCCGCTGGCGGAAGAAGTGACCTGCCGCCGGATGGAACCGGGCAAGATGCTGCTGGACATCGCGCACCTGATTGACTCTGCCAGCGTGGAGCGGTACCAGAACAAGTATTCGAGCACCAGCGTGCTGATGAAGGACTGCCAGATGCAGCTTTCCGGCCCGTGGCCGCCGTATCACTTCGTTCACCGGCTGACGCATCACACCTCAACGTCGTCGGCGCCGAGCGCGTTGCGGACGGCTAACCTGGCCGCGTCAGCATAGCATCGCACTGAACAAAGAAAAGCCCCGGCGGACCCACGAACCGCCGGGGCTTCCATTGAGGGCGGCACGGGGCGAGTGCGTTGGCGCTGGCCCCGCGTGCCTCTTCGTAATAGACGCAGCACCCCCGCAAAAAGTTAAGAGGGATTTTTCACAACCGTCGCAGTGGCGCAATGCAGCGCACGCAAGGCTCTCCGCGCTGTCTGGTGCGCGGCGGTTATGATGGCAGGGACCATGACCAAAATTGCATTTCTTTTTCCAGGACAGAACTCGCAGTACGCCGGAATGGGGCGCGATTTTGCCGACAGGCATGCGGTGGCGCGGGTGACCTTCGAGGAAGCCGACGACGCGCTGGGATTTCCAATCTCAAAACTCTGCTTTGAAGGCCCGGAAGATCAACTGAAGCTGACTGAATTCCAGCAGCCCGCGATTTGCACGGTCTCGGTGGCGGCGCTGCGCGTGCTGGCCGACACGGGCGTGTATCCGCAACTGGTTGCAGGGCATTCGCTCGGCGAGTACGCAGCGAACGTCGCGGCCGGCTCGCTGCAATTTGCCGATGCTGTGCGCATCGTGCGCCAGCGCGGCAAGTACATGCAGGAAGCGGTGCCGCAGGGCCAGGGGGCGATGGCCGCCGTGCTCGGCCTGAGCAGCGAAGAAACGGCACGTGCATGCGACGACGCGGCGGCGGAGACCAGGAAGATCGTTTCGGCGGCAAACTTCAACTCGCCGGAGCAGACCGTCATCTCCGGTGAAGCGGCCGCTGTGGAGCGCGCAGCGCAAGTCTGCAAGGAGCGCGGCGCAAAGCGTGTGGTGATGCTGCAGGTGAGCGCGCCTTTTCACTGTGCGCTGATGCAGCCGGCGCAGGACCGGCTGGCGGAGTTGCTGCAGGGTGTGGAGTTTGCCACGCCGCGCGTGCCGGTCGCCGTCAACGTGGACGCGAAGCTGGTAACAGACGAGGCACAGCTGCGCGATGCTCTGATCCGCCAGGTGACGGGCGCGGTGCGCTGGGTGGAATCGGTGCGGCTGCTGATCGAGCAGGGGACGACGGCATTCGTCGAAGTGGGTCCGGGGAAAGTGCTGAGCGGGCTGATGCGCCAGATCGACCGGAGCCAGCAGTGCGTCAATGTCGAAGACGAAGCCAGCCTCGACCGGGCGATGGGGCTAAGCAGCTGAGGCTGGTCGCGTGGGCGGGCGCAATCCTGCGTTCTGGTACCTTGATGAAAGGGTTTGCCTGTTTTGCATCCGCTGAATCCAAGGTGCTGGAGCCGTGGCACGCGCCTCGTGCTGCTGGCGGCGATCTGCGCGGGAACCGTGGCGGCGGTGGCTGTTGCGCCGCGTCTGCCAGTCGGGCCGCACTACCATGAGTTTGCCGACCGGCGCGCCTTGTTAGGCATTCCGAACGCCTTCGACGTTCTTTCGAACATTCCTTTCTGCATTGTGGGAGTTTGGGCGTTGGCATGGCTGGCGAGCAGCCGCAGCCTCGGCGCGTTTGTCGACCGGCGAGAGCGAATACCGTGGCTGATCTTCTTCGCAGGCGTTCTGCTGACTGGGTTCGGATCGCTCTGGTATCACCTCGCGCCGTCGGATGCGCGGCTTCCGTGGGATCTGCTGCCGATGACGTGCTCGTTTCTTTCCATTGTGGCTGCGATGGCGATGGAACGGATCAGCGTGCGTGGTGGGCTGATCGCGCTCGGTCCTACGTTGCTGCTGGGGATGGGAAGCGTGGCCTGGTGGAGGCTGACGGGCGATTACAAGTTCTATCTGACGGTGCAGTTCTTCTCGCCCGTCGTGCTGGCGCTGATCATCGGCTTGTTTCCGCGGCGGTATTCCGGGATGAATTATCTCGCGATAGCGTTTGGCTGCTATGTCGCAGCGAAACTCTTCGAGATGTTTGACGGACCAATCTACGGCGCGGGTCACGTGGTCAGCGGCCACTCGCTCAAGCATGTGATGGCGGGCGTGGCGTGCTGGTGGATCCTGCGCATGCTGCAGGCGCGCCGGGTTGCGGTACACGGTGAAAAGATGGCGGCTCCGGAGCCGTCGTGGGCCGAGGTATAGAGGCCCGGAGAACTGGATGAAAGATTCGCTGTTGTCGCTGTTGCGCTGCCGCAAATGCGGGCACTGGTTCCAGCTTTCGGCCGCGGCTCTCGAAGAAAATGAAGTCATGGAAGGCACGCTCACGTGCCAGGGATGCGGGGCAGAGTTCCCCATCCGGCGGGGCATTCCGCGCTTCGTTCCGCAGTTGCTCGATAAGGAAAAGCAGGCCACGGCGGCAGCGTTCGGATACGAGTGGACGCATTATTCGGAAATCACCGAGGCAGACCGGAAGGAATTCCTTGCCTGGATTGCGCCGCTCGCCCCCGCGGATTTCCGGGACCAGGTGGTGCTCGATGGCGGCTGCGGTAAGGGGAGACACATCTTCCAGGCTGCGGAGTTCGGCGCCCGCACTGTGGTGGGCGTTGATCTATCCGACGCAGTGGAAGCGGCCTTCCGCAACACGCGGCATCTGCCGAACGTGCACGTGGTGCAGGCCGATTTGCTGGAACTGCCGTTCGCAAACCCGTTCACGCTGGTCTACAGCATCGGCGTTCTGCATCATCTGCCGGTCCCGAAGGAAGGCTTTCTCGCGCTGACGAAACATGTACGTCCTGGCGGGCGGATCGTGACGTGGGTCTACGGCAAGGAAGGCAACGCCTGGATCGAGAAGCTCGTTGATCCGGTGCGGAAGACACTGACCTCGCGCGCGCCGAAATGGGTGACGCGGTGCCTTTGTTTCCCGTTGGCGCTGGTGCTGTACGTCGCGCTGAAACTGCTCTATCGGCCGGCGCGCAATCGGCCGGGGCTCAAGCGTGTGCTGCCATACTCCGACTATCTCTGCTCGATCTCCGATTACAGCTTCGCGGAGAATTTCTGGAATGTCTTCGATCAGCTGGTTGCGCCGACGGCGTACTACCACTCGCGCACCGAAGTGGAGGATTGGTACCGGACGGCGGGCGCACAGCGGGTGGAAATCGGGCGGCACAATGCCAACAGCTGGCGAGGGACGGGGCTGATCCAAGGATAGGCCGGGCTATTGCTCCGTCAGCGGTATTGGCGTCCGCATCCACCTCTCGGAGATGCCCTCGCGTTCTGCCTCCCAGCCCGGTGGCAAGTCAGATATTTCGGACAGGGATGGATCGCTACCAAGTACGTGCCCCATCCCAACTACTCTGTAGGCCGATGCGTCCTCAGCATGCGAATCGCCGCAAAGAAAACACCAATCTCCGTCGGGCCTGCTGACGAGTAATATCGGCCGACTTCCTTCGAAGGCGTGGCTGCAAATGTAAACCTTGTGGTGCTTCTCGGATGGGAACGCCATTTCAGCTCACGGCCCCGAGTACA
>DASYYN010000143.1:0-3506 GCA_035933815.1 Acidobacteriaceae bacterium
TATCAGTTATGTGGAATTGGGGCGGTTTTAGTCAGCGCGATTCGCCGCGCAGACCGTGGCCGCCGAGCGCCCGCCGCCACGGATGTAACGATCAGTTGGCTGCCGTCGAGCGGCCCAGAAGGTCCGCTCGATCGGCAAATCACGCCGTGGAGACGAACATAGTGAAGTCCAACCAACTCATCAACGAGATTCAATGGGATCGCGTTCCACTTGTTGCCGGTCAGAAGGATGCCCGGGCATGGCTTGGCTTTCAGGCGTGCCGTGGGCTGGCCCTCAACACGCTGGATGCTTATGGCCGCAATCTGGAGCGACACCTGCGGTTCCTCAGCACTTGTGACAAAAAGCCCCACGAGATCGGCCAGGAAACCGTCGGCGCGTATCTGCGCGATTTAGTGAAGCCGTCCGCTACGCCCGTGGAGCCGGACATCCACATGGCGAATGCAACGATCCAGCAGCATCTGGCGGCACTGCGGATGTTCTACGACTTTTTGGTGGAAGAGGGACACCGCACAAGGAATCCGTTCCGCCAGGGTGAAGGCCGCTCATCACGGCCACTGGTAAGGCGAGAGCATAAGCTGCCCACGATTCCGACCGAAGAGGAATGGTGCCGGGTTCTCGGCGAGACCGCGAAAGAGCCTATTCGTAACCGCCTGATGCTGGCGATGAGTTATGACGCCGGACTTCGACGGGAAGAGCTGTGTCTTCTTGAAACGCGCGACATCGATCCGTCGCGGCGCACCATCAGCATCCGTGCCGAGACCACCAAGAACCGCAGGTCGCGTGTCCTGCCTTACTCGGTAACAACGGATGAGCTGTATGGGCAGTATCTGGAACACCGCCGCACTCTGAGCCGGCAGCGCGGGCGACTGTTCCTGTCGCAGTCACCACGCAACCGCGCACAACCCGTCTCGATCTGGGCGTGGTCCAAGATCGTCACCGCCATCGCAAGGCGCGCCGACGCCGCGGGCTTCACGCCTCACACGCTGCGGCATCTGTGTCTGACCGATCTGGCGCGAGCGGACTGGGACATCCACGAGATCGCCATCTTCGCCGGTCATCGCAGCATAGAGACCACCATGATCTATCTGCATCTGAGCGCGCGCGACCTGGCGGCCAAGTTCAACGCCACGATGACGCAGCTTCATCAACAGCGGCTGGAAGCAATGGGGAGGCTGTTTCAGTGAGCGTGCATAAAACAACAGATACGTGGAGCTGGCCGATCGACGCGACGCGCTACGATCAGGCACACGGCCTGACTGCCAGGGAGCGCCGATACCTCACGGTAGAGCTGCCGTCGCGGATCAAGTTCAGCAAGACCCGGAAGCCATCGCTCGATGCCGTGCAACGGCTCGCGCGTCCCTTGCACGATGTCTTCGACCACATCGAGTTCAAGGGACCGAAACGCCGGTCTCTTGTCTTTTACCTACTGGAAGAGATGGGACGCCGCGACCGCGCTCTGTGGGCCTGGACCGATGCAGAGTGGATGGAACTCGTAGAATGCCGCCGCTATGACGGCAATCGCATCGTCGCAGCGGCGTTCCTGCTGCGGGGTTTTGACACGCTTGCGAGCTTCCCCAAGCGGCGTCATGTCTACTCGTGTCTGGCGCGCCGGGTCTTCGGCTTCAAGGCGTTCGCGGCAGCCGAGAAAAGGGCCAGGGCCAGACTACAGGAGTTGGGATATCGCATCCGCACACTGCGGCTGGTGCCGCTCACGCTGGCCCAGTTACTGCTGATCGCACGGTCTCCGCGCCTGGAAGACATCACTGAGGGCGCTCTGCTGCAGCTTCAAAAACAGACTGGTACGGTTGCGTTAGATACATGCGTTGTCGCGTTGTCTCGCCTGCTGGTGTCAGAGGGAATCATCGACCAGCCTGTTCGCCGGCTTGGGTTACAGCCGAAGCTGATGCACCGCGCGCCCGAGGCCATCGTTGCCAATGTCCCTTGTGAATGGGCACGTCTGGCGCTGTACTGGCACGAAACAACGACTCTCACTCCAGGCACACGGCTTCGGGTGTACTACCGGCTTCTTGGTGTGGGCCGGTGGCTTCATGCGACGCATCCCCACATCGACGGCCCGGTACAGTGGACCCGCACCCTCGCGGCCGAAGCCGTGGCAATGTGCATCGACCTGAAGAACTGCGAGTGGGCGGATAGCATGACAAAGAGCTGGTTCCCCAACGCTGGCAGCCCTATGGGCGCGAGCAGCAAGCTTGACGTGTTCTATGCGTTGCGGACGTTCTTCCGCGACCTACAGCACTGGGAGATCATCCCTCGGTCTTTTGATCCACATATCGCGTTCCGTGTGCCACGGTCGCTACAGGCACTCATCGGCTTCGATCCCCGCGTTCTACCGGACGATGTGTGGGCCAAGTTGATCTGGGCCGGGTTGAACCTCACCGCAGCGGACTTGTCCCTCCATGGCCGCCCTTCGCAGGGCGGGTCTCACTACTATCCTCTGCCGCTGGTGCGGGCGTTATCGGTGGTGTGGCTGTTCGCCGGACTGCGCTGGAATGAAATCCGCAGGCTTCGACTGGAGTGTGTTCGTTGGCAGGAGAACGCACCAGGCGAACGCGTATGCCTGCTGTCCATCCCAATCAATAAGACCAGCACGGCGTTCACAAAGCCGGTGGACACGGTAGTGGGCGAAGTGATCGAGTCCTGGGAAAAAGAACGGCCTGAACAAACGAAAATCATCGACCCGAAGACGGGCGAGCACGCCGATTACTTGTTCGCGTATCGCTCCAAAGCTCTGGGCTACAACTATCTCAACAAAGTGCTGATCCCCGCGCTGTGCATCAAGGCGGGCATCCCAAACCAGGATGTCCGTGGCCGCATCACCAGTCACCGGGCGCGCAGCACCATCGCCACGCAGCTCTTCAATGCGCGCGAACCGATGTCGCTCTTCGAGGTCCAGGCGTGGCTGGGACACAAGAACCCGTCCTCGACTCAGCACTACGCAAAGATCAACCCATCGAAGCTGACTAAATCGTTCGAAAAAGCAGGCTACTTCGAGCGGAACATCCGCGCGATCGAAGTGCTGATCGATCAGGATGTAGTTCGCAAAGGGCTGGCGGCGCAGGAGGCGTGGAAGTTCTTCGATCTCGGCCACGGGTACTGCACTTACGACTTCTTCGATCAATGCCCCCACCGTATGGCCTGTGCGCAATGTTCGTTCTACATGGCGAAAGAATCCACGCGCGCGCAAATGCTGGAAGCCCAGACAAATCTCCTGAGACTTCGACAGGAGATCCCGCTTTCTGAGCCTGAACTCGCAGCGGTTGAAGACGGTCTGGCCGCTTACGAAAAACTCATCGCAAACCTTGCAGATGTGCCGACACCAGATCGTCTCGTTCAAATCGAGGCAGCGCCGGCCATGCACATCAGCGAAAGTGAGGAACAATGCTGAACCAACTGATCGTTACATCCGTGGCGGCGGGCACTCGGCGGCCACGGTCTGCGCGGCGAATCGCGCTGGCAAAACCGCCCCAATTCCACATAAAAAACAA
>DASYYN010000165.1:0-2338 GCA_035933815.1 Acidobacteriaceae bacterium
GGGAACGAGAAATTGTGCTGATCCGGCCCTGTTGACCGGCGGCTCCCGGCCCACACTAGTGGATTCGCGGTTCGACCATGAATCCTGTGGCGTCGGCTTCGTCGCGACCCTCGAAAACCAGCCCTCGCACGACATTTTGACGAAAGCGCTGACCGCATTGTCGCGTCTGGCGCATCGCGGCGCTGTGGCCGCGGACGGCAAGTCGAGCGACGGCATCGGCATTCACACCGCGATTCCGCGCGAACTGCTGCTGACTTCGACGGGCCTCTCGCTCGCCTCCGATCAGCCACTGGCCGTAGGCATGGTGTTTCTGCCTGCCGATGAGATTGCCTCGGCGGCTGCGGTTCGCGAGCTGGAAACAGCGATTGCAGCGCAGAACTTCTCGATTCTCGGCTGGCGCACCGTTCCCACGCGCCCTGAGATTCTTGGCGAGATCGCGCTTTCCACGCTGCCGGTGATCCGGCAGGTTCTGCTCACCGCTGCGCCGGCGCCCTATGCCGAGCTCGACCGGCGACTCTACCTCGCGCGCAAGCAGTTCGAGCGCGCCGACACTGAAGGCTACGTCTGTTCTCTTTCTTCTTCCGGCCTCATTTATAAAGCGATGTGTTCGGCGCGGCTGCTGCCGGAGTTCTATCCGGATCTGGCGGATCCGCGCTATGTCACTCCATTTGCACTCTTTCACCAGCGGTATGCGACCAACGTCGCGCCTTCGTGGGATCGCGCGCAGCCCTTCCGCGTTCTGGGGCACAACGGGGAAATCAACACCATCTGGGGAAATCGTGCGCGGCTCAACGCACGCGCGGCTTCGCTGCCCGATGAGCTCAAGCCGGTGTACACGCCCAGCGGATCTGACTCGACGAGCCTCGACGAAGTCATTGAGCTGCTCTCGCGCAACGGGCGCACCGTGGCCGAGGCAGTGCGGATGGTAATGCCTCCAGCAGGCGCCGGACGCCATTCGGCCTTTCTCGCGTATCACGGCGACTGCATCGAGCCGTGGGATGGTCCGGCGGCGGTGTCGTTCACCGATGGGCATCTGATCGGAGCGGCACTCGACCGCAACGGCCTGCGTCCCTGCCGCTACTTTGTGACGGAAGATCACCTCGTGGTCGCAGGATCGGAAGCCGGTCTGGTGGACCTGGATCCGGAGACGATCGTCCACAGCGGACGGCTGGGGCCGGGACAGATGCTGCTCGCCGATCTGGAGCGGCACGTCTTCTATGAAGATGACGAACTGCAGAAGCTCTTCGACCAGTCGGCGCCGGAATACGAGAAGCTGCTGGAAAACGCGACACTGGAGGCGGACGAGTCCGTTGCGGCGCTCGAGTCAGCGGATCTGAACCGGCTCCATCTTGGCTTTGGGTACACGAAGGAAGACGTCAACATGATCCTGAAGCCCATGGCCACGGACGGCAAGGACGCCGTGTGGTCGATGGGGGACGATACGCCGATTGCGCCGCTGGCGCGCACGCCGCGGCCGGTGTACGCATTTTTCCGGCAGAGATTTGCGCAGGTGACGAACCCGCCGATCGACTCGCTGCGCGAGGCGTGCGTGATTCAGCTGCATACGCGGCTCGGTCCGTGGCCGCACATCCTCGACCGCCGGGAGCGGCTGCCGGGGTTGTCGCTCAGTTCGCCGTTCCTTTCGCTGGCGCAGATGGAATCGCTGCGCAAGCGCGAGCATGAGCTGGCGCACGAGCTGCCGCTGGCGGTGCTGGACTGCATCTTCCATCCGGCATGCAATCTGGTGACCGCTATTGACGATCTGTGCGCGAAGGCGGTGGAACTGGTCCGCGGCGGAGCAGCAGTCCTGCTGCTGACCGATCGCGCCTGCGGGGAGGCTGCCATGCCGATCCCGATGGCTCTGGCGCTGGGTGCAGTGCATCATTCGCTGATCCGCGCCGGCGAGCGCGTGCGCGTCGGGCTGGCGGTCGAGGCAGGCGATTGCCGCGATCTGCATCATGCCGCGGTACTGCTGGGCATGGGCGCGGGCGCGGTGTGTCCGTGGCTGGCATTGCAGACGGCGCGGCAGCTGAACCCGGAGCACGGCGAAGAGAATCTGCTGCACGCCTTCGATCTGGGGCTGGCGAAGATCATGTCGAAGATGGGCATTTCGGTCGTGGACAGCTACCGCGCATCGCACCTCTTCGATTGCCTGGGCCTCAGCGATGACGTGGTGAAGCGCTGCTTTGAGGGAACCCCGGCGCCGATCGGCGGCATCGGCTTCCCGGAACTGGAAAACACCCTGCGCGAGTTGTGGACGGGCGCGCACAGTGGCGCTGACGGCGGTGCAGACAGTCCTGAGAACGGCGGAGATGGTCCGCTGGTGACGATCACCGCG
>DASYYN010000199.1:0-5168 GCA_035933815.1 Acidobacteriaceae bacterium
GGCTTCGGCGAGGTCTCGTCGAGGTTTGTCCCGGTGCGCCAGCGCTCGAAGCGGCCCTGCAGCAGCGAGAGCAATCCCGTGTACCAGTAGCCGACAACGAACAGCAGCAGGAAGGGCACGGTGAAGTAGTTCTCGTTGGCGCAGGCGTACCAGATGCACAGCGCAAAGTAGCAGCCGACGAGAATTTCCGCGAAAGGAATCAGGCCGAGACGCTTGCGGTACTTCGAGGCCTTCGAGCGCTCGCCCTTTTTCTGGACGCGGTATTTCGGCGTGCGCTTGAAGGCGCTCTGGATGCCGAAGATCGCCTCCATGACGGCGATGGTGTTGGTGATGGTCAGGCCGATGCCCAGCGACATGAGGAATGGCAGGTAGAGGAAGGTGCGGTACCAGCGTCGTGGGAAGAGCACCTTCTGCGAGACCAGGTAGAACGATGAGATGGAGAAGGTCGATGCCAGGAAGAGGGGGAAGTCGATGAAGAGCATCTCCCACCAGCCCTGGTAGAAGCGAATGATCATCGCCGGCATCAGCAGCACCGACAGCACGACCATGAGCGGGTAGCTGATGTTCGCCGTCAGGTGGTACCAGGCTTCGATCTTCACCTTCAGCGGCACATCGCTGCGGAAGACGCGCGGCAGAATCTTCTTGGAGGTCTGGATGAGCCCTTTGGCCCAGCGCTGCTGCTGGGTCTTGAAGGCGGTCATCTCGATTGGCACTTCCGCCGGGCACTCCACATCGAGCAGGTACTTGAATTTCCAGCCGAGGATCTGCGCGCGATAGCTGAGGTCGGTGTCCTCGGTGAGGGTGTCGTGCTGCCAGCCGCCTGCCTCGCCGATGACGCAGCGCCGCCACATGCCGGCCGTGCCGTTGAAGTTGAAGAAGAGGCCGGAGCGCGCGCGGGCCCCATGCTCCAGCACGAAATGGCCGTCGAGGAGGATCGCTTCGACCTGCGTGAGGAAGCTGTAGTCGCGGTTCAAGTGCGTCCAGCGCGTCTGGACCATGCCGATCTGGGGATCGGCGAAGTGGTGGACGACTTTCATCAGCCAGTCGTGCGGGGGGACGAAGTCGGCGTCGAAGATGGCGACGAACTCGCCCTTCGCGGTCTTCAGCCCTTCCTGCAGCGCGCCCGCTTTGAAGCCGGTGCGGTTGGTGCGGTGCAGGTAGACGATGGGATGCCCGAGCGCCTGGTAGCGCTCGACGATGGCCTGCGCCACGTCCACGGTCTCGTCGGTCGAGTCGTCGAGCACCTGGATGTCGAGGAGTTCACGCGGATACTCGAGGTGGCAGACGGCTTCGATGAGGCGGTCGATGACGAACTGCTCATTGAAGATGGGAAGCTGGATGGTGACGCGCGGCAGCTGCTCGAAGCGCTGGGACGGCTCGCGGGTCGCCTGCTTTTTGTGGCGGTAGAACTGCCAGACGAGCTTGTAACGGTGCAGTCCGTAGAAGGACAGCACGATCATCACCAGGAAATAGGGCGTCAGCAGCAGCGTGTCAAAGGAGAAAAGCTGCCAGTGGTAGAGGTTCTGAAAAGTATGGTCGCCATAATGGGAGCGCAGATAGTGGCGCAGGTCGTTCTTAACGAACAGCAGGCACAGCGACTGTGCGCACCCCAGCAGAAGGCGCGCGGCCGAACCCGAGAAAAGAAAGAGACTGTGCATGCAGATTTGCGGCAATGATTGCGGATAGTTCCGGTTTCACGCCAATTGTAAGGGATTGCAGCGGCGAGGCGCGTGTGACGCACTTCACGCTCGTACCATGCCGGATGCTGCTGCTGGGCTACTTCCGCCCGAAGCGGTAGACCATGCCCAGCGTGCCTCCGGCGTTGTACTGCATGGTGCTGCCGTAATTCGTGATCAGGTAATTGGGCGTGAGACGGATGGCGAGGGCCGGCCCGAGGTTGTAGTCGACGGACGCTCCTGCCGAGACATTCAGCACGGTGGAATCCCGATACAGTCCGATCAGCTGAGGGGGCAGGCCATGGGTGCCGGTGCCGAAGTTGCCGTGGCCCACGCCGCCTTCCACCTGTGCCGTCCAGCCCCAGTGCTGGCCCCGGAAGAAGCGATAGCGCGGACCGGCCAGGAACACATACTGGCTGATGCCCGGCTGGTAGGTACGGAACTGATTCTGCGGCGTGAATGCGGTGCCGTAGTATCCGCGCGCATCAACGGTGACGCCGAGATTGCCCTTCAGGTAGTCGGTGAGATCCACGGCCCACGCAGATTCGCTGACGTGCTGCAGGGTGTTGCCGGGACGGAAGCGCTGGAAACCGCCGCCGAAGTCGAATTCGTACTTATGGCTGTAGGTATCCTGGATGATCTGCTTAATGCGCTGGCGACGGCGCGCGTTCACGCGCTGCTGCGCCTCGCGGAGTACCTCGGCGCGCTGTTGCTGTGTGGTTTGCTGCGGAGGCATAGCTTCGCCGGGCTGTTGTTGCTGGGGAGTCGTGTCCTGCGCGCGGACGGCGAATGTTGCAAAAAGAAGAACTGCAAAGAGCGGATACGCAGCGTACCCGGAACACTTGCGAAAGTGCATGAACCTGAATGCCTCCACTGCCTTCAAAAGAGAAAAGGAAGTCCGTTCTTTGTATTGAATCATCCGCAGCGGGTTTGCCGCCACTCGCGGAGAGGGAATTGTCGCCTGCAGCTTAGACGGATGCGCGAGCGCGAAGGTGCTTCTCAGGCAGCGGCGTCGCGCTCCGGAGTGAACCAGTCGCTCACTTCTGGGCGGAAGAGGAGCCACGTAAAGACGAGAAAGATGATGGTGTGGATCATGCCGCGGCGGAACGAATCGAGAAAGCCGATGCCGACGTGCACGCCGATCCAGGCGACGGCAAACCAGCGGGCGAGGTTGCTGCCGCGCAGCAGAAAAATGCCGCAGGCGACGAGCACCAGCTCGAGCAGCGGAATGCCGATATCCCAGGGCTGCAGAGGATGGTGAACGCGGAGCACGTGCAGAACGAATTCCACGAGGCCAACGAGGATGAAGAGCCATCCGAGAATGGTGATGACGAGCGGTCGCGCATTCGCACTGGATGGCATAGGAAATCCTCAGGGTGAGTTTGTGTCCATGAGCTTACAGCAAAGGAACTTCCGCGACGATTGAACTCACTGCATCTTTCGTGGAAGAGGTATCGTCTATTGCAATTTGTTCACCTGCGCGCAAACGCAGGGGCACGGGATGCTGCTAATCTGCTGTTTTCTGATTTCGAGGCGTATAAGCGCATGGGAAAATTCATCTTCGGCCTGATTATCGGCCTGATTATCATTCCGATCTTCGTGTGGTGCTGGCTCAGCGTCGGCCATCCGCCGGTCGCCGTCTCCGATCCGTCGTTTCCGTTTGAGAAGCAGATCGTGCATGTGCCACTGAACAACCGCGTCCATGCGGAGATGCCGAAGAGTTCGCCGATCCAGCCCACGCCGGAGGACCTGCTGGCCGGCGCGCAGATTTACCGCGAACAGTGCGCCGCTTGCCACGGATTGTCGGGGCATCCATCGGACTTCGCTGGGCACATGTACCCCACAGCGCCGCAGTTGTGGAACAAGCACCGCAACGGCGTCGTCGGCGTCAGCGACGATCCGGTTGGCGAGACGTACTGGAAGGTCGACAATGGCATCCGTTTGACGGGCATGCCATCGTTCAGAAAAGTGCTCAGCTCGACGCAGATGTGGCAGGTTTCGTGGCTGCTGAAGCAGGCCGACCAGCCGCTTCCGCAGGACGTGCAGCAGCTGGTGCAGAGGCCGCTGCAGGAATCAACACCGAATCCGGTGCGCTAATACTTCGACTTGATCGCGTACGTTACGCCGGTCGTGAACACGAAGGAGTTGCGCTTCGTTGGCGGGCTAAGTGGCGGCGGATCGTTGAGGTAGCTGTCGATCGAGCCGACGGAGAACGCCAGCGCTTTGAAGAATGGCATGGTGAGCGAGTTCGTCTCTCCCGCCGAGTACGCATAGGGGTTGTTGTAGGCGGGAATCCACGAGACCTCCTGCTTGAACAGAACCTTGAGCGGGAGCTTGACGACCCACGTCGCATCGAGGGTTGATCCGACGAGATTCTGATCGTACAGGCCCGACTCGACGATGAACTGCTGCGATTCGTACTGCAGCGTTGTTTTCAGGTCGAGTTCCTGATCGGGACGCTTGACCGCCGTCCAGCCGATGCCTGCGCCATAGATTTGCTGCAGGTCGAGATTCTGGCTGAAGTTGTGATCGAACACCGTCTGCCCGAGCGCGTAAAAGCGCGGCGAGAAGTACTGATCCCGCTCCGCCCCCGCGTGGTAAATGCTGCTCTTCGACGAGTAGCCGGACGTCATCACTCCATTGCTCCTGTACGGAGGCTGGATGATCTTGCCGAACGAGCCGCTGAAGTCGAGCGTCGTACGATTGCGCGTGTTCAGCCATGTGACGGTGGGTACCGTGCGGGCTAACGCCATCGAGCCGGTGAATGTGTACTGATTCTGCGTGGCCTGCACGACCGTCGCGCCCGCTGTCATCTGCCCGTTCCAGCCGGCAAGGAACCCAGGATGGCCTTCAATCTGCTTGCGCAGTGTCGTCTCGTCCAGCACATATTCGGCGCGTTTCACCGGCAGGATCACTTCGGCGCCCGGCGGCTTCTGCTCCTCCACCGTGATGCTGCCATCCGCTACGGAGAGTTTCCCTTCGGGCACGTCACCCGGCAATTTGCCATCCCGCGGCGAGACGCCCTTTTCCAGCACGATGAGCTTTGTGCCGGTCCGAATCTCTTTCACCTGCGACCACTTCACATGAATTTCGCCGACAAATTGGCTGTGAAACCAGATTGTCTCGCCTACGGCGCGCAGCAGCGTTCCGGAGAGCCGGTCACCATTTTGAAAGATCAGCACGTCGGGAGCCGCTTCGGGCGGCTTCGTCTTGCCGGAAGCAGAATCGTTCGCGGCAGATGCTGCATTCGCACCGTTCGTCTTCGCGCTCCACGCTGGTGCGGCAGTAAGGATGAGCAGCAGGGAAGTGGTCAGGCAAATCCGCAACTTCCCGGGCACACATCCCGGGGGAAGGAGAACCATCAGGCAAGAACTCCGTACAACTCGCGCAAGATGCAGTCGTTCTGTGGGGCTGATTCGATAGTACAGGAGCGCGCGGCCCTGGAAGTGCGCGCGGCGCTTGCTTCGGTTACCTGCGGTGATACTGCGCAAG
>DASYYN010000262.1:0-39324 GCA_035933815.1 Acidobacteriaceae bacterium
AAGAGCGCGGCCGTACGCGTGCCGGCTACTCCACCATCAAGGACGCCGTCCAGGAATTCCAGGTCAACACCTCGAACTACTCCGCTGAGTACGGGCGCTCCGCCGGCGGCATCGTGAACTCCGTGACGAAGAGCGGTACGAACCAGTTCCACGGCGACATCTACTACTTCGATCGCGACAGCGACTGGAATGCGCAGAACTACTACGTCCAGCATCCGGTGCAGGTCTCGCCGGGCGTCTACCAGAGCAAGTCATTCAAGCCGACCGACCTCCGCCGCCAGTACGGATTCACCGTGGGCGGCCCGATCCTGCACGATAAGCTCTTCTTCTTCCTTGCCGGCGACCGCTATTACCACGACTTCCCGGGCGCGGCGACCATTCTCGGCACCAGTTCCAACGCGAATTTCTATACGACAAACGGCAGCTACGCGCAGACGCAGATCACGCAGCTGGCGAAAGCGACCGGCATGTCCACCGGAGCCGCGACGTCCTATTACACCAGCGGCATCAACGGCCTCGTCTCGATGCTCGGATCGCAGCCGCGCACCGGCGGCCAGACGATCCTCTTCCCCAAGTTGGACTGGCAGATCAACCAGAAGAACCGCGCGTCGGTTGAAGCCAACCGCATGCGCTGGACCTCGCCGGCAGGCATCCAGACTGCTCCTGCCGTCGCTTACGGCAGATCGAGCTTCGGCAACGACTATGTCCGCGACAACTGGATCGTCGGCAAGCTGGACACCTTCGTGACGAAATCCGTCAGCAACGAGGTCCGCTACATGTACGGTCGCGACTTTGAATTCGAAAACAACCAGACGCCCACCGCGTACGAGCAGAACAACCTCGTCAAGACATCGAACTATACGAACCCCCTGGGCCTGCCCGCCAATGTCTTTCTCAGCGGATTCTTCCAGTTCGGCACGCCCCAGTTCCTCAATCGCGCCGCTCTGCCCGACGAGCGGCGGTGGCAGCTTGCGGATACGGTCGAGTGGGTCCGCGGCAACCACGATTTCAAGTTTGGCGGCGACTACATCCATACGGACGATCGCATTTCGAATCTTTTCAACCAGTTCGGCGGCTACTCCTACAGCGGCAACACCCCGCTGGGCAACTACTTTGCCGACCTGTATCTCTCGCAGAATCCGACCGCCGGCAAAGTCGCTGAGAACTACACCTCCTTTAGCCAGGGCGCCGGGCCTGCCGGACTCGAATTCACCACCGGCGATTACTCGCTCTTTGCCCAGGACTACTGGAAGATCACGCCGCGCCTCAGCCTCACCGGCGGACTGCGCTGGGAATACGAGCACTTCCCCACCCCCATCATCCCGAATTCGGCCGTGGGGGCGACCGCTCACATGCCGGACAATCTCGGCAACATCGGCCCGCGCGTCGGCTTCGCTTACGACGTAATGGGCCGCGGCAGAACTGTGGTCCGTGGCGGCTACGGCTTCTTCTTCGCGCGCGCCATCAACGCCACCATCTACCAGAATCTGATCCAGACCGGCTCCTCCGCCGGCCAGACGAACCCAACCCTATCCCCCGGCGCAGCCTGCGCTCCGCAGTTCCCGCAGGTCGATGCCGCCAGCTGCCTGGGCGGATCCAACGCCACCGTGTATTTCTTCGACAAGAACTTCCGCCTGCCGGAGATCCTGCAGGGTGACCTCTCGGTCCAGCAGCAGTTCACGAAGAACGATGCCTTCCAGCTCAGCTGGCTCGGCTCATGGGGCCGTCGCCTGCCTGACTTCGTCGACATCAACCTGCCGGCGCCCACGCAGATCACCTTTACAGTTACCGATCCCGGCCAGAAGGGCCCCTTGCCGAACGGAAAGAGCATCGTGGCCAACACCTACATCGGCAAGCGCCCCAACACGAACTTCAGCTCCATCACGGACACGTTCAGCGGCGTGAACTCCAACTACGAGGCGCTGGTTGCCGAATTCCAGCACCGCATGTCCCACTTTGTATCGTTCGACGGAAACTTCACCTGGTCGCATGCGCTCGATTTCGGCGAAAACAACAACACATCGCCCAGCGCCAACAACCTGCTCGATCCTGCAAACCTGAAGCTCGACTACGGCAACTCCAACCAGAACGTGCCGACGCGCCTGATGCTCTATGCCGTGCTCGACTCGCCATGGCACGTCACCGGCAAGTGGGCTCCCCTGGTGAACGGGTATGAGATCTCACCCTCGTTCCAGTCGCAGTCCGGACTGCCGTATTCGATGGGCATCAGCGGCTCGGCGGGAACGCTGTATCTCACGCCTGGGCAGACGGCCACCGGCAAGCTGGTTTCCACCGGCTCGTTCAACGGTTCGAATGGATCGAACCGTATCCCCGGCGTCGATCGCAACGTCTACCAGATGCCCCACACCAACAACGTCGACCTCCGCCTGTCCAAGCGCATCACCGTGCACGAGAGGTACAGCGCGGAGTTCCTGGCGGAGGCCTTCAACCTGGCCAATCACCAGAACGTGACCGGCGTTGGCACCACTGCGTATGCGGTGGCCACGGACAGCACGAACCACATCAACGAATTCGTGCCGTACACCTCAACCCCGTTCCACTCCGTCACCAGCACGGATAACAGCAACTTCGCCTACAACGTCCGCCAGATCCAGATGGCGATACGGCTCAACTTCTAGGCGCAGTTTGCACCGGCCCACAGCGGCGGCTTCGGCCGCCGCTTTCGTTTGCACCCGATAAAATGGGGAAAGAAGGCTCGAGCGAGGGGTTTTGCATCCCGGGCTATCTCCGATTCATGGCCTTTATTGAACAATATGACGTGGTCGTTGTCGGCGCCGGACACGCCGGCTGCGAGGCCGCAATGGCGTCCGCCCGAATGGGCCTGCGAACCGCCCTGTTCACACTGAACCTCGACCTGATCGCGCAGATGAGCTGCAACCCCGCCATCGGCGGCATCGCCAAGGGCCATCTCGTGCGCGAAGTTGACGCCCTCGGCGGCATCATGGGCGAGGTCGCCGACGCGGTCGGCATCCAGTTCCGGCTGCTCAATACCTCCCGCGGGCCCGCCGTCTGGTCTCCTCGCGCGCAGTGCGATAAACAGCAGTACCGCGTGAAGATGCGCGAAGTCCTCGAGTCGCAGGCGAACCTGTTCATCAAGCAGGCGGAAGTCAGCGATCTGGTGATCGAAAAGGATCAGCGGTCAGTGATCAGCGATCAGCAGGAGCCCCAAAGGCCCAGGATTCTCGGCGTGAAGCTCCGCGACGGTCGCACCATCCTCGCCGGAGCGACCGTCATCACTACCGGCACCTTTCTCAACGGCCTCATCCATTGCGGAGAGGAGCATTACCCCGCCGGACGCAGCGGTGAGCCGCCTTCGGTCCTGCTCGGCGAAGCCCTCAAGCGCCTCGGCCTTCGTGGCTGCCGCCTCAAGACCGGAACGCCGCCACGCCTCGACGGCCGCACGATTGACTGGTCGAAGTTCCCCGAACAACCCGGCGATGCTGACCCCACGCCCTTCAGCTTCCGCACGCGGACACTGCCGCAGCGGCAGGTATCGTGCCACATCGCGTTCACTACGCCGGAGACGCTGCGCATCATCCGCGAAAACGTGCACCGCTCGCCGATGTACTCCGGGCAAATCCAGGCCATCGGCCCGCGCTACTGCCCGTCCATCGAAGACAAGGTGGTCAAGTTCCCCGACAAGGAGCAGCACCAGTTCTTCCTCGAGCCCGAGGGCCTCAACACGCACGAGGTATACGTCAACGGCATGTCCACCTCGCTGCCCATGGAAGTCCAGTGGCAGATCGTGCGTTCCATCCCCGGCCTTGAGAACGCCGAGATGCTGCGCCCCGGCTACGCCATTGAGTACGACGCGATCGACCCCACGGAACTCGACCGCTCGCTGCGCGTGAAGCAGTTCACCGGACTCTACCTCGCGGGCCAGATCAACGGCACCTCGGGTTACGAAGAGGCTGCCTGCCAGGGGATCATGGCCGGCATCAACGCTGCGCTCAGCGTGCGCGGCGACGAGCCCTTCACGCTCAACCGCACCGAAGCCTATACCGGGATCCTCATCGACGACCTCATCTCGAAGGGCACCAACGAGCCCTACCGCATGTTCACCTCGCGCGCCGAGTTCCGCCTTCATCTGCGCATCGACAACGCCGACCGGCGGCTTACGCCGTATGGACGCCGCCTCGGACTCATCTCCGATGCCGCCTGGGCCGACTACGAATCGAAGCAGGCCCGCGCCGTCGCGCTCGAAAAGCATTTAGCGACCGCAAAGGCGCAGGGTGGCCCCGATCACAGTCCGTGGCCTGCCGGGCAGACCTGGGCGCAGGTTCTGAAGCGCCCCGAAGTGACCATCGAGACGATCTGGCCGACGCTGCGCGAGCAGCTCAGCCATCCCGTGTTCGCGCCCTGGCACGAGCCCAGGCACGACGGGCACCTCAGCGCGCATGTTCGGAACGAATTGAAGACCGTCGAGACAGAAATCAAGTACGCGGGCTATCTCGATCAGCAAAAGAAGTCGATTGAGAAGCTGAAGAAGGCCGAGGAGCGCGGCATCCCCGATTGGTTCGACTACACCCAAGTCAGCGGCCTCTCGCGCGAGATGCAGGAGAAGCTCACCCGCGTCCGCCCCGCTACGCTCGGCCAGGCCAGCCGCATCCCCGGCGTGACTCCCGCCGCGCTCAGCCTCGTGAATGTCTACATTGAGATTCAGGCGAGACGGCAGGCGAGCACAGCATAGATCTCGCCCACCGCCTCACTTCGGCTTGCCTCCGAAGCTTCAGTAATCTCCCCCCTCGCCCCCATACGCCAGATTGTCAAAGCGCGTGCAGCGCCCGATCCACGCCAACTCCACGGTGCCGGTTGGACCGTTGCGCTGCTTGGCGATGATGATCTCCGCCTTGTTGTCGAGTTCCGGATCGGGTTCGCCGTTCTGTCCCCGGTTGTAATAGCTCTCGCGGTGGATGAACGCCACCACGTCGGCATCCTGCTCGATCGAGCCTGATTCGCGCAGGTCCGAGAGCAGCGGCTTCTTGTCCGTCCGCTGTTCCGATCCGCGCGACAGCTGCGACAGCGCGATCACTGGAATATTCAGTTCCTTCGCCAGCGCCTTCAGCCCGCGCGAAATCGCCGACACTTCCTGCGTCCGGTTCTCGTAGCGTTTCGCGCCCGGGCCCATGGTCCCGGCGGACATCAGCTGCAGATAATCGACGACGATCAAATCGAGCCCGCCCTGCGACTGCCGCAGCCGCCGCGCCTTCGCGCGCATCTCGGTCAGCGAAATGCCAGGCGTGTCGTCGATGAAGATCTTCGCCTCCACCAGCCGCTCCAGCGCATTCGTCAGCTTTTGCTGGTCTTCGCGCAGCAGGAATCCTTTCTGGATCTTCTGCGAATCGACCAGCGCCTCCGAGGCGAGCATGCGTCGCAGCAGGCTCTCCTTCGACATTTCCAGCGAGAAGACAGCCACCGTCCTGGTGCCGTGGATCGCCGCATTCTGCGCGATGTTGATGGCGAACGCCGTCTTGCCCATTGATGGACGCGCCGCGATGATCACCAACTCCGAGTTCTGCAGCCCGCTCGTCATGCGATCCAGTTCGTCGAAGTGCGTCGCCAGCCCGGTGACCTCGCGCCCCTCTTTATAGAGGTTGTCGATCGTGCGGAACGATCCGGCGACAATCTCGTGCACGCTCGCGAAGCCGCGGCTGATCCCCTTTTCGGTGACTTCCAGCAGCGCGCTTTCCGCATCATTCAGGACGTCGATCGCGCCTTCGCTCTGGTCCGCCGCGCGAGTAATCGCCGAAGAGCAGATGTTGATCAGCTGCCGCAGGAGCGACTTGTCCTTCACAATGCGGACGTACTCTTCAATCGAGAGCCGCCGCGGCAATCCTTCTGTGAGTGAGGCCAGCCATGCCACCCCGCCGACCGACTCGATCTCCTTGCGCTTGGCCAGTTCCTCGCTCAGCGTCACGATGTCCACGACATGCCCGCTGTCGATCAGCTCGCCCATGCGCGCAAAAACGCGCTGATGCGCGGTGAGCGCAAAATCCTCCGGGCGGATCATTGCCGAAGCGTCGTTGTAGGCGTGATTGTCGAGCAGGACAGCGCCGAGAATGGTCCTCTCGGCGTCGAGCGAGGCAGGCAGCCCGCGCTCGAATTCAATGTCGGGAGTGGTGGCCATGGGCTTGCATCGAGTTTAGGAGAATCCGCCTCTCCCTTCCCTTGTGAATATCGATACTCCGGTGTGCATATCGGCTTCCCATTGCATGCCTTCCGATAGCCTTCAGCCCCGCCCTGCGTCTATCATGGTGGTATCCCCCAAAGTGGTGTCTTGATGCGTAAATTCAGTTTTCTTGCTCTTCTCCTGGTGTGCGGCTGGGGATCGTTGCAGGCACAGCAGGCTCAGTCCGTCACGCCCGGTCACCCGCAGCCGCAGGAAGTGAAAGATTTTCAGGCGCTCGAAGACCAGTGGAGCACCGCGGCGGTCAAAGCCGACCAGTATCAGCTTGAGTTCCTGCTCTCGCCGGTCTACGTCGACATCTCCGCCAGCGGCGACGTAACCACGCGCAACCAGCAGATTGCCTCGCTATTCGACAAAGGCGGCCCGCAGCTGCTCAGTATGGAACAGCGCGTAGTCAGTGTCCGCACCTTCGGCGACACGGCCCTGGTCAGCGGCACGTATATTGTGAAACTCCGGCAGGATGGCAAAACACGAGAGGAGCGCGGCATCTTCACCCACGTCTACGAACGCTCCCGCTACCACTGGGCCTGCGTAAACTCGCAACGCACGGCCGTCGTGGATCTGGCCCCGGGCAAAGCGCAGAAGACCCAGCAGAAGAGCGACGCGCAATCCCCATTCCACATTCCGCTGTTCCACAAAGGCTCTGAGCCCGCGCAGCCCGACACCGCCCAGGCTGCAACGCCAGCGCAGCCCAATTAGCAGTGCTGTGCCGATGAAGTCAGCCCGGAGGCCATGATCACTGCTATCGCTTCGCACACGCGCCCCGTCTGGGCTGAAGTTTCGCGGCGTCGCCTCCTGAGCAATTACCGGCTGCTCGAGCAGCTCGCCGGGCCAGATGCGGAGTTGCTCGCCGTGGTGAAGGCGAACGCCTACGGCCACGGGCTCGAAGGCTGTGCTCGTGCCCTCGCCGCCGCCGGAGCGACATGGTTCGGCGTCACCTGCGTGGAAGAGGGCGTCTGCCTGCGCGCCATTCTGCCCAATGCTCGCATCCTTGTCATGTCCGGAGTGTGGCGCGGAGAAGCCGACGCCGTCCTCGAGCACCAGCTCACCCCTGTGGTCTGGGATCCGGCGCATCTCGAAGCGCTGCTCCAGGCCGCCGATCGCCGCGGCGCCGAAGCCGGCTCGGTGCGCGTGCATCTCGAGATTGACAGCGGTATGTCGCGCCAGGGCGTGCAACTCAAAACCCTGCTGCGGCTGCTCGACCATTTCGATCCCCACTCGCCGCTCCGCGTCGAAGCAGCCATGACCCATTTCCACTCGCCTGAAAACCCAGCGGCCACTCGCGACCAGATCGCCCAGTTCGCCACCTGCCTGCAGGTTCTGGCGCGCCACGGCATGCGTCTCAAGTTCGTCAGCGCCGGCAGTTCCGCCGACGTGCTGGACAGCTCCTCTCCCGATATAGGCCAGCTTGCCGCACAATATGGCGCGCGCCGGATGTTCCGCACCGGAATCGCGCTGTACGGTTATGCACCATCCGGCACCACGGGCCACGATCTGCAGCCCGTGCTCTCCTGGAAAACGCGCATTACCGGCCTGCGCGAGATCGAGGCCGGTACGACTGCCGGTTATGGCGCAACATTTCGCGCTGAACGCTTCACGCGCCTCGCCCTGCTGCCCGTCGGATACGCCGACGGCCTCAGCCGGCTGCTCTCGAATCGCGGAGCCGTGCTGATCCGGGGGCAGCGCGCACCCATTGCCGGACGCATCTCTATGGATCAGACCATGGTTGACGTCACGGACATCATGCGCATCGATATCGGCGATGACGCGGTGCTCATCGGCACGCAGGGACGCGAAAGCATCACCGCTGCGGATCTGGCGCAGTGCACCGGTACGATTGCCTACGAGGTGCTCTGCGACATCGCCGCGCGCGTGCCCCGGGTCATGGGCGACTGATGCTTGCCAACCTCTATCGCCGCTGGATGATTGCGTGGGAGACGGCGCTCACCACGCGCGACGAGAACCGCATCGTCCGCCCCGTCGAGTGGGGCTTCGACTGGCTCGATGATTTCATCTCCGCAGTCGGGCTGTCCCCCGCCGTAGCTCGCGCGCAACGCGACCCGTCCGACAACGCCGCCGCCGAATCCGCGATGCTCGCGCTGAACGACGCCATCGTCCGCAACAGTGATGCGTTCTTCAGATATCGCACGCCCACAGACTTCCGCCTCGAAACACGCGCTCCGCAACTCTTCCCCACAAACGTCCGCCCCGAGACGCTCCGCCGCGATGCCCAGCTTAAACAGCGCGCCGAAGAGGGCAAGATGCGGCACGCGCAATTTCTGCGCTTCACCTCGCCCATCCGCACGCCCTATCCGGAAAACGACCTCGTCAATGCGCGCTGGTATCCGGCGCCGGCCGAGAAGCAGCGCGGCAAGCCGCGCCAGGCCATCATCGTTATGCCGCAGTGGAACGCCGACGCCTTCAGCCATAACGTGCTCTGCTCGCTCTTCAACCGCTTCGGCGTTTCCGCGCTGCGCCTGAGCAAGCCCTTTCACGACATTCGCCGCCCGGCGGAAACCGAGCGCTCCGATTACGCTGTCAGCTCCAACATCGGGCGCACCATCGCCGCCTGCCGCCAGGCAGTTGTCGACGTGCGCTGCTGCCTCGACTGGCTCCAGTCCCAGGGATACGAGCAGTTCGGCATCCTCGGCACCAGCCTTGGCTCCTGCTACGCCTTCATCGCCAGCGCGCACGATCCGCGTCTGCAGGTGAACGCCTTCAATCATGCGTCGATGGGCTTCGGTGACGTCGTCTGGACCGGCCAGAGCACGCGCCACATCCGCGCCGCTTTTGAGCAGGCCGGCATGGACCAGGCGCAGCTCTACCGCTTATGGACCGGCATCAGCCCCGTCAGCTACATGGAGAAATTCGCCGCCCATCCGAAGAAGGTGCTCGTCATCCACGCTCGCTACGACCTAACTTTCCTGCCCGAATTTTCAGAACAAGTGCTGGCCGCTTTCGCCGCCCACGGAATCGACTTTGGTTCCAAAGTTCTGCCCTGCGGCCACTACACCACGGGTGAAACGCCCTACAAGTTCATCGATGGATGGTGGCTCGGCAGCTTCGTCCACCGCGCCTTCAAAGACCTGGCGCAGACCAGCCCCGCCGCGGGACATCTGCAATCGGCATCCAGCGCTTCGGAACTCATCGAGCGCTAACCCGCTGACTTGCGGACTTGCTACCAGCTACCGGCTACCGGCTAATCCTCCAAATGCACCGTCGCCATGGCCAGCTCCCTGGTGTGCGTGAGCGAAAGTGAGACACGCTGCACCCCCAGCTGTCCCGCAATCGTACGCGCCCGGCCGCTGAGGTGCAGCGTGGGACGCTCTCCCGGCAGCCGCCGCACCTCCAGTTCCTTCCATGAAACGCCGTGCTGAATGCCGGTGCCCAATGCCTTCGCTCCGGCTTCTTTCGCTGCGAATCGGGCGGCAAAACTCTCCGCCGACGCTGCTCTTGCGCGGCAATACGCGATTTCTTCCGCAGTGAAGATGCGCTCGAGAAACCGGTCGCCGAAGCGCTCAATCGAGTGCGCGATCCGCTCCACTTCCACCAGATCGATGCCGGTGCCGACGAGCATGTCGCCACGTTAGCACAGAGCGAATTCTTTAGCCCTCACGGCCGCCTTTTCCACTGAAGCGAGCTGTGTTCTTTCCGATGAAGCCAGTGTGACTGCTGTAACGGCAAAGCCCGAACCGTCCAAACTGGCTCTCTCAGCTTGCTGCCCAGCCGACGCGCCCCGTGCCGTGCGCTTTCTCACCGGCGCCGTCCTGGCCTGCGGCGGATGCGTCCTCTCCCGTAGCTTCGAACCTGGCGCGCACGCCGCCATCGAATTTCAGTTCGCGCGCGCCGTCTGCGTCGAAATGTACAGCGTTCTCCTCGCCGCCGGACTCGAGCTCTGCCCGGAATCGCACCGCCTGCTCGCCTCGCTCTGCCAGTGCGCACGCGCCACTCGCACCGCCACGGCCGCCGACCTCGTTCACATCGACCTCACTATCCGCTCCGCCTCTCTCAACGAGCAGCGCATCGTCCTCCCACCCGCCGCCGCATAGGAAGCAAGTCGGCAAGTCAGCCAGTCAGCAAGTCAGAACGTGTTCTTCGTTCTGCCGCTGACTCGCTAACCCGCAAACTCGCTGACTCGCTGACTCGCTATCCCGCTACCCGCTACCCGCTACCGGCCACCGGCTGCCATACTACTTCCGTGACCAGCCCCTGGGACGCGCTCATCGTCGGCGCCGGACCCGCCGGTTGTGCGGCTGCCTACGACCTCGCCGCTGCCGGCCGTCGCGTCCTGCTGCTCGATCGCGCCGACTTCCCCCGGCACAAGGCCTGCGCCGGTGGACTCACACGCAAATCTCTCCGCGCCCTCCGCTACTCCGTCGAGCCCGTTACGCGCGCGACGATTTCCGCCATCACGGTCGAGAAGAACCGCGACGAATCCGCGACCCTCGCCAGCCGCAATCCCGTATGCGCGATGACCGTCCGGCAGGAGCTCGATCACTACTGCCTCCGCCAGACGCTCGCGGCCGGGGTCTGCTTCGATCGCATCGGCCCGATCGAGAGCATTGAGCAGACGGCCGCGTACGTGACTCTCCGCACCGCCGATGCCGCCTGGTTAGCCCCATTTCTCATCGGCGCGGACGGCGTGCACTCCCGGGTGCGCCAGCTTCTCTATGGCGATCACCCGTCCTGGTTCCGTCGCGGATTTGCTCTTGAGGCAAGTGTCATCCCATCGGAGGGCTCCCATTCGGGCCTGATCTTCGACTTTGCCCCGATCCGCCAGGGATATGGCTGGGTCTTCCCCAAGCGCGACCACCTCAACGTTGGCCTCTACACGGAGTCTGTCTCCGAGAGAATCGATCGTGCCCGCCTCTCCACCTGGATTCACCAGCGCTACGACGGCGCCCGCGTCGAGCACATGACCGGCCAGTACCTGGGCTTCGGCGCGGAGAATGCACCCCATAATTCCGGCCGCATATTTCTAGCAGGCGATGCCGGAGGCTTTGCCGATCCTCTCACCGGCGAAGGCATCCATGGCGCCATTGCCAGTGGACAGGCTGCCGCTGCCGCAATCCTTTCCGAACTCCAGGGCCGCGCACCCGCCGCAGAGGTCTTCGCCGAAGCCACCGCCCCGCTGCGCCGCGACCTCCGCCTCTCCGCGACGGGTGCGCGCTGGTTTTACGCGAATCTCGACACCGGATTCCGCGCCCTCACTGCTCCGCTCTTTCGCGGCGCAGTGATCAACGCGTACGCCAACGGCACCAGGATAGCGGCGCTCGCCAATGCCGTTCGCCGCTTCGCCTCCGTCTTCGCGGCAGGCCATTAGCTGAATTTTTGACTTGCTATGGCACGACCGCTCCGCGCCTTCAGCCCATCTCCTGTTGCTACAATGAAGGGTCAGACGAAGACGGTGTACGCGTTTATCCGCTCGAGCGCGCTCGCGCCTGAGCGGCGATCCTCAGCAGTCAACGCGGGCGTCCCGGGCCTCTTCATGTACGCCCCAACAACTCAGTAACGGATAACCTGCAGCGGCATCATACGTATTTTGACGCGAAAGCAGATGAGATCCTTCACAGCGAAGCACGGTGCGCATGTGGTGCGGCTCGTTCCTGGGGCCGTCCTTCTGTTGCTGTCGACATGCGCCTGGGGCCAGCAGAAGCAAACCCCGCCCAGCATCTTCGCTCCCGCATCCACGCCCGCTCACGAGATCTTCGGGCTCTCCATGTTCGTCCTCGCCATCACCGGCGGCATCTTCGTCGTGGTTGGCGGACTGCTCACCTTCGCAGTCATCCGCTATCGCTCGCGTCCCGACGACGATGCCAGCGAGCCTCCGCAGATCTACGGCAGCACCCAGGTGGAACTCGCCTGGACCGTCGTGCCCGTGCTCATCGTCGTCGTGCTCTTCCTCACCACGGCGCGCATCATCTTCGGCATTCAGGACGCCCCCGAGCCCCAGCGCGCGCTCGACGTCACCGTCGTCGGCCATCAGTTCTGGTGGGAGTTCCGCTACCCGAAGCTCGGCATCGTCACCGCCAACGAGCTGCACGTCCCGGTGAAAGAGGCCACCTACCTGCATCTGCTCTCAGCCGACGTGATGCACAGCTTCTGGGTTCCCGAACTCAACGGCAAAACCGACCTGATTCCCAATCACCCCAACGATATGTGGATCGCGCCGCAACGCACCGGACTTTTCCTCGGCCAGTGCGCACAGTTTTGCGGCCCCGAGCACGCCAAGATGCTCCTCCGCGTCTACGTCGAGACTCCCGAGCAGTTTGCCGCCTGGGTCAAAGAGCAGCAGCGGACCGCCGTGGATGACCCGGCCGTCGCCGCCGGCCGCCATCTGTTCGAGACGCAGGCCTGCACCAATTGCCACGCCGTCAATGGCACGCCTGCCATCGGCACCTTTGGCCCCGACCTCACCCACCTCGCCAGCCGCGATACCATCGCTGCCGGCGCGGTGAAGAACACGCCCCAGGATTTGCACGAATGGATCAAAGACCCAGCGCACTTTAAGCCTGGTGTCCTGATGCCCGCCATGCAGCTGAGCGATCCACAAATCGATCAGCTCGTCGCGTATCTCGACACCCTGAAATAGGACCCGAATGGCCGACCAACCCTTCCCGATTGCCGGATCGATCGACGTCACGCCGCCCCGCGCGCGCGAGCGCCTCACTGTCGGCGAGTGGCTCCATGGCTGGATCGTCACCACCGACCACAAGCGCCTCGGCATCCTTTACATCGTTTACGCCATCGTGTTTCTGCTCGTCGCCGGAGCCGAAGCGCTCTCCATTCGCATCCAGCTCGCCCGCGCCGACAATCATTTCCTCACCGCCGATGTCTACGACCGCATGTTCACCATGCACGGCACTACTATGGTGTTCCTCGTGGGAATGCCGATTCTCTTCGGCTTCGGCAACTACCTCGTTCCGCTCATGGTCGGAGCGCGCGACATGGCCTTCCCCCGCCTCAACGCCTTCAGCTTCTGGCTCACGGCTTTCGGCGGCCTGCTGCTCTACTACAGCTTCATTGGCGGCTCCGGCCTCTACGGCATGGGGAATGCGCCCGACGTGATGTGGCTCGCCTACGCCCCGCTCACTGAAAAAGCCTTCTCGCCAGGGCACGCCATGGACTACTGGGCGCTCTCGCTGATCCTCAGTGGATTCGGCACCCTCGGCGCCGCCATCAACATCGTCGCCACTGCATTCTCCATGCGCTGCCGCGGCATGACCCTGCTCCGCATGCCCCTGTTCACCTGGCTCATGGTGGTCATGAGCGGGCTCACCCTGATCACCATTACGCCGCTGACCGCCGCGCAAATCATGCTGGTCATCGACCGCTACCTCGGCGGACACTTCTTCGATACCCAGGCCGGTGGCTCGGCCATGATCTGGCTGCATTTCTTCTGGATATTCGGCCACCCCGAAGTTTATGTCCTCGTGCTGCCCGTCTTCGGCATCGCCAACGAGATCATTCCCGTCTTCTCGCGTAAGGCGATCTTCGGATATCCCGCCATGGTCGCCGCTTCGGTCGGCATCGCTTTCGTCAGCACCGGAGTGTGGGCGCACCACATGTTCACCGTCGGCATGACCTCGGTGAGCAACACCTTCTTCGTGCTCTCCACCATGCTCGTCGGCATCCCTACCGGCATTAAGATCTTCAACTGGCTCGCGACCATCTGGGGCGGAAAAATTCAGTTCAGGCCACCGATGATGTTCTGCGTGGCCTTTCTCTTCCAGTTCCTCATCGCCGGCCTCACCGGCATCATGCTCTCCGTCGCTCCCTGGGACTGGCAGCTGCACAATTCCTATTTCGTCATCGCCCATTTCCATTACGTGCTGGTTGGCGCCATCGTCTTCAACATCTTCGCGGCAATCTACTACTGGTATCCAAAAGCGATCGGCCGCATGCTCGACGAAACTCTCGCCAAGTGGCACTTCTGGCTCTTCCTTATCGGCTTCCACGTCACGTTCGACACCATGCACTTCGTAGGATTCCTCGGCATGCCGCGCTCCATCTACACCTACGAAGCCGACCGCGGCTGGGGCACGCTGAACATGATCGTCTCCATCGGCGGATTCATTCAGGCCATCGCCGTGCTCATCTTCGCGTACAACCTGGTCTACTCGTATTTCCGCGGACGCATCGCCGGCAACGATCCCTGGGACGCGTGGACCCTCGAGTGGGCCACGCCTTCACCGCCCCCGGTCTATAACTTCGCCACCGATCCGGTCGTCCACAGCCGCCGCCCGCTTTGGGACCTCAAACATCCGGAAGATCCGGACTGGAAATACGAATGAGCGCCATCCCTGTCACGCCGCCCGCAGAACCATGGAGCCTGCCTTCGCGCGGACGCGTCGCCATGCTCTCGCTCATCATCGGCGAGTCGGCCATCTTCACCATCTTTGTCGTCGCTTACATCTACTACATCGGCAAGAGCCTCAGCGGACCCACGCCGCAGCAGGTGCTCGACATCCCCTTCTTCAACACCGTCTGCCTGCTGTCGAGTTCCGTCACCATCTGGCTTTCGGAGCGCCAGATCGAGCATGGCAGGATCAAAGCCTTCGCCGCTCTCTGGGCGCTCACCATCGCGCTCGGCATCGAGTTCATCATCGGCACCGGGCTCGAGTGGCACAAGCTCATCTACATCGATGGCCTCACCATTCACACCAATCTCTTCGGCACGACTTTCTACTCGCTCGTCGGCCTGCACGCCACCCACGTCGTCGTGGGCCTGCTGATGCTCACGCTGGTGATGCTTTTCACCCTCACCGGCCACGTCAACGTCCGCCACACGGAGCGCATTCAGGTGCTGGCACTTTACTGGCACTTTGTCGATGCCGTCTGGGTCGTCGTCTTCACCGTGGTCTACATCGTCGGGCGCTGATATGGAAGACAGACTTCACACCACGGAAGCTCCCCACGGCGAGACGGTTCATCTGCCGGCGTCGACGCACTGGCCTATCGTCCTCGCCTTCGGCTGCACCATGGGCGTTGCCGGACTGGTCACCAATATCTGGATCACCGGCTTCGGCATCCTGCTGGCTCTCTTCGGCTGCGTCGGCTGGTTTCGCGACGTCCTCCCGCAGGAATCTCACGAGGACATCCCCGTTGTCGTGCAGCCCGTTGAAATCGCCAGCACCCGCCGCAGCGTCGAGCGCCTGCACATCCATCCCGAGCACCGCGCGCACCTGCCCATCGAAACTTATCCGATCCTCAGCGGCATCAAGGGCGGCATCGCCGGCGGCATCGCCATGATCTTCCCCGCGATCCTCTACGGTCTCATCGCCCACCACAGCATCTGGTACCCGGTGAACCTGCTCGGCGGAGCCGGCGCGACTCCCCGGCAAATCACCGAGGCGCAGCTTGCCTCGTTCCAGTGGGACTGGTTTCTCACCGCCATCGTCATCCAGGCTGTCGTCAGCATCCTCGTCGGCCTGCTCTATGGCGCCATGATGCCGATGCTGCCGCGCCACCCCGTGCTCCTCGGCGGCATCCTCGCTCCGTTTCTCTGGACCGGCCTCATCCACGCCAGTATGGGCATCATCAATCCGGCCCTCGACGCGCATATTTCCTGGCCGTGGTTCCTGGTTTCGCAGCTCACTTACGGCATCGTTGCCGGATTTGTCGTAGCCCGCGAAAGTAAGATTCGCACCGATCGCGGCGTCCCGTTCATCGCGCGCATGGGCATCGAAGCCCCTGGTCTGATGGAGTCACGCCCGGACGCCGGCCCGCCCGCCATGGGCCACCATGAATTCGATCCAAAGGGCAAGCAGCCCCCACGCGACAGGGGAAACCACTGATGCCCACGCGCCCGTTTATTCTCGGCATCGTTCCGCTGGCGCTCGCTCTTGCCGGGTGCAGCGGCGTTCCGGGCACGCTCCGCGAAAGCCCGCCCGCGCGGCCTGAGCAAGTCCTCGACTTCAGAACGCTCTACAACCAGAACTGCCGCGCCTGCCACGGCGAAGACGGCCAGAACGGCCCTTCCATGGACCTCGCCAATCCCGAATTCCAGGCGCTCGTCGACGACAACACGCTGCGCAACATCATCTCCCACGGTCTCATCGGCACGCAGATGCCCGCCTGGTCCGAGCAGGCCGGAGGCATGCTCACCGATCAGCAGATCAACGCGATCATCGCCGGCATGCGCAAAGAATGGGCCAGGCCGAATGCCTTCGCCGGCGCGACGCCTCCGCCGTATCACCAGCCCGCTGGCGGCAACGCTCAGCACGGCCAGCAGCTCTATCAGCAGCGCTGCTCGACCTGCCACCAGGGTAACGACCGCCAGCAGCCGAACAGTCCCGTCTACCTGTCGCTGGTCAGCGATGACGTGTTGCGCAGCATCATCATTGCCGGACGACCGGATATTGGCCAGTCTGACTGGCGGATGGGATTTACCCGAATGCCATGGCTGAAGGGGCCAATTACGCTCCAGCGGATGCCACCGAACCCCCTCTCTCCCCAGGATGTAACCGACATCGTTGCTTATTTGCATGCGCAACGGAATCCCGACACCGTTTCCGCCGCCCCCACTCCCCGTCCGCCCAGGAGATAAACCCGTGGTTGAAAAGAGCGACAGCCCCGAGAAACCCCGCACCGGCCCCGACATTGGCACCGCCTCCGAGCAGGCCAGCGACCAGGAAGGCCCCGCCGTCGTCTCGCGCCGATGGCTGCTGATGAAAGCCGCCGTCGCGCTCAACGGACTCGTCGGCATCGCCCTTGCCGTGCCCATCGTCCGTTATCTGCTCGGCCCCGTCCGCCCCGACTCGGACTACAAATCCTGGGTCACGCTTGGCAACGCAGACAACTTCCCCGTCGGCGAAACCCGGCTCGCCTTCTACAAAACGCCCTGGGCGCACACATGGGACGGGCAAACCGACAATGTCGCCTGCTACGTGCGCCGCACCGGCTCGACCGAGTTTACTGTCTTCGCCATTAACTGCGCCCACCTTGGGTGCCCGGTGCGCTGGTTCCCGCAGTCGCAGTTGTTTATGTGCCCGTGCCACGGCGGCGTCTACTACGCCGACGGCTCCCGCGCCTCCGGCCCGCCAGAGCGCGGCCTCTTCACCTACGACTACAAAGTGGTATCCGGACAGTTACAAATTAATGCCGGCCAGATGCCCAGCCTCTCCAACACCGCCCGGCTCGTGAACATCTCCGCGCCCGGCACCCCCAGCGAGGACTGCCCATGCCGCGGATGAAGCGGGCCGCAAAACAGGTTTACGACTGGTTCGAGCGGCGCCTGCAGATTGAAGGCCCCGTCAAGGACGCTGTCCTGCACAAGGTGCCCCGCAATACCGCCAGCTGGTGGTATGTCTTTGGCAGCGCCGCCTTCACCCTGCTCGCGCTCCAGGTGGTTACCGGCATTCTGCTCGCGCTGGTGTACGTTCCCTCCGCCGCGCAGGCCTGGAACAGCCTCAACATCCTCAACCATCAAATTCCTCTCGGCTGGTTCCTCCGCGCCCTGCATGGCTGGGGATCGAACTTCATGGTTGCCATCGTCTTCATCCACATGGCCCAGGTCTTCCTCTTCGGCGCTTACAAGTTCCCGCGCGAACTCACCTGGACGGTCGGCGTCTTCCTGCTGCTCCTCACCCTCGGCATGGCCTTCACCGGCCAGGTCCTGCGCTTCGATCAGGACGCCTACTGGGGACTCGGCATCGGCGTCTTCATCCTCAGCCGCGTTCCTCTCATCGGCGGTGGCCTCGTCCACTTCCTGCTCGGCGGGCCGGTCATTGCCGGAACCACACTCTCCCGTTTCTTCGACCTGCACGTTTTTGTCATTCCCGGCCTGCTCATTTTTCTGGCGCTTGTCCACGTCTGGATGGTTCTGAAGCTCGGCATCAACGAGTGGCCCATGCCCGGACGCGTCGTTCGCCGCGCCACCTATGTCGCCGAATACAACAAGCTCTCCCACGAGGACGGGATCCCCTTCGTCCCCGGCGCATTCTGGAAGGACCTGGTCTTTTCCGCGGTCATCGTCGCCGCCGTTGGCGTCTGCGCCATCGTGTTTGGACCGTACGGCCCCGGCGGCCAGCCCGATCCATCCATCATCCAGACCGTCCCCAAGCCCGACTTCCCCTTCCTCTGGATCTACGCCGTCCTCTCCTATCTGCCGCCATCGCTGGAAACGCCGTTCATCCTCGTGGCGCCGCCGATCCTGGTCCTCTGCCTGCTGCTCGTGCCCTTCGTCAACGGCGAGGGCGAGAAGAGCTGGCATCGCCGCCCCGTCGCAGTTCTCTCGCTGACGTTCGTCGCCGTCGTCTGGGGCGTATTCACGCACCTCGGCACCTACACGCCCTGGAGCCCGCACATGACCGCGTGGAGCAGCGCCACGATTCCTGTTAAGTACCTGCAGGAAGCGACACCGCTCGTCCGCCAGGGCGCCATCATCTTCGAGTCGAAGCAGTGCCGCAATTGCCACTCGGTCGGCGGACAGGGCGGTGAGCGCGGACCGGCCCTCGATGACATCGCCACGCGCATGACCCCCGATGAGCTGCGCTTCAAAGTAGTCACGGGAGGCGGCAACATGCCGGCCTACGGACACAATCTCTCGCCGGCGGAAATTGAGGCTCTCATCAGCTTCCTCGATACACTCCATCCGCCCGGCGAACATCCCGCCGCCGATGCCGCGCAACGGGATATCGAAGCACATCCGGCGCCACCGCCGTCCTACACCGGCAAAAATCCCGTGGCCCGATGACCGCTTCCGCCCTCATCACCGACTGGGACATCCCCTGGGCCGTCACTGCTGCGCTCATCGTCACTACGGCTATTTACATCCGCGGCTGGAATCGCATCCGCCGCACCCGGCCCGCGCAGTTTCCCACCTGGCGTCTCGCCGCATTCCTCGGCGGCATTCTCGCCATCTTCATCGCCGTCGCCTCGCCGCTGGACACCTTCGCCGAATCGCTGCTCTTCATGCACATGGCGCAGCATTATGTGCTGATGATGATCGCGCCGCCCCTCATCGTGCTCGGCGCTCCCGTCGTGCCCATGCTGCGCGGACTGCCCCGCCCGGTCATCCGCGTATTGCGCCCGCTCTTCACGACGCGCATCCTGCACCATGCCGGACGCGTCCTCACGCGCCCCCGCGTCGCCTGGATCGCCATGAACGCCGCCTACATCGGCTGGCACATTCCGCGCGCCTATGAGTTCGCGCTCGCGTCGGAGAACTGGCACAACTGCGAGCACGCCTGCTTCTTCTTCACGAGCCTGATGTTCTGGTGGCCGGTGATCGCGCCCTGGCCCTTCCGCCACAGTTGGTCCCGCTGGATCCTGCTCCCCTACCTGCTCCTGGCCGATTTCGTGAATACCGGTGTCTCCGCCTTCCTTTGCTTCTCCGGACGCCTCCTCTACCCCAGCTACGGAGCCATCCCGCGCCCCTTCGGCCTCAGCGCTCTCAACGACCAAATCGCCGCCGGAGCCTTCATGTGGGTCCTCGGATCGACTATCTTCCTCATCCCCGCTATGGCCATCACGATGAACCTGCTCTCGCCGCGCCGCCATCGCATCGCTCCGGCCATCGCCGCCGCACACAGATAAGAAGGGCCCGGAGCCCGGTGCCCCATATCTGCCGTCTTTTGGCAGATGTGGGTCTCCACCACGCCCGAGCCCTGCTCGCACAGTCGCTATCTGCTATCTGCTAACCGCTATCTGCTCCTCACCCCTTCGTCGCCAGAATCAGCGGCGACGGCCCCGGAGCCTGCAGTGTCCGCACATCCACAAATCCCGCTTCCTCCAGCCACACGCCGATCTCCTCCACCGACCACGTGTTGCCGTTATCCGTGTTCACCAGCATGTTCACGGCAAAGAACAGCCCGTTCAGTGGACCGGTGCGCTCTTTGTTCACCAGGAATTCCTGAATCGCAATGGTCCCGCCGCTGGCCAGCGCGGCATGCGTCTTCCGGAGCAGCTTGCGGCTGAGCGCCTCGCCCTCGCTGTGCAGGATGTGCCCCAGTGTCGCCAGCGTATACCCCGAGCCGAAGTCGGCGTCGTGCAGATCGCCCTCGACATATGAAAAGCGCTCAGCCAGCCCGAAGCGCGCCACGCTCTTCTTCGTCACCGGAGTCACCTCGGGCCAGTCCACCGCCGTCACTTCCACGCGCGGCGAAGCCTGCGCCTGGGCGATGCCCCACACGCCCGATCCGGCGGCCAGATCGAGCACGCGCACCGGTCCGCCACTCTCGCCATAGTGCAGATGCTCGGCCAGCGTCCGCGCCGCGGCGTAGCTCATGGGGAAGATGTCCATGACAAAGCTCTGGAAGAAAGCGGCGCCTTCCGCTTCCTGGTTCACAGAGCGCACCGGCTTGCCGGTGGCCACCACCTCGTTCAGGTGCAGCCAGCGGGGAATCAAATGCTCGCTGCAGTGCCGGATGAAGCCTCCGTGATAGGTGGGCTTCGTGCTCACCAGAAAGGTCGAGCTCTCCGGAGTCAGCGCATACCGCCCCTGCTCGTCCTTGCTCAGGAATTCGAGCCCCACCAGCACGTTCAGAATCGGCGTAAGCCCGCGCGCCGACGCGCCGGTAGCCTTTTCGATCTGCCAGATATCCATCGGCTCGGCATCGAGCGTGTCGAAAACGCGGTGCTTGATCGCCGCCTCCAGCACCAGAGGCGGCACATAGCCCCATGCGAATTGCAGGATGCGCTCGGGGGTGACCTGTAGGGATGAAGTAGCTGCCATGATTTGTCCTTTTCCGGGGGAGTCTGGGGATTGCTTTCGACGAACTGCGGAAGTGTACCAGTTTGATGAGCAAGTCAGCGGGTCAGCAAGCTAGCGAGTCAGCGCGCTGGCTGCCGGCCACTGGCCGCTGACTGCTGACTGCTCCGTTACACTGAACCTGTATGCCTTCCAGCACGAAAACCGGCCCCACGAGCAAGGCTTGGACTGGCTCCGCCATCCGCGAAGCCTTCCTGCGCTTCTTCGAGACCAAGGGCCACCGCCGCGTCCATTCCTCCTCGCTGGTGCCCGCGAACGACCCCACGCTGCTCTTCACCAACGCGGGCATGAACCAGTTCAAGGACGTCTTCCTCGGACTCGAGCGCCGCGACTACTCCCGCGCGACCACCTCGCAGAAATGCGTCCGCGCCGGGGGCAAGCACAACGACCTCGAGAACGTCGGCTTCACCCGCCGCCACCACACCTTCTTCGAGATGCTCGGCAACTTCTCCTTTGGCGACTACTTCAAGAAGGACGCGATTGCCTACGCCTGGGAGCTGGTCACTTCGCCGGACTGGTTCGGCATTCCCAAGGACCGCCTCTACGTCACCATCTTCAAGGGCGAGAACGGCGTCCCGCGCGACGAAGAAGCGTACAACCTCTGGCTCGGCCAGGGTGTGCCCGCCGACCGCATCCACGAGTACGGCATGAAGGACAACTTCTGGCAGATGGGCGACACCGGCCCCTGCGGCCCCTGCTCAGAAATCTTCTACGACATGGGCCTCGAGGCCGCCGAGACGCCCGGAGTCGACAAGCCCTTCGGCCAGGACGACGCCCGCTACGTCGAAATCTGGAACCTCGTCTTCATGCAGTTCGATCGCAACGCTCAGGGCGAACTGAATCTGCTGCCCAAGCCCTCCATCGACACCGGCATGGGGCTCGAGCGCACCGCCGCCGTGCTGCAGGGCGTTGTTAGCAATTTTGAGACGGACCTGTTCACGCCGTTGATCGCGAGGGCCGCCGAGCTCACCGGAGTAAAGAACGACCTCGGCAATGCGAGCCTGCGCATCATCGCCGATCACGCCCGCGCCTCCACCTTCCTGATCAGCGACGGCGTTCTGCCCTCGAATGAAGGCCGTGGCTACGTCCTGCGCAAAATCCTCCGCCGCGGCATCCGTCACGGACGCCTCCTCGGCCAGGACAAACCCTTCATGTGCCAGATGGTCTACGCCGTCCGCGACGAGATGCAGGACGCGTATCCGGAGCTGAAGGAAAGCGCCGATCGCGTGGCGAAGGTGATCGAGGCGGAAGAGCATCAGTTCGCGCGTGTCATTGAAATCGGCTCTGCGAAGCTTGACGACGCCATGCGCGGCGGCCAACTCGACGGCAAGACCGCTTTCCACCTCTACGAAACCTACGGCCTTCCCCTCGACTTCATGATGGACGCGGCCCGCGACGCCGGCGTCCACTTCGACCTCGAAGGCTTCGAAGAAGCCCGCGCCGCCGAGCAGGCCCGCGCCCGCGCCTCGTGGAAAGGCGGCTCGCAAAAATCCGCCAGCCCCGTCTTTCGCGACCTGCCGAAGACCGCCTTCGAAGGCTACCGCCAGCTGCGTGTCGACGGCGCCGAAGTCCTCGCCATCGTCAGAGACGGACAGGGCGTGCCCGCCGCCGGCCCCGGCGATGCCGTCGAGATCGTGCTCGACCGCACCAGTTTCTACGCCGATTCCGGCGGCCAGATCGGCGACACCGGGTGGCTCTACTCTGACGACCACAACTCCGTCGTCGCTGACATCACCGGCTGCACGAAACCCGTGCAGGGCGTCTTCGCGCATCGTGCAGTCCTGCGGCAGCCGCTCGAAATCGGCGCAAAAGTCGACACCGTGGTCGATGCAAACTTCCGCTACGCCACCCGCCGCAACCACACTGCCACGCATCTGCTGCACGCCGCGCTGCGCGAGGTCCTCGGCAAGCACGTGAAGCAGGCCGGCTCGCTCGTCGAGCCCAATCGCCTGCGCTTCGACTTCTCGCACTTCGCGGGTATCGCCGACGAAGAGCTGCAGGACATCGAAGACATCATCAACAAAGAAACCCTGCGCAACATCCGCGTCGAGACCCTCGAAGACGTCCCGATCGACGTGGCCGTGAACGAGTACCACGCCATGGCGCTCTTCGGCGAGAAGTACGGCGAGCGCGTGCGCGTGGTGAAGATCGGCGACTTCTCGACCGAGCTCTGTGGCGGCACGCACACCGCCGCCACCGGCGAAATCGGCGTCGTCAAGCTGCTCGGCGAGGGCAGCGTCTCCTCCGGCGTGCGCCGCGTGGAAGCCGTTACCGGCCTCGGCGCGTTGAACGAATTCCGCCGCGACTACCAGGTCGCGCAGCTGGCCGCGCAGCTCGCGCCCAGCCCTGAACTCGCTCCCGCCGACGCGCTCCGCCAGCGCCTGGCCGCGCAGGACGAAGAACTGAAGCGCCTCCGCCGCGAACTGGACGAGGCGCGCATGAAGTCCGCCTCCTCCGCCGTCTCCCGCGCCGCCGACCAGGCCGTCGACGTCGCCGGGATCAAAGTTCTCGCCCAGCGTGTGGACGCACTCGACCGCGGACAGATGCGCACGCTCGTCGACAATCTGCGCACGAAGCTCGGTTCCGGCGTGGTGATCCTCGGCGGCGCGCAGGACGACGGCAAAGTCGCGCTCATCGTCGGCGTAACGAAAGACCTGACCGGCAAGCTTCAGGCCGGCAAAGTTATCGGCCCTATCGCAAAGCGCGTCGGCGGATCCGGCGGCGGCCGACCCGATATGGCCGAAGCCGGCGGCAAGGACGCCGCGCAGCTCGACGCCGCCCTCCACTCCGCTCCGGAAGTTGTCCAGTCGCTGCTCGGCTAAAACGGCGTGCTCCGAGCAGAGTAACGCAATGGAATCGGACGAGCATTGACTCCAGTCTGCATGAGCACTGCGGGTTGAAGCTCGCCCAGTTGCATCCGTGCTGCTTCTGTGGAGCAAACGGCGGTTTAGGGAAGCTATCCGAGTAACAGAAGCGCCGAAACTGGCGCTATCTGGAAAGAGGCTCCCAGGTGGCTGACAAATCGAATATTGTTTCTGATTGCCTGCCCGATCGGTTTCATGGCTTTCCATGTCGCTACGGGGGTGATTCACACCCTCGCATCGCTTTAACCCGATGTGGCTTTCTGAACAATGCCAGCGCGAACCAAAATTTGAACAAGCAAAGCACCAGCAGCATGGTAGTTTCATTCCGTTTCATCGCATAAACGCTCTGATTTCGAGCCTCCCCGAAGCGCGTAGACTAGTAGACGTCAACGCGACGCTGCGGGGCTGCAACTGCCATTCCGGCGCGTTAGTATCAGCCGAATTGAGCTTATCCACACCCGCCGCGCGATGAACCGCTGACCTGGGAGACGCCCGAGCGATAGCCTATTTGCACCGGAAGCAAAGGCGCATCAACGCCACCGTACGTTCTGTATTGAATCCCAGGGCCGCCGCCGATCGATGCGTGTTCGGATAGTCTCGGCGGACTTACTCGGAACCATGGTGATTATTCCGAATCTTCTGAAAGAAAGGAGATCGCTGTTATGAAGAGATTCATCTTGATTGCTGTCGCTGTCGTAACTTTCTTCACCGCGGGAATGCTGCTCGCCCAGAACACCCTTCAGGCAACGGTGCCGTTTGATTTTTATATCGGCAGCAAAGCCATGCCTGCGGGAACCTATCGCATTGCTCCATGTCCAAGACATGGTTCCGGCCATATCCTGCAGGTACAGCATTGCTCAGAGGGGATCGCCGCCATGCACCTGACATTTCCAAGTGGAACTAAACCGGAAACGACCGGCAAGCTGATCTTCCACAAATACGGAGATGAGTACTATCTGAGTGAGGTGAAGGGGCTCCCCGTCTCAGGCAATCTGATGCTTCCGGTCTCCGAGCGTGAGAAGAGCCTCCAGGAAGAGCAGGCTACTGTCCGCACATATGAGACAGTTGAGATTCCCAAACCGCTGCCCCCGCAATAACGAGTCGGCGGACTAATCTGTATCCAGATGACCCGGATCGCTTCCGATCCGGGTCTTTTCTCCCTCAGGCCTGAGTTCTGAGCTGTGAGCCCTCATCAGAGTACAATCCCCGCCATGCCCTACATCCTCGCTCTCGATCAGGGAACCACCAGCTCGCGCGCCATCCTCTTCGACCACGACGCGCGCATCGCCGGGGTCGCCCAGCACGAATTCCGCCAAATCTTTCCGCAGGCCGGATGGGTCGAACACGACGCCGCCGAGATCCTCACCTCGCAGCTCTCCGCCGCTGTCGAAGTCCTCAGCGCGGCCAACATTGCCCCGCGCGACGTCGCCGCCATCGGCATCACCAACCAGCGCGAGACCGCGATTCTCTGGGACCGCACCACCGGCGAGCCAGTCTGCAACGCCATCGTCTGGCAGGATCGCCGCACCGCGGACCACTGCGAGCGCCTGCGCAATGAAGGCGTCGAAGAGACGATCCGCAGGAAGACAGGCCTTCTGCTCGATCCCTACTTCTCCGCAACGAAAATCGCGTGGATGCTCGACCACGTCCCCGGCGCGCGCCGCCGCGCCGAGCAGGGCAAGCTCGCCTTCGGCACCGTCGACTCATGGCTCATCTGGAACCTGACGAGCGGCAAGCGCCACGTCACCGACCGCACCAACGCCTCGCGCACACTGCTCTACAACATCGTCGACGACCGCTGGGACGACGACCTGCTGCGCATCTTCAACATCCCCGCGAGCGTCCTGCCGGAAGTCGTCTGGTCGAGCGAGCGAATCGGCCCGGTCACCGCGCCACTTGGCCCCGGCGGCGTCGAGATCGCAGGCATCGCCGGCGATCAGCAATCCGCGCTCTTCGGACAACTCTGCGTCACGCCTGGCGATGCCAAATGCACCTACGGAACCGGCTGCTTCCTGCTCGAAAACATCGGCACGGAGTTCCGCCTCTCGCAGCAGCGCCTCGTCACCACGCTCATTTGCAGCCCTGCGCGCCGCCGCGAATACGCTCTCGAAGGCAGCATCTTCATCGGCGGAGCCGTCGTGCAGTGGCTGCGCGACAACATGCGCTTCTTCGCCGCCGCGCCCGATGTCGAAGGCATCGCCGCGTCTGTGCCCCACTCCGATGGCGTCGTCTTCGTGCCCGCCTTCACAGGACTCGGGGCGCCCCACTGGGATCCACACGCCGCCGGCATGATCATCGGCATCCGCCGCGGCACGCAGATCGGACACATCGCGCGCGCCGCCATCGAGAGCATCGCCTTCCAGGTCGCCGACGTGCTCCACGCCATGGACAAAGACACCGGCATCCCCTGCCGCGAACTGCGCGTGGATGGCGGAGCCGCCGCCAACAACCTGCTCATGCAGTTCCAGGCCGACCTGCTCGGCATTCCCGTGCATCGCCCCGCTGTGCTCGAATCGACGGCGCAGGGAGCGGCATATCTAGCCGGACTCGCCACCGGATTCTGGTCCTCTGTGGACGAGATCGCAAAGACCCGCGCCGACAAGGTCTTCGATCCTAAGCCGGATCGCACGCAGATCGATCAGCACTACACCCGCTGGCGCGATGCCGTACAGCGCGCAAAAGGGTGGAACGTCTGAGACGGCCCTCAGAGCACCGGCTCAAAATCTGCCGAGAATCCGTCGTTCCCTGAGTTCTGTGTTCTGATTCCTGTGCCCTGATCAGAACGCCGCGCCGCCATTCGCAAGGCACGCATTCGGCTGGATCCGCAATTGCTGCCGCGTGTGCGCCGCGGGAATGATGGTTTCGTTGTGCGCCACAACATTCCAGATGAACGCAGCGTGGATCAGTTCAATTCCCCGCGCAATCCTCACGTGGTTTCGGCGGATCAGCATCCTGCTCAGCTGTACCTGCCCTGCGGTAGCCATCGCCGAGTAGGTCCACATGTTCGGCTGCCTGCACGCGATCCAAATGGGCAGACTGCCTTCGTCCTGACCGGCCACCAGAAACTGGTGCGTGGTGAAAGCATCTCCAGCCCGGCCCGCGGCAATGGTTCCCAGCAGGATCTTGTCCGCCAGGGGCACGCGTGGTTGCGGTGCATCCAGCATCTGCGCACGGGCGAACTGGACAGCAAGAGCAAAGATCAGAATCAAGAGGCGGCTGCGGTGTTTCACACTGGATTCATCGGCAGCGCGTCCTGCCGCTTTAGTACCCGCTGCCGTAATCGCGAGTAACTGCCGTCGCTGACCGCGGTACCGTTTTCATCCGCGCCTCAGGCCGCAACGTTACCGATTTGCTGGTTTCTTACTCCGTTTCGTCACCACCGCTGCTACGAATATTCCAGCCGATGGCGCGATCGTGTTATTGAGGGACTGCCTGCCCCACCGCACAGTAGAAGCTGTACTAAAAAGCTACAACCTCCTCCCTCGGAAGCGTGGCAACTGATATGAAAAAGATCGGCCATCTGGCCCTTGCAGTATTTGTGTGCGTTGGCATTGTCGGATGCGGCGGTTCGGGCAAACGCTCGACTACCTCCTCCTCGAGTAACAGCAGCTCAACCCTGACCTCAGTCAGCGTCACCGGCGCAAATACTGTCGCCGCAGGACTCACGCTGCAGCTAGCCGCCAGCGGCACCTACAGTGATGGCACGTCCTCCGACGTGAGCTCCCAGGTCACGTGGAAGACGTCCGACGCCACGGTTGCCTCGATCAGCGCCGCCGGCCTGCTGACGGCCGTGAAGCAGGGTTCGGTGACGGTAACCGCGACCGTCGGAGCGGTGACGGGCAGCGCGTCCATTACGGTGGGGCAACCAGTCTTAAAGTCCCTCACCGTCACTGGCTCCTCCTCTGTTGCGCTCGGCGCAACGGAGCAGCTTGCGGCGCAGGGCCTTTATTCCGACCAGAGCACGCAGACGCTCACCTCGCAGGTGAGCTGGCAGACTTCCGACAACACGGTAGCCACCATCGCAGCCTCCGGGCTGCTGAGCACGGCCAAAGTCGGCTCGGTCACTGTGACGGCGGCCATGGGCTCCGTTTCAGGCAATATGGCCGTTACCGTATCTGTCCCGGCGATTGCTACGATCCGGATCACGCCCTCTTCCTTCTCTGTTGCTGCCGGCCAAACAAAGCAGCTCTCCGCCAGCGCCGTGTACAGCGATGGCTCGGTTCAGGATGTGACCGCCCAGGCTGCCTGGGGTTCCAGCGCAACCAGTGTAATGAGGGTTACCGCGGCCGGTCTCGCCACAGGCGTTTCGCAGGGCTCGGCCACCCTGTCCGCCACGGTAGGAAGCATCACCGGTACGGCAAACGGCAGCGTGAGCGCAGCGGTGCTGAATTCCATCACCGTGACCCCGTCCAGCGCTTCGGTTGCCATGGGGCAGACGCAGGCATTCACCGCGAACGGAATCTTCTCCGACGGCAGTTCGACCGATATCACGAACAGCGTCACCTGGACGTCGAACGCCACCAATATTGCGTCGGTCGATGCCACCGGCCTCGCAACGGGCCTCGCCTCGGGATCGGCTTCGATTACTGCGAGCTCGCCAACGGCCAGCGGCTCTGCAACGCTCACCGTCACCGCTGCGAAGCTGACCTCGATTGACATCTCGCCGGACGGCGATTCCATTCCTGTCGGCGGTCAGGACCAGTTACAGCTAACCGGAACCTTCAGCGACGGCACCACCCAAACCATCACCAACGCTACCTGGAGTTCCTCCGATTCGACGCTGGCTTCCGTTGATAATACGGGGCTGGTCACGGGTGTGGCGAGCAGCAGTGGCAACGCGGTGACGATTACGGCACAGGCGGGCGGCTTCACCAACACGACCACCATCTACGTGACCTCCGCAGTCGCGGAGTCCATCTCCATCACTCCGGCTACGGCTTCCATTGCCAGCGGGACCAGCATGCAGTACACCGTGAACGGCGTCTTCAGCGACGGCAGTACGCAGCCGATCACGGCGGGGCTCTCGTGGAGTTCGTCCGCACCTTCCGTGGCCGGCATCAGCGCCAGCGGACTGGTTACCGGTGCAGCTCCGGGACAAACCACGATCGGCGTTACCTACGGGTCGATGAAAGCTTCGGCGACCCTCACCGTAACGGCAGCCACGCTGCAAGCGATTGTCGTGACGCCGCCGGTCCCAACGGTGGGCATCAACGGATCGATCCAGTTCACCGCAACCGGCGTCTTCACGGATAACTCCACGCAGGACATCACCTCGCAGGTGACCTGGAGCTCGTCACCCAGCACCGTCGCGCTGATCAGCAGCACCGGCCTCGCCAGCGCGCTTAGCAACGGAACGGCCACCATCACGGCCAGCGATCAGGGCCTGAGCGGGTCGGCCACTCTCACCGTCACCAGCGCAACTCTGGTATCGATCGCAGTGACTCCGGCCAACCCCATTCTGCCGCCACACACCAAGCTGCAGATGACCGCGATGGGAACCTTCAGCGACGGGACAACGGTGCCGCTCTCCGGCGTCACCTGGTACACGAACACCGGACGGTATGCCTCGGTCTCCGGCACCGGCCTGGTCCGCACCAAGAAGTCGACCGCCCAGGCGGTTCCGGTCTACGCCAAACTGAACGGCATCGTCGGCCAGACTTCGCTGACCATCACGTCGATGGCGGTAACTTCGCTGCAGATTGCGCCGGCCAATCCGACCATCGCAGCCGGTACGACGCAGCAGTTCCAGCTGATCGGACTCTTCAGCGATGGCGTGACCACGGTCGATCTCACCAAGTCCGCGCAGTGGCAGACGTCGAATTTCAGAGACGCTGTCATTAACCGCTCCGGTCTCGCCAGCGGCATCGCCGCCGGTTCGGTCACCATTACCGGATCCTATGGAACGCTCACTCCGGCAACGACGACTCTGACCGTCAGCAATGCCACCCTGCAGAGCATCACGGTGGCGCCTGCTGCGCAGACGGTGATCATTGGAGGGCTACAGCCCTTCACCGCTACGGGCAGCTTCAGCGACGGTTCCACGCAGGACATCACCTCTGTCTGCACGTGGACGTCGTCGACACCGACAGTTGCGGTCGTGAACCAGAGCGGCGTCGCCACCAGCGTGACGCAGGGCACCACGAACATCGCCGCGACGTTCCAGGGCGTTTCCGGATCGGGAGCGCTGACCGTCAACTAGCAACCAGGGAGGGCTCGCCGTGCAGCAGCGAGCCCTCTCAGCCCTTCGATTCCTTACGTGCGATCACGATCGGCTGGAAATAGCCCGTCGACTCCGGCGTGAGCCACTCGATTCCATCAAAACCACTCGCAGCCAGCCTCTCCACAAGCTCACTCTGCCGGATGGCTCGGTAGCGCGTCGCAAAATGCTTCGTCACCGAGGACGAACCATCATCCCAGGTGAGATACAGATGCACGACGTATTCGTCACCGTCCCAGTCCCAGACCTGATGAACCATGCGGCGCCTGCCATCGTCTGAATAGAATGCGGGCCCCTGAAAAGCGGGTCGCGTCTGCAAAAGCCTGTCGTAGTCACGAATGCTCGCTACGAAAATTCCCCCCGCCTTCAGCAGCGCGAACAAGTTCTTCAGGGCTGGTGCGAGGTCCTCATCCGACAGCAGATGCGGGAGCGCATTGTCCGCGGCCAGCACGACATCGAAATCCCCCTCCGGCAGACCGCTCATCGTTCGCATATCGGCGACAGCAAACTTCACATCCAGAGCGCGCTCTCGGGCTTCCCTTTCTGCTCGTCTCACCGCGGCTTCGCTCGCATCGCAGGCAACAACTGTGTGGCCCCGCAGCGCAATCCCGATCGTCTGCGTTCCAATTCCACAGGCACAGTCGAGCACCCTCAGCGGACCCGGCCCCACCCGCTCCTCAAGCAGCGGGCCAAGGACCCCCGCCTGGCGCTCAATGGCCCGGTCCCAGTTGTCGTAGATGAGGTGGTAATAGTCAGCCAGTTCGTTGTAGAACGCGACAGGATCTTCACTCATTCGCCTTCCCTCAAATCACTCGAGCAGTATGCACGAGGGCAAGGCAGGTGCAGGGCCTCTCGCGTGAGCCGACTTTCCGCACTTCGGCCACGTCCGCGTACGTACCGATACGGATTTCCTAGTCGTTATCCGGCATGCCGGAGGGCCGTTCGCTGAGCAGCGTCTGCACCGTCACACGCATCGGAATCGCGGTGAACGGCTTGGCCTCCTGCCTGTAATCGAAGCAGTCCGAAAGATCCCCCGCTGCCGCATCTCGCGCACTCAGGCTTGGCAGCTTGAAATTCTTTTCGATGTACGTCAGCAGGCTTGCAGTCTCGGCGCTCTGGTGCGAAACATAGCCGCGCTTCGCATACGGCGAGACCACAATCAATGGCACCCGGAACCCCGGTCCCATCTTGTCTAGCTGATTCGGCGCCACATGGTCGTACCAGCCTCCCCAGTCATCCCAGGTAATAAGAATCGCCGTAGAGTTCCAGAACTTGCTCGCGCCGATCGCGTTCACCACCGACGCTACCCAGTCCGGCCCTTCGCCGCTGTTGCTGCCCGGGAGGTCGGAATGCGCATAATCCGGAACCACCCAGGTCACGTGCGCAAGATGTCCCGCAGCGATATCCGTGAGCACGGTCGTTTGCGGCGAGATGACTTTGCTCTCCCAGTCCTGCCCGTAAAAAACATGCCGAATCGCCTCAAACCCTGTGAAACCTGACCGCTGACCCGGCTCTCCCGGCGTGTAGTAGCGCCAGCTGATGCCTGCCTTGTCCAGCACGTCGCCCATCGTCGGGTAATCGAAGCAGGGAAACGGCCCCGGCAAGTCTGTGCCGTTCGGACCAGCCAGCGGCACCGTCGTCCCCGCCGGCGCATCGCATCCCCACGGCGTTGCTGTCGGCGCCTCCGCCGCATTGCCCGACTGGCCGGCAATCATATATTGATGAGCTGGAAAACTCGGCCCCGTGTTGGACTGGAACATCCGGTCCGACAGCGTATATTCCTGCGCCAGCCTCCAGTACGCGGCCACATCCCTCCGCCGCACGTAGGAATACGGGTACAGCGGATCCGGCGCTCCCGAATCGGCAAAGCCGTCCATCTTGCCGTGATCCCACGCCCTCCACCACGCCCAGTGTGCGTGCGGTAAATCCGTGCTCTCCGCAAGCGGTACTACAGACAGCCGGATCGGAGTCCCCTTATTCGTCGCGCTCTGGGCCGTATCCGCTCCGGGAAACCCGTTGAACAAATTGTCGAAGGTGCGGTTCTCCTGCATGATCACCACAACGTGCTGGATCGGCGAGGTAGCCGGCACGGCAGCCAGGCCGAAATCGCCACTACCCCACGTCACGCCAAAACACCCTGCGGCAATGCCGCCCAGCAGGCCCATGGCCGCAATCAGCAGAACCGCTGCCTCTGCTTGCTTTCTGAATTTGTTCGTAACTGAAATCATACCTTTTTCAAAGATGCGGAATGAATGCATCATGCCATGCCGCAGCTGAACCGTTCGATAGATTTTTTTCGCCGTCCATACCCGCCGCTTTACCGGCGATTACTTTCGAGATGTTGTGGAGTTACTTTCCCTCGATGCGCACTCCAAAGTGCGCGCAGGGTGAGCCGCGGGGCACGGCCGTGAACACGGAACCCTGCACGATACCCCGGACGGGGGATACGGGCGCGGCCAGCCGAAGGTAGAATCCTCGCAACGATCCTGAGGAAATCCTTGTGAAGAGGCTCACAGCAGGCTTGCTGCTCGCCGTCGCCCTGATGGCGCCTGTTTGCGTCCACCCTCAGGCCGACAATGATGCTGCGCGGACCGCCGTGCAAAAGCGCAACCTCAGGCAGTCGCAGAAGGAAGTCAGGGCACGCAACCGCGCCATGCGGAAAGCGCAGAGATCCATGGGCAAGCGCGTACATGTCCGGCAGGCGGCTGACCACAAAGGAAAAACGCAGTGACGTTTCGGCCAGGCAGAATACCCAACAGGAAGAGAGCCCTTTACGCCCTGGGCATGCTGATGTTTTTCGGCATCGGCCTGCTGACGTTCATCATTGCCATGAATGAGCAGTCGGTGCTAGGCAGCGGCCGGCCTGAGGCGGACAGGATTTCACTGCGGGAACTGATGACCAAAGGCGCTCGAGGCAACAAGCACATCGAGCTAGCGGATTTCTATTTTGGAAAGCAGTTCATCTACGCATCGAAACTGGTGCAGTTTCAGGATGTGTATGTGCCGGTGTTCGCGAAGGGGCAGCCGGAGGACGGAGCTCATCTGCAGCTGCTGGTCTGGATCCGGAACGACCGGAATTCGAATCAGGGGCTCATCCAGAGCTATCAGGAAGTGGACGAACTGGTGGCCGACTACAATCGCAATCCGCGAACCATCTCCGGCGTGCTGGTGCGGCCCATCGATCGCGTGAAGGCGCTGACCGTGGAGGCGTATCCGGGAACGAACGCGGCTGCGCTGCAGGTGTTGTGGGCCAGGGACTTTCCGAATCAGGACTCCGTCTTCATCCTCTGGGGTGTCATGGTCTTGTCCCTGGTGGCAACGGGCGCTTGCCTGGTCGCGTTTCGGCGGACTGGCAAGCCGCAGGCCCGCACTTATGCAGCGCGCCGTTAAACCACACGATCAGAGATCACGCCATGCGGCGTCAGGGCCGGCCTTCGGGCGTCGCGCCCGTCGCATGCACGAACGCCGCCTGACACGCCATCGCTGATTGCCGTACCTCCGCAAACTCCCTTGCCCCGCGAATGTTGTTGAAGAACGGATCCAGATCGACTGCCGGCCAGGAGCAGAAGTTCGCTGCAACCGCGTGCTGCAGCATGCGAATCGCCGCATCCGTCTGCCCACAGTAGGCCAGATGTCCGGCGAACAGGTACGAGACCTCGGGATCATCGTCGGGCCGGACGGCCGCAGCCATCCGCGCGATCTGCGCGCGATCCCCGCCTCCGGCGCACGTGAGCAGCATGCGGTAGCTTTCGTAACCGGGCATCTTCGGCGGTGCCAGCCGCAGCGCCTCCTCGGTTCTCCCCTGTCGCAACAGAATTTCAATGCCGCGTGACCGCGACCATTCCGAGCTGAGATCGGGGCGAAGCATCGACCTGGCGCGCGCGTAAGCTCCCAGCTGCATGTACGTGGTCGCGCAGGCGGGCCATGGCACGTCCAGTTGCTCGGTAGCCTCGCACTGCGCAGCGGATTGCCGCAGCAGCCCCGCATAACGGAGCACGTAACTCATCAGCCCATGCGCCTGCGAACTGTCCGGGCGCCGCTCCAGCAGGTCGCTGGCCTGGCGATAGGCCATCGCCAGTTGACCCCGCTCTGTCCTGTGCACGATCAGCTCGGTCGCCGCATTCACCGAATCCGGATCGAGTTTCAGCGCCTGCTCCAGCGCCTCGTCGGAGCGCTGCAGCGCACTGAGGCCGCCGCCGTCGAATCGCGCCACGCCATACAGCCGTCGTGCCAGCTGCGTCCACGCGGGAGCATACGAAGGATCCAGCGCGACAGAACGCTCCAGCAGCGCAGCCGCTTCTGTGTTCTCGGACGAATCGAGGTTCGAGACGGCCGTCGCGCGCAGGAACAGAGCGTACGCCGCCTCGTTCTGCGGAGGAGGATACGTCTCGCCTACATAGTCGGAGGCTCCCAGCGCCGCCGCCATCTTGCCCCGCGCCAGCCCGGAAATCTGCGCCTGCAGCGCCAGCAGATTGTCGCTCGGCACATCCACCGTGTCTCGCCACAGCAGCCGGTCGCGTTCCACATCCACTATCTCGATCGTGATCTGCAGGATGTCCCCGACGCGCAGGTAATGTCCCGTCACCACCCTGCCGGCCTTTGCCTCGCGCCCCACACGCCGCACGTCCACGTTTGCGGCGGTATAGCCGCTCGTGTCGGTAAAGGGCCGAATCGTCACCGCCCGCATGTGGCTCAGCGTGGTTGCAATCTCGTCCGGCAACGCGAAGCGCAGAAACTCGACGGAAGCATCGCCAGAGGCGTTCTGGAACGGCAGCAGCGCCACCGTTTTCGCGTGGGGCTCCGGCGGGGAACGACGCAGGCGTAAGCCCCCAATCACTGCTATCACCGCGATCGCCGCCGCCGTCACTCCGGCCAGCAGGATCCACGGCCACCGCGCCCGAGCGGCCTCGCGCGAGCGCGCCTGTGCTTCTACCCGTTTCCTGCCCCGGTCTGCTTCCTCGCGTTCCGCGCGCCGCGCCTCGAGAGTGCTCAGCCGCTTCACTAGTTCGGCTGCGCTTGGCAAACGCCGCGCCGGATCCCCGCAGGCCGCTTCCGCAATGTCGCTGCGCAGCAGCGGATCCTCAATTTCCGCCTCCCATCCCGGCGACAGCGGCTTGCGGAATTCCCCGACCACCAGCTGATACAGCAGAACCCCCAGCGCATATACATCGGAAGCGGGGCTGGGCGATTGCCCGGCGAGCACTTCAGGAGCAATGTAGAGAACCGTACCAGTCAGTGCGCCGCTTTCGTTCCCGTTTTGCGTAAACCCGGCATTCGTAATGCCCAGCGCACCCAGCCGCGTCAGGTCGAGCAGCGCTCCACTGCCGAAATCCGCCACCCGCGCGACCGGTCTGTCTTCATCTTCCGCAACCAAAATGTTGCCCGGCTTGATGTCTTTGTGCAGAACTCCGAGCGAGTGCGCCTCAGCCACCGCCTGCGCCGTTTCGATCAGAAGCTGCAGCCGCATTTCGAGCGGAACCGCCGCGATGCCACCCTGCGCCTCGGCCCAGTCCCCCAGATTCGGACCGGCATACTCCGACTCGATGAAATACGGGGGCGCGTTGAAATTCCATTCCAGAATCCGCACGAACTCCGGGCGGTCCCCCAGTTCCGCCCGCAGCAGCCGTCCGAGCGTCACCTCACGACGCAGCGACCGTAACTGCACGGCATCCACCGCAAACTTGAACACCCGGACTGCGCACGTCTTGGGGTTCTCAGCCAGCCACACCCCGCCCGCTGCCGAAGGATCGAGCCGGCGCACCAGCCGCCAGTGCTCCCGTCCGGGAACCATGTCGCCCGGTTGCAGATCCAGCGCGGCGATAGGCGACGCAACCGGCTGCCTGAGTTCCGCAGGACATCCCAGTCGATAGCCAATCCGCGGAATGGTCACGATCACCCGGTCGTCGCCGCCCAGCACCTTCCGCAGTTTGGAAACCGCAGTCGCCAGAGAACCATCGACCACCATCACCCTCGGCCAGACCGTCTCCAGCAGCTCCTCTTTTGTGACGATTTCCCCCGCATGGATCAGCAGCTGCCGCAGCACCTCCAGCGGCTTGGCCTCCACCTCGACCGCAGCGCCACGCACGCGCAGCTGGTGACGCCGCTCGTCGAACTCCCACTCGCCGAAGCGCCATACGCGCCCGCCGGCCTCCTGGCCCACAACATTGGCGGCCGTCGCGCTCATGGCAACCAGCGTTCTTGAGAGTTCTTAAGCCATCCGTAAGGACACGCAATCCAGCGCCAGCGCATGGTACGGGCCTGCCAACAATGGGGTCGGGGAGTGGAAACATTCTGCCACACCGGTTGCTGGCGTGTATCACGTATTTCCGTCCCCAACAAGGAAACGAGCAAGGAGGGCAAGGATGAAAAGGATCGGCGTCTGCATAGCGATGGTGCTGCTGGGGGTCCCCCTGGTGGCGCAAAACAAATATGTCGTGAACGACCTGGGCACCATGGGTGGAGATTTCCTTGAGGTCCAGTCCATTAACAATTCCGGACAGGTAACCGGAACAGCGAACCTGTATGCCGGCGGGCCGAACCACGCCTTCCGGAGCCACGCCAACGTTCCCCTCAACCCGTTAACGGACGATCTGGGCCCGCTCGGTGGCATATCCAGCACGGCGAGCGCGATCAACAGCCTCGGCCAGGTTGCAGCGTACGCGCGGCCCCCGGTAGGCAGTTCTGACGCCGTCCTGGTACAGGCGGACGGCAGCTTCCAGAACCTGGGAGACATGGGCGGCGCTTTCCCCGGCTCCATCGCAAACGGCATCAATGACCTGGGACAGGTCACCGGCGCGGCCGGCCCGCCCACCGGCGTCTGCGGTGTAAGCCACGCTTACCTGACGCAGCCCGATGCAGGGCTTACGGCCGCCAGCGATCTCGGCTCGCTGTACCTCTGCGGTAACAGCGACGGATACGCTGTCAACAAGCTCGGCCAGGTTGTGGGCTACAGCTTCCAACCCCCCGCCATTGTCCGGCTGACCCGTGCGACGCTCTGGAATCCGGGCAGTGCGCCCATTGACTTGGGCGTACTGGGTACGACAGCGATCTACCCGACGTTCTTTGGGAACACCAGCACGGCCTTCGCGATCAACGATTCCGGACAGATCGTTGGTATTTCCAGCTTCAACAACATGCCTGGGGAGTTTTTCACCCATGCCTTTCTGACCACCGCGTCTGGCCCGATGCAGGATCTCGGCACGCTGGGAGGGAACGACGCGTGGGCGCATTCCATCAACAATCTCGGTCAAATCGTCGGTTTTTCCAGCCTGACAGGCGACACCGTGTCGCATGCGTTTCTCTCCGCGAGCGGGACCATGACCGACCTCAATAGCCAGCTCGTAACCCCTGGATGGGAGATCTTCGACGCGGCGCACATCAACGATCAGGGGCAGATCCTCGCCTGCGGCCGGCTCACAGCAACGGAGCCGCCATTCTGCAACCATTACGTCCGCCTCGATCCGCCCGGCCCGGCCGTAAGCGTGCTGATCAACCAGCTCTCTTCGCCCGCGCTCGGTCTGAGTTCCGGTCAGATCGCCAGCCTTACCGACAAGCTGACCAACGTGCAGCTCTCCATTCAGCAGGGCCTGAACAAACAGGCCATCAATCAGCTGAACGCGTTCGTGAACGCCGTCCAGGTGCAGCTGAAGAACGGAAACATCACACAGGCGACCGCGAACACTCTGATCAGCGCAGCGAACGCGATCATTGCGACCTTGTCGTGAGCGGGGCCACGCGATTTGGCAAAAGGCGGAGCGCAAGCTCCGCCACCTTTGTTTCGGCCCGTGTGCTCTGCCACAATCGGCATGCGGATCGGGACCTAATCCAGCCGTAGTATCCTTGAGAAGACGCGCCCGTAGCTCAGCTGGATAGAGCGGATGCCTCCGGAGCATCAGGTCGGGAGTTCGAATCTCTCCGGGCGCGCCAGATCTTCTGCTTCTGCCACTCTCTCCGGAGCCTATAATCACAGGTCAACTGAGCGGGAGAGTGCGCGTTATGCGGTTTTTCTTTCTTTCCCTCAATGCTCTCGCGATTGCTCTCTGCGCCGCTCTCGCTCTCGGAGCCGCTGATCAGCCGGCCACGAAAATTATCATGCTTGGGACCGGCACTCCTCGCCCGAATCCCGACCGTTCGGGTCCGGCGACTGCCATTGTCGTTGGGGAGCGCGCGTACCTGATCGACTTTGGTCCGGGCGTTGTACGCCGCGCTGCGGCTGCTGCGGCAAAGGGCTACCCAGCTGTCGATCCCGTGAACATCAAGGTCGCTTTTCTTACCCATCTGCACTCGGATCACACCGCGGGCTATCCGGACCTGATGCTCACACCCTGGGTCTTCGGAAGGAAGGAGCTGGACGTTTACGGGCCGGAAGGAACCCGGGAGATGACGCGTTACCTCATCGCCGCATACCGGCAGGACATCGAGAATCGCACCAAAGGGATGGAGCACGCCCCCCCGCTCGTTGTACGCGCGCACGACGTGAAGCCCGGCGTGGTCTACAAAGACGACCGAGTGACCGTCAGAGCCTTTGCCGTGGCTCACGGAGAGTGGCGGCAGGCGTTCGGTTATCGTTTCGAGACGCCGGATCGCACCATCGTGATCTCAGGCGACACCAGCCCCAGCGATGAACTCGTGGCCAACTGCCAGCGCTGCGATGTGCTGATTCACGAGGTTCAACTGGCGTCCTACAACGTCGACACAATGCCGGATTGGCCCGCGTATCGCGCCAGGTATCACACCACAACGGATCAGCTCGCCGACATCGCGAACCGCACCAGGCCGGGGCTCCTGGTTGTTTACCACAACGCGGCCAACGAAGCAGGCCTGAAGGAGATTCTGCGTCAGATTCAGCGCACCTATCATGGCCCGGTCGTGGTCAGCCATGATTTGGACGTCTTCTGATCAACGGGCAGATCTCCTGGGCGCGCCATACTCGAGCATCCCGAGCATTTCCCTGAGTCAGCCCCTCGGCCGCGCGGCCGCAATCGCCCGAATGTGCCCCGGCCCAGTGCGGCAACAGGCGCCGACAGCTGCGCTGCATGGTGTCTCCGGCCAGACTTCTAAAGTCGTCTCTCAGACCGCCATTCCTGCGGTTGCGACCTTCATCAACGGCGCCAGCCGGCAAGGGCGATCCTGTCTCTTTTGCGACCAGCAGCTTATCGACCAGCACACGCACAGGTTAGAGACGAGGCGGGAGTTGACTCTCGTGGACTCTGCGCGTATACGCTACTTTGCCCGAGCTAACTGAGGTGACTCTAATGAAATACGTCGAAAGGCGCACGTTCCTGCAAGGTGCAGTCGCGCTTCTGCCCCTGATGGCCCTAGG
>DASYYN010000279.1:0-11086 GCA_035933815.1 Acidobacteriaceae bacterium
CTGCTGAAAGAGCGCCTGCTGGAAACTTTTGGCTGCGGCATTGTTGTTCAGCGCCAGCTGCAGCTCCGTTCCCTGCGGCTCCTCCGCCGATGCGACTGTCAGCCAGCGAAACGGCCCCTGGCTGAAGTCGGCCTTCTTCACGAATCCCAGCACCTCGGTATAGAAGCGCAGGGCCTTTTCCTGGTCGTCAACATAAACGGTAGTCAGTTTGATTTTCACTGCAGTTCTCCTTTTCGGCGTTCACGGCGGGGCCTGGGTTTTTTCCTGCTGCTCGTAGTGGATCTTCGTGCGGACTCTTCCATGCGGTCGAGGTGGCGCTCCAGAGCGTCCACGTGCGCGGACCAGAACTGGCGAAACGGGGCGAGCCAGTCATCGATCTCCTGCAGCGGCTCCGGTTTCAGGCGGTAAAGACGGCGCTGCGCATCCACGGTGGCCTCCACGAATCCGGCGTCCCGCAATACGCGCAGGTGCTTGGAGACGGTTGGTTGAGACATGCGAAGCTGCCGCTCGATCTCCCCAACGGACTGCTCGGACGAGAGCAGCAGCGAGAGGATGGCGCGGCGGTTCGGCTCGGCAATGACCTCGAATGCAGATTCCACGTTCTTTTATATACCGTAATGGGCATATACGTGTCAAGGGATATACAGGTCCGTAGAGCGCTCATAATTTCGCGCCTCCCGGCCTTCGCTACTTTACCTGCCGGCGTTTCGCTATGAGAAACGCTCATCTCAAAATCGGCCCAAACCGTGCCGGGCGGCAGGTATCATGACCCAGGCTGCCGATGATCCCCAGAAGGATCGCAAACTAATCGCAGCAAGAGGTTGAAGGATGGAGAACAGTTTTTCGCGCCGCGACCTGCTCAAAGGCGGCACCGCATCGCTGGCGCTGATGGGACTTTCAAACGCGGTTGCGCAGCAGAGCCAAACCCCGGCCCAGAACGCCGCTCCTTTGCAGGACGCGACCACCGCAAAGCAGGACGCCACGCGCGCGCAGCGCATGCAGTGGTGGCATGCGGCCCGCTTCGGCATGTTCATCCACTTCGGTGTCTACAGCACCTTCGAGCGCCACGAATGGGTCATGGAAGACGAGGCGATTCCCATTGGCGAGTACATGTCGCACGCCCCGAAGTTTCACCCTGCGCCCAATTGTCCGCAGGCGTGGGCGCGGCTGGCAAAGCGCGCCGGCATGAAGTACATGGTGATGACCACCAAGCATCACGAGGGCTTCTGCAATTTCGACACGAAGCTGACAAACTACTGCGCCCCGAAGCAGGGGCCGGGGCGCGATGTGGTCCGCGAATACGTCGAGGCGGCGCGCGCCGAAGGCCTGCGCGTCGGCTTCTACTACTCGCTCATGGACTGGCACCATCCCGACGGCGCGCGGTGCGCGACCGATGAAGCGGCGCGGCAGAGATTCGTCGCTTACACGCATGGGCTCATCCGCGAGCTGATGACCAACTACGGCAAGATCGACGTGCTGTGGTACGACGTGGCGTGGCCGCTCGATGCGCAGGGCTGGGAATCCCTGAAGATGAACGACATGGTCTTCAGCCTCCAGCCGGACATCATCGTCAACAACCGCAACAAGCTCCCAGGCGACTTCTCGACGCCCGAGCAGAAGATCGTCGCCGAGACCAACGGTCGCCCCTGGGAGTCGTGCATGACCATGAACGACAGCTGGGGCTATCAGCGCGCCGACGACGACTGGAAGTCGTCGAAGACTATCATCCGCAACCTCATCCAGTGCGTGCGCGACGGCGGCAATTACCTGCTCAACATTGGGCCGAAGCCTGATGGCTCGGTGCCGGAGCAATCCCAGCGCATCCTGACCGAAGTAGGCCAGTGGATGGACACGAACGGCCACACCATCTACGAGTCCGACCTCTGCCAGGTGCGGCGCTCGAATTACGCCAGCTTCACGCGCAAGGGAAACACGCTCTACATGCATGTGCACTTCTGGCCGGGCGAGTACGTGGCCATCAGCGGACTGCGCACGCGCGTGCACTCGGCGCGGCTGCTCAAGACCGGCGCCGACGTCAAGTTCACGCAGGACGATTACCAGACCAAGCTGACCGGCCTGCCCATGCAGGCTCCGGACTTCCCCGTGACGACCATCGCTCTCGAGTGCGAGTCCGAGCCGACGCAGGACACGACCTGGGTGCGCATCAACAAGCCGCGCGACGGCGTGTAGCGCTCGCGGCGTGCGGGTCCGCGGCGTTTGCCGTGCGGTTCCTCACAGCGGGACGGTGGCTGCCGTCCCGCGCACGCATGAGCCTCGCTTCTGATACACAGGAGACGTCGCATGAATCGCGTTCTCCGATCCGCGCTCGCATCCTTCATCGCGCTCGCCGCTCTGGGAGCAGCTTCCGCGCAGAACACCACGCCGCAGTCGCTGTCGCGCCGCATGGCCGACTCGACCATCGAGCGCTGGCCGCTAGGCCGCTTCACCCCGCCGGAGAAACGCTGGAAATGGAACTACGAGTTGGGCACGCTGCTCGATGGCTTTGACGCGGCCTGGTACAACACCGCGGACGGCCGCTACTACCGCTACATCCAGCAGTCCGTCGATCCCTTCATTGGCCCCGACGGCTCGATCAACACCTACAATCCGCAGGCGTACGAGCTGGACAATGTGCTGCTCGGGCGGCAGCTGCTCCTGCTCTATCGCGTGACACAGAAGAAGCAGTATTACCTCGCCGCGAAAACGCTCCGCGAGCAGCTGGAGCATCAGCCCAAAAACGCCTCGGGCGGATTCTGGCACAAGCAGATCTATCCAAATCAGATGTGGCTCGACGGCCTCTACATGGCCGAGCCGTTCTTCGCCGAATACGCCTCGGTCTTCCAGGAACCGCAGGACCGCCAGGAGATCACGCGCCAATTCGTGCTCATCGAGCAGCACACGCGCGATCCCAAAACCGGCCTCCTCTATCACGGCTGGGATGAATCCAAGCAGCAGCCGTGGGCCAGCAAGCAGACCGGCGACTCGCCCAATTTCTGGGCGCGCGCCATGGGCTGGTACATGATGGCCCTCGTCGACACGCTGCCGTACTACCCGCAGGACGACCCCGGCCGCGCGCAGTTGCTGGCGATCCTGCAGCGCACCGCGGCGGCCGTCGTGCGCGTGCAGGATCCGCAGAGCGGCCTCTGGCATCAGGTGCTCGACAAGCCCGGCGCCAAGGGCAATTACTTCGAGTCCTCCGCCGCCTGCATGTTCACCTACGCCCTCGCGCGCGGAGTGCGCCTCGGCTACCTGCCACGCACGTACAGGACCAATGCCGAGCGCGGCTGGCGTGGCATCCAGACTCATTTCGTCAAAACCGATCCCGACGGCTCCATGACGCTGACCGGCACCGTGCAGGGAGTCGGGCTCGGCGGCACGCCGTACCGCGACGGCAGCTACGCGTATTACGTCTCGTCACCGGTGGCGAGCAACGATCCCAAAGGCATCGGCGCATTTCTGCTTGCCGCCTCCGAGATGGAGCTCGCGCCGGACGCGACGCTGGGGCTCGGCAAAAAAGTCCTGGTCGATGCCTGGTACAACAGCCAGACGCGTGAGAACGCGGCAGGGCAGACCGGGCTCTTCCACTACAAATGGGACGACTACAGCAATTCCGGATTCTCGCTCTTCGGCCACACCTTCCGCAGCTACGGCGTCCAGACGGACACGCTGGCGACCGCGCCCACCGTACAGAATCTGCACGGCGCGCAGTTCTACATCATCGTCTCGCCCGACAATCCTTCGAAGAATCCCCGCCCGCACTACATGGATGAAGCCGATGCCCGCCAAATCGCCGACTGGGTCCATGGCGGCGGCACTCTGCTGCTCATGGAAAACGATCCCGACAACGCTGACATCACGCATCTCGACACGCTCGCCGACATCTTCGGCGTCCACTTCAACAACGTGCTCGTGCATCACGTCATCGGCGATAAGTTCGACATGGGCCGCATCGACGTGCCCACACCCGCTCCGCCCTTCACGCACCCGCACGTGCTCTACATGAAAGACACCTGCTCGCTCGCGCTCTCGAAGAACGCGAAGCCGCTGCTGGTCTGGAAGGGCGACACGCTGATGGCGGTAGCGCGCTACGGGAAGGGAACCGTCTTCGCCGTCACCGATCCCTGGCTCTACAACGAGTACACCGACGGCCGTAAGCTTCCGCCGGAGTACGACAACTTCGCCGCCGGCAGGGAACTGGTGCGCTGGCTACTGCGCCGGCCCGCATCGCAGAGCGCCGCTGCGCAATAGAATCAGGACTCATCATGACTCCGCATGAAATGGCACAGAAGGTCGGGAGCGGACTGCTGTCGTTTCCCGTAACGCATTTCGACGAGCGCCTCGACTTTGCCGAGTCGCCGTATCGCCGCCACATCGCCTGGCTGCTGGAGCACAAGCCCGCCGCGCTCTTTGCCGCCGGCGGCACCGGCGAGTTCTTCTCGCTGACGCTGGATGATTTCTCCCGCGTCGTCGGCGCCGCAGTCGCCGAGACAGCCGGCAAAGTTCCCGTCATCGCCGGATGCGGCTATGGCACGCGCACCGCCATGCAGTTCGCCCAGGCCGCGGAAAAGGCCGGGGCCGACGGCCTGCTGCTGCTCCCGCCCTACCTCGTCAACGCCGATCCTGCAGGACTCATCGCCCACGTGAAGGCGGTCTGCGCGGCGACGAAGCTTGGCGTCATCTTCTATAACCGCGACAACGCCATCCTGAATGAATCGGCCATCGAGCAGCTCTGCAGTGCCTGCCCGAACCTCGTCGGCTTCAAAGATGGATACGGCGACATCGAGCTGATGACGCGCATCGTCGCGCGCCTGGGCGATCGCCTCGTCTACGTCGGCGGCCTGCCCACCGCCGAGACCTTCGCCCTGCCTTACCTGCAGATGGGCGTCACAACGTATTCGTCGGCAATCTTCAACTTCGTTCCGCAGTTCGCGCAAAACTTCTATGCCGCGGTGCGCAAACAGCAGCACACGGCGATTACCGCCATGCTGCGCGAATTCGTGCTGCCCTACATTGCCATCCGCAGCCGCCGCAAAGGCTACGCTGTTTCGATCGTGAAAGCGGGCATGCGCGCCGTGGGCCGCGATGCCGGACCGGTGCGCCCGCCGCTCACGGATCTGAGCGACAGCGAGTTCACCGAGCTGAAGTCCCTCGTCGCAAAAATCAGCTAAGCAGGAGAGCGCAGTTCCGGTATGCCGCAGGAGAAGCCGACCCATGTTCGCTACCTGATCGCGCTCATGCTCTTCGTCGCGAGCACCTTCAGCTATGGCGATCGCGTCGTGCTCTCCATTGCGGCCGTCTCGCTCACGCACGATCTGCGCCTCGATCCGCTGCACCTCGGGTACCTTTTCTCCGGATTCAGCTGGGCCTATGCCATCGCGCAACTGCCCGCCGGCGGCCTGCTTGACGCGCGCGGATCGAAGCGCGTCTACGGGCTCAGCATCATTGGCTGGTCGTTGTGCGCAGTGTTCGCCGGACTCACCGGCTACCTCCCGGCGATAGCCGCCTTCTACACGCTCTTCGGGCTGCGGCTGATCTCCGGCCTCGTGCAGTCGCCGGTCTTCCCCGGCAACGGCCGCATCGTGGCGGCGTGGTTTCCCGCGGCGGAACGCGGCCGGGCCTCGGCGCTCTTCAACTCATCCCAGTACTTTTCGCTGGTCTTCTTCGCGCCCATCATGGGGTGGATCGCCCACGTTTCCGGCTGGAAAGAATGCTTCTGGTTCGCCGGCGCAGTAGGACTTGCGCTGAGCTTCGTCTGGTTCCGCGTCGTGTACGGTGCGAAGGAGCATCCGCGCGCCAACCAAAGCGAGGTCGAGCTGATCGAGAACGGCGGCGGCCTCGCCAGTCTCGATGTCCGCGGCGGCAAAGGAGCCAACACCCTTACATGGCCGGTGGTGCGCTGGCTGCTCTCCAACCGCATGATGGTCGGCATTTACATCGGCCAGTACTGCATCACCACGCTCACCTGGTTCTTCCTCACCTGGTTTCCCGTCTACCTCAGCCGGGCGCGCCATCTCTCCATCGTCAGCGTCGGCTTCCTCGCCGCCGTTCCTGCGCTCTGCGGATTTTTCGGCGGCATCCTCGGCGGTGTGGTCTCCGATCATCTGCTGCATGCCGGGCACAGCCTCAGCTTCGCGCGCAAAGCGCCCATCGTCATCGGCATGGCGCTGGCCACCTCGATGATCGGCTGCAACTACGTCACCACGCGCCTGATGGTGATGGTCCTGATGTCGGTCGCATTTTTTGGCAAGGGATTCGGCGCGCTCGGCTGGACCGTAATCTCCGACACTTCGCCCCGGGGCTTCGTCGGCGTGAATGGCGGGCTCTTCAACTTCTTCGGCAACCTTGCCGGGGGATTCACGCCCATCGTCATCGGCTATCTGGTCGGACGCACCGGAAATTTCCGCGCTGCTCTGGTCTTCGTCGGCGCGACGGCAGTCATGGCTATCGTTGCCTATCTGCCCATCGTCGGCGAAATCCGCAGAATCGAGGAAGTCCCGCCCGGGCTGGTGAAGAGCACTGCCTGACCAGCACGAAGCAGCCGCGCCCTACCGAACCGAAACAATCTCCAGCTCCCCGCTGCGCCGCAGGATCTCCACGCCCGTGCTCTCGTTATAGCGCTCGAACGACAGATCCACGCAGGCACTGCCCACTCGCAGATTGCGGATGCGCACCTCGTGCACCGAATCCGGCAGGCTGGTGAAATGCAGTGTGATCCGCGAGTCGGGCGCATGCACTTCCAGGCCCAGGCACGCCTGCAGCACCATGAATGCCGATCCAGCAGCCCACGCCTGCGGTGAACAGGCCACCGGGTAGAGCGTCGGACCCTTTCCCGGGCGCCGGCCAAATCCGCAGATCAGCTCAGGCAAACGGTGCAGGTTGACCTTCGTCGAGAGGTCCATCAGGCCGGAGAGCACGCGCAGCGGCAGTTCTTTGCGCGGCCAGCGCAGGGCGCCGAACGCGATCACCGCGTTGTCGTGCGGCCATACCGATCCGTTGTGATACGACATCGGGTTGTAGCGCTGCTCGTCGGGCGCGAGCGTGCGGATGCCCCAGCCGGAGAACAACGCATCGGACGTCAGAACCTTCGCAACCGCATGGCTCTGCTGCTTACTGGCGATTCCGGAGAAGAGGCAGTGGCCGGCGTTCGAGGATCGCACCGCGCACGGGCGCTTCTCGCCGTCCAGAGCCAGCGCGAACATCGACAGCTCCTCGCACCAGAACTCCCTCTGGAATCTCCCCTGCAATTCCATCGCCTGGCGGCGCAGCTTTTGCGCCATGTCGTCATACCCAAGCTCCGAGGCGACGTCGGCGATCCCCATCTTCGCGGCATAGACGTACGACTGCACCTCGCACAGCGCAATGGGAGCTTTCGCGAGCCGGCCATCTTTGTAGAAGACCGAATCCGAGGAATCCTTCCAGCCCTGCTGCACCAGGCCGTTGTCGTTCTGGCGCTCGTACTCCACAAACCCGTCGCCGTCGCGATCTCCGTAGCGGTCGATCCAGTCCAGCGCGGCCTGCACGTTGTGCCAGATACTGCGCAGAAATTCGGCGTCGGCGGTGCGCTGGTAATAGGCGGCAGCGAGAACCAGGAAGAGCGGCGTCGCGTCGATCGTCCCGTAGTACATGCCGAACGGAACTTCGCGCAGGCGGGCCATCTCGCCCTTGCGCATCTCGTGCAGGATCTTGCCCGGCTCGGCGTCACGCTGGCGATCGACCTCTGTCGCCTGCGTCGATGCCAGATAGCAGAGCACGCCCCGTGCGATCGAGGGCTCCAGCCACAACAGTTCCAGCGCCGTAATGATGCCGTCTCGTCCGAAGACGGTGCTGAACCACGGCACGCCGGCGTACGGGTAAGGTCCCTGCGGCGTCTCGGTGATCATCATCTCCAGATCGGCTCGGGACCGGCGCAGCCAGCTGTTCAGCTGCTCGTTCGAGGTTTCGATTTCCACCTGAGAGAGCGGGCTCTTCCTGCGTTCCTGCGTCAGGCTCTGCAGAGCCGATTCGTACGTAGCGGTGACCTCTTCGGGCTGATCGTGGATGCACTCGACAGTGATGGTGAGGCTGTCCTCGGCGTGAGCCTCCAGATGCAGCGGAAAGGAAATGGATTTGCCGTCAGCCTCGCCGGCCGCATGCGAACACTCAATGCGCGTGACACGGCGGATCCCGTCGAGTCCCTCGTAGCCCAGCTCGATGCGCCGGCCGGTTGATTTCGGAGGCAGCAGCTTGCCGCGTTTCGCCCGCTTCTCGCCGCGCACTTCGAAGATGTCGGCAAAATCGGCGTCGAAGTCGAAGGTAATTTCGAGGTCTGCGGCGCGCTCAGCGTAATTGTGGAAGGTGATCTTATCGAAGCAGGTGGAGTCGCAAAGGAACTTGGTGCGGTAGATATGCAGGCTGCCGCGCGGCAGAGGGCACTCGTCCAGCTCCATGTCCGGGTTGGTCAGGTCCACACCGAAAAGCACGTTATCTTCGCGAACCGTGGAACTCAGCAGCAGCGGGCGCGTGCCGCGGACGCGCAGGTCGAGCCGGGACAAGTGGCGCGTCTCTTTGTAGAAGATCCCCTGCTGGCCGAATCCCACCGGCTGGATATCGCCGCCGCGATCGAAGATGGCAAAGGTGTCGCCGTGCAGCAGCACACGCGTCCGGTCGTCGGCGAGCGAGGAGGAGGCGCGGATGTAAAACTGCTGCCCGACCTCGATCACGTCTTCGCTGGATACACTCCGCGCTTTTTCCGTGAGCATTTCGGAAAAGCCTCCTTGCCCGGAATTATGCGACCAGCGTCAAATCTCCCGAACTGACGTCCCTCCGGCGGCTTTCTGCCACCACCTGCCGGTACACGCGCAGATAATCGCGGCACATTCGCCGCGCGCTGAAGCGGTCCTCAAATTCGGAGCGGCACACTGATCTCTTAATCAGAGGGATGCGCCCAGCGGCCTCAGCGGCTTGCTCGACACTGTCAACAACAAACCCGGTGACTCCATCCTCAATGATTTCAGGGACAGAACCGCGCCGGAAAGCGATGACCGGGGTGCCGCAGGCCAGTGACTCGATCATGACCAGACCAAAGGGCTCAGGCCAGTCTACCGGGAAAAGCATAGCCGCCGCATTGCCAAGGAACTCGCCTTTTTGATCCTCGCCGATCTCACCGACGAACTCCACGTGCGGCTCATCGAAGAGGTGGCGAACCGACTCATAATAGGCTTTGTCGGCCGGGTCGATTTTAGCGGCGATCTTGATCTTCATGCCGGCGCGTTTGGCGATCTCGATGGCGAGGTCGACACGCTTTTCCGGCGATACGCGGCCGATGAATGCCAGATGTTTACCGGGGTGGTAGCGGGGCTCGAACAAATCTTCGGGCAGGCCGTGGTAAACGGTGGCCTCCCAGTTCGCCCATTCCATCGGTGCGCGCTGTGCATCGGAGATCGAGACCAGGCGCATGTCGTCGAATTCCCGGTAAAGCGGGTAAAGATCAGGGATGTCCAGCCGCCCGTGCAGTGTGCTGATTGCGGGAAGCTTGAGCTGGCGGATCATCGTGAACGGGAGATAGTCGATGTGGAAGTGGAGCACGTCGTACTCCGAAGCTTCCTGCGCGACGATTTCCGTCAGCAGCATGTGCTGCGCGCACGGGTCCGAGAGGTCCTGCCTGCCAAGCCGCAGCGCGCGATCGCAGGTGGGACGCAGCCGTGCCGACGTTCGGGAATCGCCGCTCGCATACAGCGTTACATCATGCCCCGCGCGGACCAGTTCTTCTGTCAGGTAATGAACGACGCGTTCTGTTCCGCCATAGTACTGAGGAGGGACACTTTCCACCAACGGCGCCACTTGCGCAATTCTCATAGGGGCCACCTCAAATCGAACGGTGATAGAGGTTAAGATGCACATTTATGCCAATCTCATCACGCGACAACTGATGTGAAATTTGCACGCGTCTAACTAAAGCTGCTGTCGGCAGTTGGTCGCGCCGCCAGGCTGTTCTCCGAAAACGGCAGCAGCTCTGGTTCCACAGCCAACCTCGTGCCCGGTTGCGGTCCTGCTATCGTTCCCGCATGGCGGATTTTCGCCCAGATAGGCCGACGGGCAACCTCCCAGACGCCTCCGGCGCGGCCCATCGCAAAATCGTCCACATCGATATGGACGCGTTCTATGCCTCGGTGGAGCAGCGCGACGATCCAGCCCTCCGCGGCAGGCCGGTGGTGGTGGCGTGGCGCGGAAACAGGTCCGTAGTCTGCGCAGCATCGTACGAAGCCCGGCGCTTCGGCGTGCGCTCCGCAATGCCTGCGGTTCGTGCCGAGCGTTTGTGCCCGGAGGCGATCTTCGTGCCTCCGGATTTTGTGCGCTACCGCGCGGTGTCGCGCCAGACGCGTGAGATCTTTCGCCGCCACACAGATATGATCGAGCCGCTTTCGCTCGACGAAGCCTATCTCGATGTGACGGAGAACAAGTGCGGGCTGCCGACGGCGACCAAAGTGGCGAAAGCCATCCGCCAGCAGATTCGCGACGAGCTGCAGCTTACGGCTTCCGCAGGCGTAGCGCCGAACAAGTTTCTCGCGAAGATCGCCTCCGACTGGAAAAAGCCCGACGGGCTCTTCGTGATCCAGCCGGAGGATGTGGACACATTTCTGCCGCCGCTCCCCGTCGAGCGCCTGCCGGGCGTGGGCAAAGTCACGGCCGAGCGCCTCAAGACCTTCGGCATCCAAACCGTCGCCCACCTGCGCGCGCTCGATCCCGCGGTTCTCGAGAGCAACTTCGGCCGGCATGGCATCCGGCTGCACGAACTCGCCTTCGGCATCGACGAGAACCCAGTCGAGCCGAACCGGCCGACGCAGTCCATCTCCGCCGAGGACACCGTCGAGCGCGACGTGCCCCTCGACGAAACGGAGGACGCGATCCGCCGCCTCGCCGAGAAGGTCTGGGCCGCATCACGCAACGAGACGCGCATCCCGCGCACCGTGGTGCTGAAGCTGAAGACAGCGGAGTTCAAAATCCTGACGCGCAGCCTCACGCCAGCGGAGCCGCTGTCCTCCTGCGACGAACTGACGCAGATCGCGCTCAGTCTCCGCGACCGCGTCCATCTGGGATCAGCTCAGCG
>DASYYN010000283.1:0-15638 GCA_035933815.1 Acidobacteriaceae bacterium
ACCCTGCTCACCGCCCAGATCGCCGAGCACGCCGGCGACAACGACGTCGCTGAGCAGGCCTACCGCCGCCTTCTCCAGCAGGATCCGAATTCCTCCCAGGCGACCTCCGGCCTGGTGCACATACTCATCGTCCAGAAGCGCTACGCCGACGCAGAGCCCCTCCTCGAGGCGGCGCTCCGCCGCGACCCGGATAACCCCGCTCTCAACGCGCAGCTCGCCGCCATCCTCAGCGCCGAGGGCAAGCACGATGACGCCCTCGCCCTCCTCGAAAAAATTCACCAGATCGAGCCTTCGAGCCGCAGCGTCGCCACGATGCTCGCCGATGCCGAAGTTCAGGCCGGTAATCTCGACAAGGCCGACGCGCTCTATCAGCAACTCATCGCCGCCTCGCCCAACGATGCCGAACTGCACGACGCACGCGGCCGCATCCTCATCCGCGGTCAGCACTACGCCGAAGCCATCGCCGGCTTCCGCAAAGCTCTCGCCGCGAATCCTTCCGATGTCGATGCGTGGTCCGGCATCGCTTTTGCCGACTCCGAACTGCATCAGTACACCGACGAGCTCCACGCGCTTTCCATGCGCTCAAAATACGCACCTGACAACCCACCCACGTTGTTTCTCTGGGCAACGGCCTACGACAATCTCCATCAAAGTAAAGCAGCGGTGGGCTACTATCAGAAGTTCCTGGCAGCCGCCCAGGGGAAATACCCCGATCAGGAATGGCAAGCGAAGCACCGGCTTGCCGCCCTTGAAAAATAAGACTGGTGCTCGCAATCGCCATGGGCGGTTGGACGAGGGCTCTGTGGGGTGTCTCCCGTTTTGGGACGCCTTTGGCGCAGTTGCCGCCGATTCCAGTGGCGCGGAACAGGGTATTTGCGGTATCGTTTCGATCTCGCGTTCCCCAGAGGTGCGCCATGCGGTATGTTGCTGTTGTCGCCGCCGTCCTCCTTCCCGCCTCCCTGGCCTGGGCCCACGGCATCGATGATCGTGTGCCGGACGCTCATGCGCTGGCCCAGCTCGAGGCAAAAGCGGCGATTGCTCCCCCCGACCAACAACCTTATCTCTACGCTGAACTCGTCCACTCCATGACCGAACTCGCCACCGCGCAGTACCAGGCCGGTGACGATCAGCAGGCTTCCCAGTCCCTGAAATCCGCCCAAAGCTACGCGTCCAAAATCCAGATGAGCTTTCTGCACGACGCTCACAAGCTCAAGAATGCCGAGATCCTCATCCGCCACACGGCCTTCCGCCTTCATGAGCTACTTGTCGGAGCCTCACTCGACGCTCGTCCCACTCTGGAAGCTACCATCCAGCAGCTCAATAAAGTCCAGTCGGAGATGCTGAGTCAGGTCTTCCATCACTGATCGAAATCCGCGCTCGCGCGAAATCTCCTGAAACGATTTCGCGCGGCGCACTGCATTTGCAGCAAATTCCCCGGTTTTCCCTCCGCAATCCACACCCCTTCCACAACCTCCGCATCTCGTTCATCCAGTGTTCATCGGGCGATAACACACTTCAGTGCATCCGCCACCCGGAGGTACTGCGAATGTTCGCCTCATGTTCCCTATAGACACGCGGGGGTGCTCTTCCTATTCTGACGTGGCGTTTCCGAACCAGCGTGCTTCAACAGCTCACACGAATTTGACGAATCGCCTGCGAAACCTGAGGCAAAAGGGCTCTTCGCAAACGAAACTGAGTCCGTGCGTTCCGCCTGAACCGCGTTGTTTCGGGGCGTCACTTTCGCCTTTTTCTGACAACTGAAATTGGAACGGCTCTGAGGCCCATCCGGCCAGCCTTCGCCATCCGCTATTTTTTCCTGGCACCCCAGGATCTCGCGCGGGTCGAAGTTCTGTGCGGACCCTCTCCGTTCCCTCGCATCCGGGCCATGAACCGGGTCGTCTGCGCGCGTGAGTTTTCAACATCCGCGTCCCTGACCCCTCATGTGCCCGGATGCGAGCCATCGCAACCCGCACGCGGGCGCACAGAGTCAACGTGTGCCTCGCGCCCCAGCAAGACTGCCTTCCGCGGGCGGTTTCAGGAGAATCATGAGACCCAGAAAAACCATCCTCTGCGTAGATGACAACGACCAAATCCTCTCCGTGCGCAAGTTCCTGCTCGAAACACGCGGCTACCGCGTGATTGCTGCTAAAGGAGCTGAGGAAGCTCTCGACCGTTTCCGCCAGGGTGGCATTGACCTGGTTCTCGGGGACCTCGTCATGCCCTCCATGGACGGCAACGAAATGGTGCGCCGCATGAAAGACATCGCCCCCGACGTCCCCATGATCCTGCTCAGCGGTTCCGTGAAGGAGTTCGCCCACGGCAACCGCGCCGACGCCTTCCTTCCCAAAGGCGCCAGCACCCCCGTCGAAGTCCTCGAGCGCATTCGCATCATGATCGCCCGCAAGCGCGGCCCCAAGAAGGCTGTCCGCCTCTTCACCGGCCCCGCCGCTGGACCTTTCGAGGCCTCAGCGCAGCCGGCGGCTTCCGCAATGCTATAGTCCCGGTTCATCGCAGGTGGTTCTCATCCTGGCATTTTGATTTCCGGGGGGCTTCGGCCCCCGGCTTTCTTCCTTCGGTTTCAGGGACAACTGCTTCACCGGCCTCAGCTGACGGCCCTCCCCCCCTCCCCCATTTACAATCGTTCAGTGGAATCAATGATTCGCGCCGAGAACCTCGGCAAGGTCTACCGCTCCGGCAGGCTTGAAGTTCCGGCACTTCGCAATGCCACCTTCTCCGTCGAGCCTGGCGAGTTCGTCGCCATCGTCGGACCCTCCGGCAGCGGTAAATCCACGCTCTTCTATCTCCTCGGCGGGCTCACCCGCGCCACCTCCGGCCGCGTCCTCATCGGCGGAGTCGACTTCTCCTCCCTGGGCGACGCCGAGCGCACTCGCATGCGCCGCGCCCGCATCGGCTTCATCTTCCAGAAGTTCAACCTGCTGCCGACCCTTACCGCCCGCTCCAACATCGAGATCGCCTACGAGATTTCCGGCCGCAACGAGCCGATGGACCCAAAGTTCTTCGCCCATCTCACCGAACTGCTCTCCATTGCCGGACGCCTCGACCACCGCCCCTCCGAGCTGTCCGGAGGCGAACAGCAGCGCGTCGCCATCGCCCGCGCCCTGATCACCCGCCCCGCCATCGTGCTGGCCGATGAGCCCACCGGGAACCTCGACACCGAGAACTCCGACGCGGTCCTCGACATGCTCCGCCGTTCCAACCGCGAATTTCGGCAAACGGTCCTTATGATCACCCACAACCCGGAAGCGGCCTCCATCGCCGACCGCATTATCCATATGCGCGACGGCCAGATTCGCGGTATCGAAGCCGGCAAGGGCGCCATCGGCCAACACGCCTGGTGATTTTTCCATCCCCCATACGTCTCACCCGAGGGCCCCCCGTTACTTCGGGTACCTCGATCCGGGATTATCAAAAAGAATCTGGATGCCTCCTCAGTCGAGTTAGAATTACGTAGGGACTTTCCGCGCAAAAGCGAGCAAAATGGGCACCTCAACTCATCCGCAGACCGATATCACCGCTGCGACCGCGAACGGATCAAACGGGTCCTCGGCCAACCTCCACGAGATGCTGACCGAGAAAGCGAATGAAGCCTCCCGCGGCTTCGACACGCGCTCCGCGGTTGAAATCGCCCGCATCATCAATCAGGAAGACCAGAAGATTGCCGCCGCGGTGAAGAAGGCGATCCCCGAGATCGCCCAGGTCATCGACATGGTCGCCCACGCGCTCCGCGAGGGCGGGCGCCTGATTTATGTCGGCGCCGGCTCCAGCGGCCGCCTCGCCGCTCTCGACGCCTGCGAGATCCCCGCCTACTTCTCTACCAGCCCGCAGACGGTGCAGTACATCATGGCCGGCGGACCGAAGGCGCTGGCCTCGCCGGTGGAAGTCAACGAAGACTCAGAGGAACTGGGCAAGCGCGACATCGCCCGCCGCCGCCCCAGCCGCAAAGACGTCGTCATCGGGCTCTCCGCCAGCGGACGCACCCCCTACGTGGTCGCCGCCGTCGCCTACGCCCGCACCCTCGGCGCAAAGACCGCCTGCATCACCTGCAACCCCAATTCGCCGCTGACCACCGTCGTCGACACGCCGATCGTCGCCGAAGTCGGGCCCGAAGTCATCTCCGGCTCCACGCGCATGAAGGCCGCCACCGCCCAGAAGATGATCACCAACATGATCACCACCGGAGCCATGACGCGCCTCGGCTATGTGTACGAGAACCTGATGGTCAACGTGCACATGCACAACTCCAAGCTCATCGAGCGCGGCATCTCCATCCTGACGCGCGCCTGCGACGTCACCCGCGAGAAGGCTGTCGACGTGATCCGCTCGGCCGGCCGCAGCGTTCCCGTCGCGCTGGTGATGCTCAAAGCAGGAGTCGATAAGCCCGAAGCGGTTCGCCGCCTCGCCCGCGCCCAGGGCAACGTCCGCCGCGCCATCGAAGACTCCGTCATGGACGTCTAGCAAAACACCAAACCCAGCCCCAACAGTTGTCATCCTGAGGAGGTCGCGGCAGCGGCCGACGAAGGATCTGCGGCTGCTCTTCGATCACCGCTTCACCATTGACCGGCTTATGCCTGACCGCTTCATCCCTGGCCGGCTTTGCGCTGGACCTGCGGCATCGCGCTGAATTCCGGCGTGTTAGCCCGAAGCATATGCGGCAAATTGTTGAGCGAGGGGGCTTGAGGCCAATCGAGCGTCGGTAGCTATCTCTGAGCGTGGTGCCTCTGGGCACAGCGTACTGACTGGATGGGACATCCAAGGGTTAGGTCCTGCCGATTCCCGCTCGCCCGAAGCAGTTCCTGCCTGGGTCTTTCCGAGATGCGGCTATGACAGTCCCTGCAGCCATTCCGCGCGTGCTCATTGTCGACGACAACAGGAATTTTGCCGATGCGCTGGTTTCCGCGCTCAGGAGCCATGGCGTGGACGCAAAAGCTGCCTACAGTGGTTCGGAGGGTATTGCATCTGCACTGGAGTCTCATCCGGATTGGATCGTCATGGACGTGATCATGGGTGAAATTGACGGTGTCGATGCTGCGATAGCGATCTGCGAGACGGCTCCTGTTCCTCGCGTTCTTCTGACCTCAGGACACGAGGACGCGCACCGACGGCTGGCGAAGGGATCTGCGCGGGGCCACGACTTCGAGTTAGTGGTGAAACCGATCCAGTTGGCCTGGCTTCTCCAAAGGCTCCGGAGCCTGGACAGTAAGCAGCATTTTCATGGCACGGCTCGGGCTGCGTGATCGGGGAAATTCTGCTCATTGACCTCGACGATAGCCGACGCGAAACCAGAGTGCGGCTTCCCGGGCAGCAACTCGCTCACGTTTACCGCAGGCTTGGAGCCTCGCTCAGGATTTCCTGCACTGCGCCCAGCAATGTGCTGGGGTCCGGCGGGACTGACCGGGTCGCCTCTTCCACCGGCGGCTCATTCTCCCGCAATAATGCCAGTACCGGGCAGGAGCAGATGTGAACGCAGTGCTGGATCATGGCACGCTTGTCCTGATGAGGGATCGAGTGTCCCAACACGATCAGGTCAAAGTTCGTGTTGGGGTCTCCGCAGATGCGAAATGCCTCCGCGAACCCCTCCGCCGATGTGACGTTGTGCCCCCGGTACTCCAGCAGAAGTTTGCGCGTTTTGAGGAGTTCGGCGTCATACGAGATTGACAAAATATGCGCCACTTCCGTGGGGATGCCGCAGTCCAGGCATCGGTTGGTCAAAAAACCACAAACCAGAGCAGCAGAGCATTGTGAGGCGAGCCGCTCACCGGGTTTTCTCCATGACTTTGATTCCAGAGGCATTACGGGCAAACCGGAAATCTCGGTTCGGAGCTAACGCCCGCGTTCCCTGGGACCAGGCAAGTGCGTGCGCCCGCAGGATTTACCGATTCGGGGGTGCGGCAAGTTCCGGCCGAATTATGAGTCCCAGCTGGTCAGGCGCGGTCACTCAGCTTTGAGCACATCTGCAGGGTTAATCGCGAAAATGCGGGAAGCCGGCAAGTAGCTGGCAAGCGCAGCTGCTGCGACCAGGACGAGAGCCATGGTGGCGAAACTCAGAGGGTCCAGCGGCCGGACGCCAAACAGGAGAGCCCGCATCAGCTGTGCGACTACGGCGGCTGCACTGAGGCCGATGACCACGCCGACACCGGCGAGTGTGAGGGCGGAGCGTACAAAAATCCAGCGCAGTTTTCCTTTTTGAGCGCCAAGAGCGATGCGAATGCCCATCTCTCGCGTGCGCTGCGACACTGAGTAGGAGATGACCCCATAGATGCCGATGATCCCGAGTGCCAGAGCCAGTCCAGCAGCGATTCCGAGCATTGTGAGCGTGAACGAAGTTCGCGCCAGGGACTTCGAGTCGATCTCCTGCATGGTGCGGAGTCCGCTCACAGGCAGCTCGCCATTGATTTGCCAAACGGCCTGCTGCATCTCCTGGGTGAGGCTCTCCGAGCCGGCGCGCTGGCTGCGCACGACAAACGTCACTCCCCGCACGGCATCGAGGGGCTCGGGGCCGTAAAGATTCGGCATCATAGTCGGCCAATAGACGATGGCTGGCGCCGGGGCGTCCACCCCGTTGTGCCGCGCGTCCTCGACCACGCCGATCACTGGATGCCACGGCATCTGCTGGAAATAGGTAATCTGCTTGCCAATGGCAGCCTGGGCCGAGCCAAAAAGTTCGCGCGCCAGATTCTCCGAGAGAATAACGACCGGTCGCTGACCGTACACGTCATCCCACGTGAATTCGCGGCCTGCGATCAGGCGAGAACCCATCGTATGAAAGTAGTTGGGCGAAGTGTAGTTGAAGAGGCGCATCGGAACGGTACTCTTCGCGTCCCACGAATCTCTTCCCTTCACCAGGATGCTGTTCCAGTTTGGCTCAAGGCCATCCATCGGCACGTCCGCCGCATACCCCACGGAGGAGACGCCCGGAAGATGTGCAAGCTTGTCGGCAATCTCGTTCTGCATGTGTGTCACGGAAACGGGACCGGAAGCGATGGATGGCAAGATTGCCACTTGCATCGTCTGGAGATGTTTCGGATCGGAAAACCCCGGTTGTGTGCTGAGCAGCGCGGCGAAACTGCGCATCATCAACCCGGCGCAGACCAGCAAAACCAGCGCCATCGCTACCTGGGAAACAACCAGCACGTTTTGCGAACGGTGCCGATCGCGTCCCGCGCTTGCGGTACGACTGGATCCTCGCAGAGCTGCGCCGGGTACGATGCGCGAGAACTTGAGCGACACGATCGATCCGAAGAAGAGCCCGGAAAAGATCGCAAGCCCGGCGGTGAAACACAATGACTCGAAGCTAAGGGAAATTTCACTCAGACGAGGCAGATTCGAAGGGCCGATGGCCGAGAGCAGTTGCAGCGCCCCGTAGGCCACTGCGATTCCCGCCGCTCCGCCGATTGCGCCGAGTACCAGACTCTCGAAGATCAGTTCGCGAGCGATGCGGCCGCGGCCGGCGCCAAGCGCTGCCCGAACTGCCAGTTCCTGCTGCCGCGAATCGGCGCGCACGAGCAGCAGGTTGGCCACATTCGTGCAGACGATCAACATCACCACGCCGATCGTGCCCATCACCAGCCAGAGCACATTGCCAATGCCGCCAATCACCTGCTGCTTGAGCGGCTTGAGAGCAGCAGTGATGCGCCAGGTTTCAAAGAAGTGCGAATTGCTGCCCGGGCCGTCCGACCATGAATCCATCCAGACGGGAATCAGGCTCGAAATGTCCGCATCGGCCCGCCCGATGGTGACGCCGTTTTTCAATCGTCCTACACCATTCCAGGCGAATCCTTCCATAATTTGATGGTGAGGATCGAATGCTGCCGGTGCGGGCCGTAAGACGTCGAACTCGGAATCAACCACTTTGAAACCGCGCGGCATGATTCCGACAATCTGCCATGATTGTGTATCCAGCCGGATGGTCTGCCCGATGACGCTTCGCTGACCGCCGAATTGCCTCTGCCAGAAGCCGTAGCCGATCACCACGCCGTTGCTGCCGTGCGGCGTTTGATCCTCTGCATTTAACCAACGGCCGGCGAAGGCCGGAACCGCCAGCGCCTCAAGTAATCCACTGCTCACCGTAATTACGTGAACTTCTTCCGGCTGTCCGATTCCGGTAAGGTTCGCCGTACTCGCATGCCATACCCCAAGCGACTGGAAGGTGCGGTTGTGCTCAGCGAATGTGAGAAACATGGATGGGGAGAGGAGCAGGCCGTCACGAAAGCTCATCAGTCCGGCGGCTCCAGGCGCCTGCAGCGAAAGTGTGACCAGCCGGTCCGATTGCGGATAGGGCAGCGGTCTGAGAAGAACGCTCTCGACTACGCTGAAAACTGCTGTGTTGGCGCCGATGCCGATCGACAAGGTAAGAAGAACGGTGACGGCGAAGCCTGGGGACTTCGACAGTCGACGGCCGATGAGTTTGAGATCGTTGAGAAATGCCTCGAGCCTGGACCATTCCCAGACCTCGCGACTGCGCGTCTGGACCAGAGTGGGATTGCCAAAGGCGCGAAGAGCTGCCTGGCGGGCCTCGGGTCGCGACAGATTCTCGAGACGCATGATCTGCTCGGTTCTCTCTTCGATATGCCCCCGCAACTCTTCGGCGAGGTCTTCGTCAAGGCGCCCGCGGCGGAAGATTCGTTCGAACCAGCTCATGCCCCTGCCCTCCTTAGGAGTTGGTAGCCCGCCGGGCCGGCCCAAGCACCATCTGGATGCCTTCGAGCATGCGATCAAAGCTCGATATCTCCCGCTCCAGGTGCTGCAGACCGGCTTTGGTGATCTGGTACATGCGCACGCGACGGTTCGTCGAGGACGAGATCGTCCATTCTGCCTTGACCATCTTCGCCTTGAGCAACCGCTGCAGAGCCGGATACAGGGAGCCTTCTTCAACCTGAAGAAGGTTTTTGGATCGCTGCTGAATGTGTTGCACGAGCGCGTAGCCGTGCGCGGGTTGCCGACGCAGAGATTCGAGAATCATCATCTCCAGTGCGCCGGGAAACAGATCCCGAGAGATATCCTTTTCGTTTTCCATGAGGCATTGACCGACGATGCCTAGAGTAAACAGGTAACAGTGCTGTCTGTCAAATTGAATCGTGCAGCGCGGATGGAAGATGCACCTCTGGATGCGCAATTGGCAGGCATCCGAGGCCAATCAGCAACACTTCATTGAGTGGTTTGCACCGTGCAGCCGCTCAGCTTGTATCGCCACACCTCACGGTGACTTTCTCTGACTACGGCTACGTTCTCTGGCAGCTCGATACCATCGAACGTCTGGTACGTATAGGTGTAAATCAGGCGGTTACCCGGCGCGAAGTTCCCGTCTTCCCCCATGGTCAGTGACGTGAGAAGGAACCCGTGCTGGCCATTCACGAATGAGGTCTCGAAATGGTCCGCTTGATTTGCTTTCTCGGCTGCGCTCTGCAGCCGCATATCAGGAGCGAGAACCATCTCGACATCTGAGCCCTCCATCGTGAAATCCAACTTGTAGCCCGACGGTGATTGCACGAAGGAAACCGACGTGTCGGGCCCCGGCAGCATCGCGTTCCTCTCTGCGTCCAACCAGGTATAGAGGCTCTTCTGCACGGCGTGCTCCAGCAGGAACTCTGCCATGCCGCCGTGGGGGAGCCTGCTGATCGCATCATCAGAAAGGCCGGACGAAACGGTCACTTTCTCTCGCGTCACCAGGACGCGGTTCCGAATCGGCTGAAAGATCTTTTCGAGTTCCTCGTCTGTCCCTTCATCTCCAAGGCGCAGCGTCTCGGTGAAGTGCTGCTTCCAGCTGAAATCCACGGCGCAATCGAAGGACTGCAGGTTCCTGGTAAACGGAGCATCGTATTTTTCGCGCGCTTGCCTGAGCAGTTCCTGGTCTGTCCTGGTCCCCTGGGCACGGCAAAGCATAGCGCAGAAGCAGAACAAGATCGACACGCAACAGATGCGCGTCACATAGTCTCCGATCGGAATGTGCGCCCAGCGGCTCATCCGAAATCGAGCCGCGCTTTCTCTCCTTAACGACCAACCAACCATCCGAACCATCGGCCTATCTCGCCCGAATGGTACCAAAGCGCAGGGAGCGACCTGGGGAAATGCCGGCATCAGGGATGCGGCAACTTCGTGGGCTCGCGGGATTTACTGATTTTGGGCTCCGGCAAGTTATTGAAAATTGCTTGGTCACCCTGCGCGAAGCGTCGGAAACCGTTGCGCGCCTCGGCCGACTTGTCTGCGACCCTGCCTTCACACGTCTGTGGCCGGGAGGTGTACGGCGAGAACTCCCGGGGGTTGATCCATGTAGTAGATTTGTGCGGTGATTGGCGACCGAACTCCAGAACACAGGGTACGACACGAAAGAGGATCTTCCGAATGTCAAAGGCGCTCAGGGTATTGGTTACCGGTGCGGCAGGCGGCATAGGCATGGCGACAGCGCAGATACTTGCCAACCGGGGGCATTCAGTCGTAGCCACCGACGTATCCGCTTTGAGTGGATCGGAAGCCATCGAGGCCCATGTGCTTGATGTCACCAGCGACGACTCCGTCGCGCGGTGCCTGGAAGAGGCTGGTCCGCTTGATGCAATCGTCAACAACGCAGGCATAGGTGGCGGAGGGCCGGTGGAAGGCTTTCCTCTTGATCGTATTCGGCAGATTTTCGAGACAAACACGCTCGGCCCGTTGCGCGTAATCCAGGCGGTCTTGCCCGCCTGGCGAAAGCGGGGTTCCGGCGTGATCGTGAATGTGTCGAGTGTGAACGGCCGGGTGTCCTCGCCGCTCAGAGCACCGTATAGTGCCTCCAAGTTCGCGCTCGAAGCGTTCACGGAGTCACTGCATCTGGAGGTCCGTCACTTTGGAATACGCTGCGTGCTGATCGAGCCCGGAACCATCGCTTCCGGCTTCAAAGCGATCGAGCCTCATAAGGGACCAGCCGACTACGCAGGACTTTGGGAGCAGTGGGCCGGAGCAGACAGCAAAATGACGGGACCATCTGGTCGAACCGGGCCCGAAGTTGTCGCATTGGCTATCGCCGGGGCCATCGAAGACCCCGCCACACCTTTTCGTGTACCGGTCGGCCAGGACGCTGAGGTGATTTTGGGCTTGCGAAGAAGCCTCGACGATCAGGCATTTGAACAAGCCATGAGAAAGGCCGTTGGACTTACGTGGTGATGAGATGCAACCGTAACTCACCAGATCCTGAAGTTCACCTGGATGTTGATCCTCGCCGGGACCGGCTGTCCGTGCTTCATCGCAGACGTGAAAACTTGTCAAGGCCCCGCGCTCCGCACCAACGTAATCACCACTGATTCCACATCACTTCCCCGCCAGAACAACCCAACAAACCTGGCAGGAAATTCCACGCAAATTGCTATTCTGAAAATAGGGGGACTTCACGTCCCGCGAGGCTCTTTTCATCTGCGTCGGTGATGAACGCTGAACGCTGAAATCGCCGCAAGCAATTGAGGACAAAGTCACGCACTTTGTTTTCAATTGCTTCCCAGGGGACGTTTTTAGTGACATCGTTTGGAATGAAATGCTTACGGAGGGATGATCAGCAAAATTTAAGAAATGATCCCCCAAGCCGCGGAACCACGGGTGACTTGCTGACTGCTGACTGCTGACTCGCTGACTCGCTAACCCGCTGACCCGCTGACTCGCTGACTTGCTGATCGCTGAGCGCTGAACGCTGTACGCTAAAAGCCATGCCCACCGCCGCCGACAAACTCCGTCTCAGCGCCATCTCTCCCGGCGTGGTTCAGTCTGAAATCCGCGCCATGACCGTCGAATGCGAGAGCGTGGGCGGCGTCAATCTGGCCCAGGGAGTCTGCGACACCGGAGTGCCCTCGCCCGTGATGACTCGCGCCATCGAGGCTATCGAGCAGGGCTACAACATCTACACGCGCCTCGACGGCATCGCGCCGCTGCGCGCCGCCATCGCCGGGAAGCTGGCCCGCTACAACGGGCTCAGCGCCGACCCCGTCTCGCAGATCCTCGTGACCTCGGGCGCAACGGGAGCGTTCCACGCCGCCTGCACCGCGCTCTTCGATCCGGGCGACGAGGTCATCCTCTTCGAGCCGTTCTACGGATACCACCTGAACACGCTGCGTGCGCAGCGTGTCAACGCCATCGCCGTTCAGATGGCTGCGCCGAACTGGACCGTCGACTCCGACGCCCTGCGCGCCGCCATCACGCCGCGCACCCGCGGTATCGTCATCAACTCGCCCTCGAATCCCTGCGGCAAGGTCTTCAGCCGCGCCGAGTTGCAGGCAATCGCCGCGCTGGCCATCGAGCACGACCTCTTCGTCCTCACCGACGAGATCTACGAGTACTTCCTCTACGACGGCAGGGAGCACATCAGCCTCGCCACGCTGCCCGGCATGGCCGAGCGCACCATCACCATTTCCGGCCTGTCGAAGACCTTCAGCATCACCGGATGGCGCATCGGCTACCTGGCCGCCGATCCACGATGGATCCCCGCCATCAGCTACTTTCACGACCTCGTCTATGTCTGCGCGCCATCGCCCTTCCAGCACGCCTGCGCGGCAGGGCTCCTGCAGCTGGGCGAGAGCTTCTACTCGGCGCTTGCTACCGAATACCAGGCCAAGCGCGACATGCTCTGCGGCGCCCTCACCGAGGCAGGCATGACCCCGTCGATTCCGGCCGGCGCCTACTACGTCCTGGCGGATGCATCTGCCCTCCCCGGGGCTACCGCGCGCGAGAAGGCTCGCAACCTGCTGCGCGCAACCGGAGTCGCCGCCGTCGCCGGCACCGCTTTCTTTGCAGTGGGACGCGGAGAGAACCTCCTCCGCTTCTGCTTCGCCAAACGCGACGAGGACCTGGAGCGCGCCTGTGCCGCACTCCGCAACGGACTCTGAGCCCTGTGCCCTGTCTCTATGCCGCCGTGGTCTGCTGAATCTCCACCAGCGGATAGCCGAGCTTCTTCCACTCGTCGTAGCCGCCGCGCAGGGGGCGCACCTGCCGGATGCCCATCTTGCGCAGCGCCAGAGCCATGCGGGCCGCGGTGGCTTCGCTCGGGCAGGTGCAGAACAGCACGATTTCCTGGTCGCGCGGAATGCGCTCGCTGTGCTCCATCAGCTTGTCCGGAGTCAGGCTCAGCGCGCCGGGCAGCGTGCGCGGATCGGGCAGGTAATCCAGCGGATGCCGCAGGTCCACGATGAAGACCGGTTCGCCTTCATCCATGAGCCGCTTGAGTTCCTGCGGCTCCAGCCGGGCCATCCGGACCGACTTGAGAAACGCCCGCCGCTGCAGCATTCTCCACGTCAGGAAGCCCGCCAGCAGCGCCACAAAGATCACCACGAAGAAATGAGCCGCCGTCGAAAAGGCCTGCGGATTGTGCTTGAGCACGTCTCCGAAGAACCGCCCGCCCAGCGTCGCCGAAAGACTCCACAGCAGGATCCCGCCCGCATCGAAGATGACAAACTTCCCGTAATCCATCCCAATCTGCCCCGCAATCGGCGCTGCCACCGATCCCAGCCCTGGAACGAACTTCGCCGCCAGCAGGGCCACAGCGCCGCGCTTTGTAAAGTACAGCTCCGTCTTCTGCACGCAGGCCGAGCTCTCGAGGCTCAGCTTGCAGACCAGACGCACAACCGCCGACCCGTACTTCTTGCCCAGCACGTACCAAACCGAATCGGCAATCACGCTGCCCGCCAGAGCCGCCAGCAGGACCGGAACCAGGTGAATCCTGTGCGTCGCGGTCAGTGTCCCCGCCATGATCAGCAGCGGCGTGCTCGGCACAGGAATCCCCATCTGCTCCGTCAGCACCCAGACGAAGACAAGGAGATACCCATAGCGGATGAACATGTCGACGGCAACTGGCATGACGAACGGTCCGGAGCTGACGGAACTCCGGAGCCACAGTATAGATGCCGCAGGTGATCGGAATGCGTCAGTTTTCCGCCGGCGCGAGCCGACGCAGGCGCATTGCGTGGAATCAGCTACTTGCCTGCAGGCATTGGAATCTCCAGCGTCCCGATGCGCCCGCTGAGCATGTCGTGGACGCCGACGCGCAGATAGATGTTCTCCGCGGGCAAGTCGATCTGCTGGCGCAGCGGCAATCCGCCCTGCAGCGCCCTGGCAGCCTGGTCCTGCGTCTGCGTAACACCCAAGGCCTGATCGGCGTAATTCACCCGGTTGCCATTGACGTCATACGCCACTTCCGTCAGTTCGATCTGCGACTGCTGGCCGCCATCCGGCGCTGACGTGTGATCGAGCCCGCGGGGATCGATCCAGTAGTCCACCACAAATCGCCGCGCATTCTTCAGTTGCGCTGCCATGGATCCCGCAGGCCCTGTTGTCGCCGTTACGTTCTTCAGCACCGGATCATTCGCCGGCAGCGCCCGCACGCTGAAAACCACCTGCGACAGTGGCGGCGAGCCATGCTGCATGGCGTCGATCAGCGCATTCCTCTTGCCGGGGGTCCATTTCACGGCGTCTGCCGGAGGATCCGCAAAGTAGGCGTGCCGATATTCGAGATCGTAACGGGCGCCCTCGACCTGGACGGCAATCTGCCGCAGCGCGCCGTTGTAGTTCCGGTCCTCGGGCGTATATCCAATCGTGTAGTAGCTCGAGCCGTTGGCGATTGCCTCTCCCAGCACCGCTCCCAGCGCGTTGCGGTTGTAGAAGGCCTCGCCGCCGGTCTCCTTTGCGATGCGGTCCATGTTGAAGTGATCGGAGGCTACATCATTCATGAAGCGCTGATCTTTCAGCCCTACTTCGCCGCCGACTCCGGGTTCGGGATTCGGCGTTTCCAGCTGATCTGCGCTGAACGAACCCATGCCCGCATTGCCGCCGCCGGGCTGCGTTACCACCGACTGCCCATTGGCCGTTGAGCCTGCGGGAACGGTTCGCATCTCGTTGGCAAGGCCCGCTTCCGTCCCGGTGTCTGAACCGGGCGCGTTCAGCAGACCGCGAGTATCCACCGGATAAACCGCCACGCGGGACAACGCGAGCAGTTCCGCCGCCTTCTTTACCTGGCCCGAGTAGTCCGCCATCGGATCCATATTGGGATCGCTGCCGCCTTCGAGGAATCGCAGCGGAAACGACGCTGAAAACCAGACCAGGTTTTTCCGCCCCGGAATCGTGCTCAGGTAAGCTGCCAGCTGATCCAGCGAATCGAGCGTCACCTGAACGCGCAACCCGGTCTGGAAGTTCTGCGCGTCGGAGACAAACTGCTTCATCTGCGAAGTCGCCAGCTGCGAGATGCCCAGCGACGATGCGATATCCAGCTCCTGGTTCGTGGTGTTGTCGAAATCCGGGTCGAGCAGTGCGCTCCGCTCCGAATTCCCGCGGCCAGGTCCGAGCGCCTTCGCCAGCGCCGCAGCGTCGGTGGTGAACCCGGTAATCATCTTCAGCGTCGTGCCGAGCGTGAACACGGCGATCCGGGTTCCTGGGGGAATCGTCCCCAGAAACTGCAGCATCCTCCGCCGCAGATACACCTGGTCCGAGAGCGGAGTATTCAGCCCGTCCAGCAGCAGGACGTTCGCGGCCGACGTCAGCTGATAACGCGGGAAGTTCGTGTACACGTGCGGCGGCAGCTGCGGTGCCTTCACGGTCTGGAGCGCATCGCTCGCGCGATGTTCCTCAAAGACGGTGATCTTCTGCTCGCGCCCGTTCTCGCTGATGTGAAATTC
>DASYYN010000252.1:0-3239 GCA_035933815.1 Acidobacteriaceae bacterium
CGCCCTTCCGGGCTGTGGCGCTGGGAGAGCAGATTCCGCGGACCCTCGATGGGCGGATCCAGGCAGTGGCGCTGGACAACATTCGCGACTTCGGCGTGCAAAGCAGCCCGGCGGCGGCCGGGTTCGCGGCGATGTACGACCAGAGCACCGACTCGGTCCTGCACGGCACGGGGCGAGAGACCTTTGAGGCGGTGAAGATGCTGCAGGTGGCCGACCCGGCAAAGTACGTACCGGCGGCGGGCGTGGAGTATCCGGGTGGACCTTTCGGCAACAGCCTGAAGCAGATCGCGCAGCTTTTGAAAGCGAACCTTGGAGTCGAGGCGGCCTTCGCGGATATCGGCGGATGGGATACGCACCAGAACCAGGGCGCGGCCGAGGGTCAGCTTGCAGGACGGCTGCGGGAGTTCAGCCAGGGTCTGACTGCGTTCTGGACGGATATGGGCGATGATGCCGAGAACATCGTGCTGGTGACGATGTCGGAATTTGGGCGGACCTGTCGTCAAAACGGTACGGCCGGGACCGACCATGGCCACGCCAACGTGATGTTCGTGCTGGGCGGTCCCGTCCGGGGCGGGCATGTCTACGGACGCTGGCCGGGGCTGGCGCAGGAGCATCTCTACGAAGGGCGCGACCTGGCGATCACGACGGATTTCCGGCAGGTGCTGGGCGAGGCGGCGTTCCGGACGCTGGGATCGCGGAATCTGGATCTCGTATTTCCAGGCTCAAGGCTGCACAGCAGCAGCTTCCTGAATATTCTTCAAGTGTGAAGTAAAGGAATCTGGCTGGATATGGCGAATTCCGGCGTATATCTGCGCCCAAATGCTGCACAATGTGGTGCCTTTCTACGTGTTCCTCAAGCGCTGGATGAAGGCATCAGGGTAGTTAACCCTCGGGTGCTTTAGGGCAAATGTGTGAAGTGCGATGCACAAGCGTGTGTCCACCGACAATGAGGGGTTCATGTTCAAAGGAATGCGGCAGACGCGGACCTGAGGCGGGGGAGCTGTCCTAAGCGGTTGATCTTGCTACGTGCTGGAGAGGGTTGTTCCGTCGGGCAGATCGTGGCACGGCAATTGCATTAAGTAGCGGCAACGACGATCTTCGGAAGGTTCGGCTGAATCCGGGGCGTCGTCGAGCTGAACCATGGAGCGCCGCTTTCGCACACCCCGTCCCCAGAAATCTCCTCAGCCACCCGCAGCAAACCTCCTCTGAAGAAGTACCCGCCAAATACCCCACATAGAAGCGAAAGCGGCACCAGGGCTCGGGCAGAGTCCTGTTCAGTGGGCGCCGAGTGCGTTCCTGGGAGCGTTCGCCGGATAGAGCTGGTCGCTCGCCCACGGGAGCAGGTGGCCGGCGATGCGCTCGGTGAGGTGATCCACGTGGTCGCCCTGAAAGACCTCCAGCGTGTGGGAGACGCCGGCCTGCGACAGACGCTGGGAAAGCTCCTGCGCGCCGGTGACGATGTGGGTGAAGTTCTCCTGAGCGCCGTACTCAATGAAGATGGCCCGGAGCTGAACGATCTTCGGCAGCAGCGGAACGACCATGTTGGCCGGCATGTTGGACGCGATGCGGCGATACGCTTCAGGATCGGTGCGGAGCTCGCCGTCCACCAGACGAAATGGCGGGTCGCCGTAAATGGGGCTGGAGGGGTCTGGATCGAGCGCGGCATCGAGCGCGCCCCATGCGGCGACAAAGAACTGTCCTTTGTGGAGGGCCGCGGGTACGTCGTCGGGGGAGTGCAGGGTGGGAAGCGCCTTCCAGGCGGAGTTGCTGGGACCGGCGTCGGCGACCATGTCGGTACAGCAGGGGCTCATGGCATAGACGGAGCCGAAGACGTCAGGATGGCGGAAGGCGAGGGTGAGCGCGCCGTATCCGCCCATCGAGTGGCCGGAGAGGACGCGGTGCGCCGGGTCGGCGAAGGTGCGGTAGTGGGCGTCGACGTAGCGGACCACGTCGCGGGTGATGTAGTCGTCCCAGTTGCCTGTAGTGGATGAATTGGCATAGAAGGCGCCGAGGTACTTGTTCAGGCCGTTGGGCACCACGACGATGAAGGGCTGCGCGGCTCCCGCGGCGATCTGCCGATCGAGCGCGGTGCGGAAGAAGTCGGCCTGGCTGTGGAGCGGCATGGAGTCGGCGAAGCCGTGCAGGAAGTAGAGGACGGGAAAGCGGCGCTGCGCGTCCTGATCGTAGGCTGCGGGAAGAACGATGCAGACGGGCTGGTCCGCGGGATCGCCGAGCCGGTTGTGCTCGAGCCCTGGGGAATGGACTGTGGCGTCGACGACCCTGGATTGTGCTGCGGCTGACACGGCGAGCGCGGCGAACAGGACAGGCAGGGAGGCGCGGCAAAAGGCGCGGCAGACGTGCTGGTGAGGCATGGCGCATTGTAGCTCCGGCGTGGCCTGAACTTTGGCGCGGTTGAAAGCGCGCGCGGAACCCTCTTGCGTTTCGGTGTACTACGTGCAATAGTACAGCCGTGATTCCGTTTCGCGTCACGTTTCGTCCGGGGCTGTCGATCTTCGAGCAGGTGGTGTATGCGACAAAGAGGGCGATGGTTTCCGGACAACTGCGGCCGGGGGACGCATTTCCGTCGGTGCGGGCGCTGAGCCGCGAGCTGAAGATTAATCCCAACACAGCGCACAAGATCGTGGCGTATCTGGTGAACGAGGGATTCCTTGAGGCGCATCCGGGGATCGGCACGGTAGTGGCGAAGATTCCGGATTCGAACCGGAAAGAGCGCGCGGAGCTGCTGGGGCCGGAGATCGAAGAGCTGGTGGTCGAGGCGAAGCGGCTGGGCATTGAGGAGGGCGCAGTGGTGGAGTCGCTGCGCAATCACTGGCAACGCCTGGGCGGAACGGAAGACGGGCACGGGGGAGGCCGGAACGAGCGATGAGCGCACAGGAGCAGGCGGTGATCCGGAGCGTGATTCGGACGGAGGGGCTGACGAAGCGATTTGGGCGCACGGAGGCGCTGTCCGGGGTGCAGATGGACGTGGCCCCGGGATCGATTTACGCGCTCGTCGGCGCGAATGGAGCGGGGAAGACCACGCTGATCAAGCTGCTGATGAACCTCTTCCGGCCAACGGCGGGCCATGCCTGGGTGCTGGGCATTGCGGCGGAGGAGCTGCGTGGAAGCGCGCTGAGCCGGGTCGGCTACGTCAGCGAAAACCAGGAGATGCCGGACTGGATGCGCGTGGGGCAGATGCTGGATTATCTGCGGCCGTTCTATCCAGGATGGGACCGCGA